>REDX01000244.1 GCA_007695355.1 Planctomycetota bacterium
CGGTGTAGCTCAGGGGTAGAGCAGCGCTTTCGTAAAGCGAAGGTCGGGAGTTCGAATCTCCCCTCCGGCATTTTTTCAAGCCCTACAGCAGGCCAACTGCCTGCTGTAGGGCTTTTTTATGTCCCTTGGCGCAGCATAAGAGACCTGTCCTCGAAAGCATGTGCGTCAATCAGGCCAGCCTGTTGAAGCTTTTCCAAGGCTCTCTCTGCTGCCACAGCGGGCTTTCCCAGGTCTCTCATCCGCCGCCATAACTGTTAGGAGAGACAGATGCTTAAGGCTGAAGGGGAAGGCCCACTCCATTATCTAGGCGGCCACCGCAGATAGGCCAGCCTGCGCACTTTGTATAAAAGGTCGAATTGGGTGTTTGCATGGCGAGGGGCGGAATCTTAAGCTATCTCCCTTCGGCAAGGACAACCCGCCCTCGCCTCGAATCGGGCCAGCCTCTGCGATAACCATGCGAGCATACCATGATCACCGTCAATACCCCCCCCGCGTCATCCCTCAGCTACGAAACCATCGACGGCAATACCGCCGCCGCTGAAGTCGCCTTTCGTTTAAGCGAGGTGATTGCGATCTATCCAATTACGCCCTCTTCCACCATGGGCGAAATTGCGGATGCCCTGGCCGCCGAAGGCCAGCGTAATATTTGGGGGCATACGCCCTCGGTGACCGAAATGCAGTCGGAAGGTGGTGCCGCTGGTGCTGTGCACGGGGCCCTCACCACCGGCGCCTTGACCACCACCTTTACGGCCAGCCAAGGCCTTTTACTGATGATCCCGAATATGTTCAAGATTGCCGGCGAACTTACTCCGGCGGTCTTTCATGTTACAGCCCGCGCCATCGCCACCCAGGGACTTTCAATCTTTGGCGATCACTCAGATATTATGGCCGCCCGCTCCACTGGCTGGTGCATGCTGGGATCAGGATCGGTGCAAGAAGTCGGCGACATGGCCGCCATCGCCCATGCTGCCACTTTAGAGGCGCGCCTTCCCTTCATTCACTTTTTCGATGGCTTTCGCACCTCCCACGAAGTGCAGAAAGTCGCCACCCTAAGCGACGATGATCTGCGGTGGCTAATCAGTGAAGAGGCGGTATTCGCCCACCGGCAACGGGGCCTAAGCCCCGATCGTCCCGTTATCCGCGGTACCGCCCAGAATCCCGATGTCTATTTCCAAGGCCGGGAAACCTGCAACCCCTACTACCAACGTACGCCCGAAATCGTGCAACGGACCATGGATCACCTTGCCGAACGCACAGGCCGCCAGTACCGCCTCTTCGATTATCATGGCAGTCCAGATGCCGAGCGGGTGGTGATCGCCATGGGCTCTGCCTGTGAAACCCTCACCGAAGTAGTGGATCACCTCAATTCCCAAGGTGAAAAGGTGGGTCTAGTTACGGTTCGACTATTTCGCCCATTCTCCGTGTCCCACTTGATCGCGGCCCTACCAGCCAGCGTCAAGCGCATTGGCGTGCTCGACCGCACCAAAGAGCCTGGAGCCGCTGGCGAACCCCTCTACCAAGATGTTCAGACCGCGGTCATGGAACAGATGAATAACGGCGGCTTCAGCCAGGGTATGCCCCGTGTTTATGGTGGTCGCTACGGACTAGGCAGCAAAGAATTCAATGCTGCCATGGCCAAAGCGGTATTTGACAACCTCAGCGAAGAGCAACCACGCAACCACTTTGTGGTAGGCATTATCGATGACCTCACCGACAATTGGCTACGCTGGGATCATCAGTTTTCATGCGAGGCCGACGGCGTACATCGCGCTCTCTTTTACGGACTTGGCGCCGACGGCACAGTGGGAGCAAACAAAAATTCGATTAAGATCATCGGCGATGGCACCGACTATCACTGCCAGGGCTACTTTGTCTATGACTCCAAAAAATCTGGATCAATGACGGTATCGCACCTGCGCTTTAGCCCCCAGCCAATTCGCAGCACCTATTTAATTGAGAAGGCCGACTTTGTCGCCTGCCACAGCTTCCCATTTCTCACCCGCTATCCGATGATTGATAGTCTGCGCGAAGGCGGGGTATTTCTTCTCAATGCACCCAATACCGGCAATGCCATTTGGCAGGATTTACCGCGCAAGGTGCAAGAACAACTCATCCAAAAGAAGGCTCGGTTTTTCGCCATCGATGCCTATGCCCTGGGCAAAGAAATTGGCCTTGGCGGTCGCATCAATGTCATTATGCAGGCCTGCTTCTTCGCTATTTCTGGAGTCCTGCCCCAAGATCAGGCCTTGCGCATGATTGAAGATGCCGTCAAGAAAACTTACGGCTCTAAGGGGCCCAAGGTCGTGGAAATGAACATCCGCGCCGCTCGCGCCGCCGCCGAGCGACTGGTAGAAGTACCCCTTGGTGAAGCCGCTTCAGCCATTGGCATGTGCATGGCCGTTCCGGCCGATGCCCCTGAATTTGTGCAGACGGTTACCGCAGCGATGATTAAGGGCGAGGGCGATTCCCTGCCGGTTAGCGCGATCCCGGACGATGGCACCTGGCCGACGGGCACCACCCGTTTCGAGAAGCGGGCAATCGGCCTGGAAGTACCGATTTGGGATCCCGATACCTGCATTCAGTGCAATCTGTGCTCCTTCGTTTGTCCCCACGCCACCATTCGGCCCAAGGTCTATGACGCCACCCAGGCAAGTGGAGCCTGCCCCGACGGCTGGCGCTCCACCAACCCCAAAGGCCGTGGTATGGATGGCCTCGCCTACACGCTGCAGGTGGCGGCCGAGGACTGCACCGGCTGCGGCGCCTGCGTCCATGTCTGCCCAGCCATGGAAAAAGATGCGGACAAACAGCCCACCGGGCGCAAGGCCATCAATATGACACCCTTCGATGAGGTGCGCGAACGGGAGATCCCCAATTGGTCCTACTTTGTCGAACTCGAAGGCTTACGCCCCGAAAGTATTAGCGTAGCGACGCCCAAGGGATCGCAGTTGATGGATCCCCTCTTTGAATTTAGCGGCGCCTGCGGTGGCTGCGGCGAAACGCCTTATGTTAAATTGGTTTCCCAGCTCTTTGGCGATCGCGCTTTAATCGCCAATGCCACCGGCTGTTCCTCTATCTATGGCGGCAACCTGCCCACCACCCCTTGGGCCAGCAATCGTCAGGGTCGCGGTCCAGCCTGGTCAAATAGCCTTTTTGAAGACAATGCCGAATTTGGCCTTGGCATGCGCCTTAGCCAAGACCAGTTCACCCGCATGGCGCAAGAAGCCTTAAGCGACTGCGATTGTATCTCCGCAGAACTGCAGCACGCCCTCCTGGCACCGGCCGATACCAGCGAGTCCGGTATTGCCGAGCGGCGGCGACTCGTCGAAGAGCTCAAACAGCAATTGATCAGCTGCGATAATCCCCACTGTCAGCACCTGCTCTCATTGGCGGATAATTTAGTGCCGCGCTCGATGTGGATTATGGGCGGTGATGGCTGGGCTTACGATATCGGATTTGGCGGCCTTGATCACGTCTTGGCTTCCGGCGCCAATGTCAATGTCCTGGTGCTCGACACCGGAGTCTATTCGAATACCGGCGGACAAAGCTCCAAGTCGACACCGCGCGCAGCAGTCGCTAAGTTTGCCGCCAGCGGCAAGGATGCCCCGCGCAAAGATCTCGGCGCCTCCTTCATCGCCTACGGCGGCATCTACGTCGCGCAAATTGCGTATGGTGCCAATCCTGCACAAACGGTTAAGGCGATCCAAGAAGCCGAGGCCTTCCCTGGGCCGTCGATAATTATCGCCTATAGTCACTGCATTGCCCATGGCATTGATATGCGCACTGCCACTGATCTGCACAAAGATGCGGTGAATACCGGATTCTGGCCGCTCTACCGCTATGATCCCCGCCTTCGCGAGCAGGGGAAAACACCCCTGCAAATCGATAGCAAAGAGCCCAGTGCTGACATTGAGCAATTTACCAAGCGCCAAGGCCGTTTCCGGATTCTCACCCAGTCTGATCCCCAAGCCGCTAAGATTCTCAATGGCAAGCTGGCCAGCGATGTACGCAATCGTTACCAGGCGCTAAAGGCCCTGGCGAATCCACTCTAAGAATCGCCAATACCTTTGGCCATCGCTGTGTGGTAATCCGCAATCGCGACTAACCGTTGACGACTGGAGTGGCTCAAGCCACTCCAGTCGTGCAATGCCTAACCGTCAGCAGCCAGCTCACTAGCCAACTTGAGATACAAGGTGAACTGCTCAAGATTGGCCCCGCTCCAGGCCGCACGGAGGCCGTTTGAGCACCTACAAGCTAGGGAATATAAGAGCAGCGCAGCCAGCGCCCGCCGTCCTGCTCCACCGCCACTGGAGCGCCGATATCCACGGATTCACCGCTGAGGACATCGGTGCAGGCTGCATAAGCCCGTGGCAGAATGGTAAAGGCAGCGTGACGGGCGGGGCCTTCATTAATTAGGAAGTAATGATCGGCGCCCGGCGCCGCCAAACGGTAAGCCACCGGGCCACCGAGGACCTGATAAAAGGGCTTAGCATCGCCAAGAAGGGCCTGGGCTAGGCGCTGCTGCCAGCGCAGATTGCCCGGACGATAGCAAGCGCGACCAGCCTCCCAGCCCAGCAATACCGCCGAGCCAGCACCCAGATGGTGCTCGGTCATCGCCACCTGACCATGCTCGTAGTGAGCGATAGCCTCGGCGCCAACGAGATTCAAATCGGCGGTATAGCCCTGGATGTCATCACCATCCAAACGCCAGCTTGCATTGGTGCCGCCGTAGTGCAGATCGGCGAGCTCGACGCCGAAAAGTTCGGCAAAGGACGTGCCTGCCTTGGTAAAGAGCACCCGGCCAGTTTCATCGTAGCAGCCCCCGGGGAGATCCATTACCAGCCGGCCACCGGCCTTGACGTAATCGCTGAGAATGGGCAGGAGATCCCGGGAGAGACCCAGCACTGCCGGCATATAGATCACCGGATAGCGGCTGGCAAGGCCAGCCCGCAGATTGGTAGCTGTGACATATTCGTAGGGGATACTGGCGTCGATACAGGCGCGCGAGGCACCAACCCGCCCCTCCATAGGGAAATGCTTAAACACGGTCCGGCCAAACTGACCCATGGCAGCCCAGATCGCCTCATTATCCCAGTCCATGAGAATGCCGACCTGGGGTTCCTTATGGGCGGCCCACAACTCATCGCGCAGATCATTGGCGGCGCGGGCAATGGTGCCCACCCGGCGGGTGCGCTCACAAACCTGCTCATTGCGATCGAGCAGGGCATATTCGCCGGCCTCAACCCCAGCCAGACGGGCATTCCAACTCCAAATGCCCGAACCACGGCAGCCGGCGGCAAGATAGCTTAACTGAAGTTGGGTCATGGTGCCGGCGTGCACCGTATAGCCGGGCTGCTGATCGGCGACGTAGGGAAACAGGGGCGCCTTGGAACCGGAGGTGTGCTGGGGACCACCGGTGCTTTCCCAGGGGGCAGTCCAACCACCCTTGTTTAAGTCAGCAACAAAACTGGCCTGCATAAATACCGGGCGCGCCACCTCGTAATAGGTTTCTTCAAAGTGCCAGCAGAGATGGATACTGGGATAGAAGCTTCCCGCGTCCTTCATCGATTGAGCAATCCCCTCCATATCGGTACCGCGGCTGGCAAAGGGCAGAAAAAGGCCCATTTCGCCACCCGAGCGATGGGGCTCATAGGGATCGCGCTCTCGGCCCTGATTACAGGTGGCCAATACATCATTATTTTTCCACTCTGCCTTAAAATGGAGAATGTCGCGGATACGCCGATATTCACGCTTACTCACCGCCGCCGCATAAGGCAAATCGTCAAAGGACGGGTAACCGCTGGTTGGATCGTCGGCATAGCTGCCGCTGCAATTCCAGGCTGCATTGAGCGCCTGAATATCATTGTTGTAATGACGACGCAGCCAATCCTTATAGAGCGGGAAAAACTCTTCCGGCAATTCCGGACCAGCGCCAAGGCGGCCCACCACCGACTTGAGATCTTGCTCAAACATACCCTCTTGCGCTTCGGGATTGAGCTTGAGCTTGGGCCGGCCAAAGCGCTTGGCCAGCACCCCACGCTGATATTCGACCATTTTGGGATGGCTACGCAGCTCGGCGATGGGCAGGGCCGGATCCAAACCCAGGCGCCCGCAGAGCTCATCGCTGATTGGCTCCCAGCCGCCTTCGCCATACCACCAGGGAGTCAAACCTTCCTCCCAAGCCATGCGCTCGAGATTCTCGGTGGACCAGCGGTCGCAGCCCATGAATTGCTTTATGCTATTGAAGCCCAGTTCGCGCATGGTGCGCAAATGCCAGCGAATGCATTCCTCGTCCATATCATCGCGGGCGATAAGGACCGCGCCATAGGGCATCGGCGCTATGCGGCGGAACTCGCGTTGGCGGGGGCTGTCGTTAATGGCGTCCACCGCCTCGTGGCGGAAGTCGTGAGCGATGGGAATAATGCGGGGGGTGGTGTACATGGCCGAGAAGTGTGCACAGGGCGGCGCCGACACCAGTTTGCAGATTGTATGAATATTGTCCTTATGTCTGATGCCGTCATGCCCGGACCGGTTCTTCCCCCTGCCCATGCCTACGGCCCCGTCATTCTCGCCACCTGGATTCACCGCCAACGTCAGGTTTCCGGCCGTCTAACCCTGCCCCGCCGCCGGGCCTGGACCCTGGCCCTGGTCGATGAAGGGCGGGTGCCCTGGCAAGACGCCGAGGGGAGGCAGCAATTGCTGCCCCCGGGTAGCGTCCTGCTGGCCCATCGCCAGCAGCGAGGCCTACTGTTGCCGCCACCGGGATCGGAGCTGCGACTGGTGGACTTCGATCCCATCCATCGCCCCCGCCAGCCGCATCCAATTTACGGTCTACGTCCGGCCAAGGGCAGCCCGGGACAGCCTGCCCCCCGTCAAATCTGGGGCTGGGACCTGCCCATGGTATTCGATCAAGGCGCTGCACCGGCAGCGGCACGCATTATCGCCACCTGCTGCGACCGCTGGTGGCTTGGCGGTATGGACGCCTTTTTGGTTGAACAGCAATTGAGTTGGTGGCTGGCCGGCCTGGTGGCCAGTCATAGCGCTAATATCCATGCCGCTGCCGAAGATCCTTTGGCTCGGGCCGAAGCCCACGCCCAGCGGGCCTACCGGGCCGGTTGCACCAGCCGCGATATGGCACGTGCCGCCGGCCTTAGTCGTGGCCATTTCCACCAGCGCTACTGCGCCGAACGCGGTCAAGCGCCGGGGGATTTTCTGCGACGCCTACGCTTAAATGAGGCCCGGCAGTTACTGCGCACGGAAGGCTTGAGCGTCGGTGCCATCGCCCGCCGCTGCGGCTACCGCTCTGCCGCCGCTTTTAGCCGTGCCTTTAGCGCCGCTGAGGGCATGAGCCCAGCAGCCTGGCGCCGACGCTGGAGCTAAGCAGGTTGCAGTGAAAAGCGTTGCGTGATAAACCTTCGAGGCCGGCTCATCGCCGCCTGCACGGCAGGCCTAAACGCCCAATTGCGGGCTGGCAAGAGAATCCTGACGGCGGCGGATGCGCGCAATATCAAAGCGTAAGATCATGGTGATAATAAAGGCCAAGACAAAGGCACCGGCAAAGATTTGCAGAACAAGCTTTGGATCACCGGTGCGCATGGATAACCAGGAGTACAGCAGGGGGCCACAGATTCCGGCAGCCGACCAGGCGGTGAGAATGCAACCGTGGATGGCGCCCAGGGCTTTGGTGCCGAAGAGGTCGCCGATAAAGGCGGGCACGGTCGCAAAGCCGCCGCCATAACAGGTCATAATCGTAAAAAGCACAATCTGAAAGAGGATCAGGCTACTAATGGAGGGCAGCCATGCGAAGGCGATGATCTGAATGCCAAAAAAGATAAGGTAGGTATTGGCGCGTCCCAGGTAGTCGGAGGCAGATGCCCAAAGTAGGCGACCGATGCCATTAAAAAGCCCCATCAGGCCGACAATACCCGCTGCCTGTACCTTATCCAAACCGAAGGTTTTGGGGTTTTCTAACAATGGCGAGGCGGATGAAATAATCGCTATGCCACAGGCGACGTTAATGAACAGCATAGCCCAGAGGAGATAAAAGCGCAGGGTTCCGGTGGCCTCGCGCACCCCCATCTGAGCAAGGTCTGGGCGCCTCTTAACCGTATAGACCTGAGCCGTCCCGGGTGCTAGATCGGCAGGTTTTTTGAGGTACTGCGCAACTCCCACCATAACCACCATATACCAAGCGCCCAAGACCCAAAACATCACTGCCGGATGATGACTACCCAAGAGATACGCCATAATTGGCCCATAAACCAGGGATCCCAACCCAAAACCCATAATCGCCAGGCCCGTAGCCAAGCCGCGACGATCTGGAAAGTATTTCACTAGGGTGCTTACCGGAGAGATATAACCAACCCCAAGTCCGATACCGCCAAGAACACCAAAGCCAATATAAAAAAGGACCACCGAATTGAGGTGGCAAGCGAGACCAGCCAACAACATTCCAGAACCATAGCAGCAGCCAGCAACGCTGGCCGACACCCGCGGTCCAAAACGCTCAACGAAGGGCCCAAAGACCGCGGCCGAGACGCCAAGCAAGGCGATAGCTAAGGAGAAGCTACCGGTAACCGTGAGATCAGACCACCCCAGAGTGGCCTCAAGCGGGTTTTTGAGCACCGAATATGCGTAGACCGATCCAATGGAGAGATGGATAGCAACCGCAGCGGCGGCGATCAACCAGCGATTGCGCATGGTCTTCCTTCCGAAAAAAATTACACTTTTGATGTGGCCTGACTGATGGCCGGGGGGGGCGGTGGAGAAGCGGCCGGTTGCCCAGTCTGGGGGACGGGCAAACCTCTGGCGTCCAAAAGTTTCGCCAGTTCACGCACAGCAATCGGGTCAGCATCGGCGACCCCAGGGAGCGGCAAGGGAATCCCCATTTCCTCATACTTGTGATCGGCCATGCGGTGAAAGGGCAGTAACTCTACCCGTTCAATGATCCGCTGGCGCCCTTTAGCAAGAAGAAGATCGCCAAGGGCCTGTACCTGCTCATCGATCATGGTGATACCAGGCACCATGACTTGACGGATCCACACCGGCTTGCCGAGACTCACCAAGGCGTCGAGAAAATCGAGACTGCGCTGCAGAGAGCCACCGGTCAATTGGCGAAAACCCTCGTCATGAGCATGCTTAATGTCCAGGATGAACATATCCGCAAGTTCCATAATTCGGCGGACCGGTGGCGAAAGGACAACGCCAGCGGTATCGATGGCGGTGTGGATGCCAGCAGCCTGGCAATCCTCGAGCATCGGCACCAGGGACACAGCCTGGGCGAGGGGTTCGCCACCGCTAAAGGTGACTCCGCCACGACGACCAAAATAGGGACGTGAGCGCTGGATACGCTCCGCCAAGGCCTGGCGGGTGAAAATCTGCCCACCACGCCCAGTACGGGTATCGGGATTGTGGCAGTAGGAACAGTTGAGGGGGCAGCCCTGACAAAACACCACCATGCGCAGACCCGGGCCGTCGACGCAGCCCAAGGTCTGGATCGAATGCATCCGCAGTGGCAGTTCTTCCAGGTCCATAGCCCCATTGCAGGGCGCAATACCGGGCAATCAAGCAGGTTTAAGCCAAGCTTGATCAAGCACCTACCATTGCCTCGCAACCACTACCGTCACTATACGGAACATGAACCCATCCCGCAGCCCCTATAACTGCCTCCCACAACTCATCCGGGATCGCATCACCGGGGCCCTCAAGCGGCTGCATGCCTTGTCCGCTCGGCAGCAGGAGGCCATAAGCGTGGAGGGCTCGCAGGATCTCTATCCCCCGGGCAATCCGCAGCAGGCAATGGGTGCCACCTTTGCCCCGGTGGCCATCGGGGACTCCTTCGGCCTGCCCAGCCACGACTGGCGCTGCCGCTATTTCCGCTGTTCCATCCCCGCTGCCAGCCCCCATGAGCAGGGCCGCCGCTACCTGCTCTGGCGCTGCCAGGGGGAAAGCACGGTGCATATCGATGGCAGCGCCTACGCCGGCCTCGACTGCGGCCATCCCAGCTGCCTCTTACCCGATAGCGCCTGCGAATTGCTGATCGAGACTTGCTGTTGGCAAACCGCGATTTGGGCCCGACCCAGTCCGATTACCAGCACCGGCTGCCGCTTTGATGGAGCCTGGATCAGCCTGCGCGAGCCCAGCGCCTACGCCGCCTGGATCGAACTGCGGGTACTCAGCGAATTGGTGGAAGCCTTGGCCCCCAGCCAGGGCGATGCCAATAGCGCCGAGGGCGGCCGTCAGCACCTGCGGCGCAGCCTGATCAGCGCACCACCCCTACTGCGCCAACTCCTCGCCGGCCTCAATCACTGCCTCGATCATCTGGATCGCGGCGATTTGGCCCTTTTCGGCGAAAGTCTGGTTGAACTGCGCCACCGGCTGCCGGCCGCAGACTGGGACGGCGCCGCTTGGCTGGTGGGCCATAGCCATCTCGATCTGGTCTGGACCTGGCCAGAATCGGCCACCCGGCGCAAGAATGTCCACACCTGCGCCACGGTTGCTGGGCTGATGGAGCGCTACCCCGAATTTACCTTTATGAATTCCCAGCCCTGGCTGCTCAACCACCTGGCCAGCGATGACCCGCAGCTGCGCCAGCGGGTGCAAACCTTTATCGACCAGGGCCGCTGGGTGGTTGATGGCATGTTTGAGGTGGAGAGCGACGTTTTGCTTAGCGGCGGCGAAACCCTCGCCCGCTGCCTCATCCATGGCCAACGCCACATTCAGGCGATCAGCGGTCGTCTCGGCCGGGTGGTATGGATTCCCGATGTCTTCGGCTACTCCGGCTGCCTCCCCCAGCTCATTCGGCTGGCCGGCGGCGACTCCTTTTTTACCAATAAATTGACCTGGAACCGCGTTACACCCTTCCCCTACACCAGCTTTCTCTGGGAGGGCAATGACGGCAGCAGCGTCCTCGCCCATCTTCCACCCATTGGCTTTAATGGCCACGCCCAGGTTGACGGCCTGCGCGAGGGACTCGCCGACCATCGTCAAGCCGGCATCGATCCCACCCTGCTTTGCCCCATCGGTTATGGCGATGGCGGCGGTGGTCCCACCGAAGAGCACCTCGAACGCGCCCGCCGCCTCGCCAATGTAGCCGGCATTCCCCAAGCCAGCTGGCATTCCCCTCGGGAATTCTTCGATCGCCTCGCCACCTTTGCAGATCAGCTGCCGCGCTTCCGCGGTGAGCTCTACCTGGAAGTACACCGCGGCACCACCACCAGCCAAAGCGAGAACAAGCGCCTCTTCCGCGCCGCCGAGCGCGGCTTGCAGGCCTGGGAAGCAGCCCGCGTCTGCGCCGGCCAAGGTCCCCTGCCCGAATCGGCCTGGGAACGCCTGCTCTTCGCCACCTTCCACGATGCCATCCCCGGCTCCTCCATCGGCCTGGTCTACGAGGAACTTAACCCACAATTGCAGCAGGTCAGCGATCAGGCCGCCAAGGGGATTCGCGATGAACTTGGCGCTGGCGATGGCGCCATCCGCTTCAACCCCCTCGCCATCGATCGCCAAGCAGTGCTCAGCGATGACCAGGGCAGCCTACACCTGGTGCGCATTCCCGCCCTTTCCTCCACCGCCCTCCAGGATGCTCCTGTCGATATGGGCCCAGGCCTCAGTTGGCAAGATGGCCTGCTCGACAATGGCGAGCTGCAAGCCCGCTTTGATGCCCAGCACCGGCTCTGCCAATTGAGCATCGCCGGCGAGCCGGTGGAGCTCGGCGGCCCCCTGGCATTTATGCTCTATCCCGATCACCCCAGCACCTACGATGCCTGGGAAATCGATGTCGACTGCTTCGCCCTCGGCCAGGCCCTGGAAGCGGGCCCGCTGCGCAGCATTGCACAGCACGACTGCCGCCTCGTGCTTGAGCAGGAACTCATCCTGCCCGATGGCAGCGCCACCGTGCAGTGGAGCCTAGATGCTGCCAGCCGCGGCTTAAATCTCTGCATCGACTGCGATTGGCAGATTGCCCATCGCTTACTGCGGGTGGAAATTCCCACCCGCTACCAGGGCCGCTTGGCCCGTTTCGGCGGCCCCTTCGGCGCTGCCCTACGCCCCCAACTGCCGGGCTACGAACAAGAAGAAGCCCGCTGGGAAGGCGCCGGCAGCCGCTGGGCTGCGGTCACCGATGAATGCGGCCAGCGGGGCCTGGCCCTGGTCAGCGAAGCCAAATACGGTTTTAATGCCCGCAATGGGCGCCTCGGCATGAGTCTACTGCGGGCCCCCTGCAGCCCTGATCCCCAGGCCGATCGCGGCAAGCACCGTATGCGCTTTCAGATCCGCCGCTGGCGCAGCCACAGCGATGCGCAAGAAGTCAGCACCGCCCTCGCCGCCGAAACCAGCTACGCCGGTTTTCCAGCAGTGGCTCAAACCATCACCGGCCCGGTGGCCTGGCAGGAAATGGGTTCCCTGGTGCCCTCCTGGACCTGCCCCGGTAGCGAAGGCGGCATTATCCTACGCGCCCACGAATGCGCTGGCAGCTCCGGTAGCGCAGTACTGCTGAGTTCCCACGGAACGGAGAATGCCGAATTGGTAGACCTGCTCGAACGTCCCCTTGCCAGAAGCGAGCAGCATCGTCTGGTGCAGGTGGCACCGGGGCGTTGGCAAATTAATTACGATTCATATCAGATTATAAGTATCCGAATTAAATAAGGAGGTCTTCGCCTCGGGGCGAAATTCTTCCCCAGGGCCACCTGCCGCCGTTGTTCGTACCTTTACGATCCAGGGAAAAGCCCGCTTGGTTCTCGCCTAGCCCGCATCCCTCACCACCATCCTGCCGAGGCCGTGTAGAGGTGTGAAATCTGAGGCCCGCTCTCCGTTGACCGAGTTTTCATGCGGGCCGCCAAGGTGCCGCCACGTTCATAGCATACGAATGGCCTTTCTATTGCCATCACAT
>REDX01000093.1 GCA_007695355.1 Planctomycetota bacterium
GCGGCAAGGATAGGTTGCAGGATTTCTGGCGCAGACCACTAGGGCAATCCCCACCACGCAACGCGGCCCTCAAGGATGAGTCCGCATTGGCCGCGCTGCAATACCAGGCGCAGGCCCTGGCGGGGTTGAAGGCCCAGGGCCCAGGCGGCGACCATGGCCAGGGAACCAAAGTGTCCCACCACCAGGCGGGCGCCGGGGCCATCGCCCTGGCAGATGCGTTCGCAGCAGGCGGCCACCCGGGCAAAGACCTGGGCCAGGGATTCGCCCTGCTCCGGCCGCGTCGCCTCGGGATCTTCAAACCAGCGACTGGCGGCGCCACCCTGCTGAGCATCCACCTCGGCAAAGGTCAGGCCCTCCCAAGAACCAAAATTGATTTCGCGCAGGGCTCCATCCAAACGCAGGGGACAGCCCAGGGCGCTGACCACGGGGGCGGCAGTGGATTGGGCGCGCAGCAAGTCTGAACACCAGGTCACCGCCACCTGCGGGCACTGCCCGGCGGCGATGCGCTGGGGAATAAGTGCGGCCTGGGCCAGGGCCTGGGCCCGACCCTCGGCATTGAGATCGGGATCCCGGTGACCGAGAAAACTTTTGGGCCGCACCCCCTGCGGCTGGCCGTGGCGCAGCAGCAGGAGGGGCGGAATGGCAGCAGTACCCATAAGCGAAGTCTCTCTGACGGAACCGTCGTGCCTAATCCAATTCCACCAGCACCTCATGGCGGCCGCCATCGCCGATGACCGGCACCAGATCGCCATTGATCGGCTTGCCATCGACGGTGATCGAGCGCACGGCGCCGCTGCCGCCGGTATGCCGGCGCTGATAGGTAATGTGGTAGGTATCCCCGCGGAAGGGGCGCTCGATGGCGGCCTGCTGCCAATCGCCGGGCAGGCGCGGGCGAATGCGCAGACCAGCGTAGTCGGCCTCGGCGCCGAGGATTTGCTCAATGGCGGTCATGTAGAACCACGCCGCCGAACCGGTGCGCCAGCCCGAAAGGTAGAGATTGCGGCTTTGCCGACGCTGCACATTGGGGGCAATGTAATAGTTGGGCACCACAAAGGGTTCCGTATCGGCATTGGGTTTATTCGGGGTGTCGGGCAGAATCGCGCGCAGATAGCGCCAGGCCAAATCACCGTGGCCGGCGTGGGCCAGGGCATAAACCCAAAAGCAATTGCCGTGCACATAGACCGAAGCGTTTTCATAAAAGCCGGGACTCATCGCCGTCATCTGACCAATGCGTGGGCGCAGGGCGGTAAAGGCCGGCCAATTGAGCACCATGCCATAGCCCACATCCAAACGCTTAATCGCGTGCTTAATGCTGGAATTGGCCCGCTGCTCATCGGCGACGCCGGAAATAATCGCCCAGGACTGGGGATTCAGGAAAATGCGGCCCTCGCCCTTATCCTGGGGCGGTGGGGTGTTCGATCCCACTGGCAAGCCTTCGTCGTCAAAGGCGCGCACATACCAATCGCCATCCCAGCTGGTGGTATTAATCGCCGCCGTTAATTCGGCGGCCCCTTTGCGCATTTCGCCGACAATGCCGCTGTGGCCCAAATACTCGGCCAAGTCGGCGAGGAGATCACAACCCCATTTGACCTGCTGCGAGAGCATGACGCTTTCGCCCTCGCCGCCCTTGCCAACGCCGTTCATCGTATCGCACCAATCGCCGTAGTGGATGCGCACCAGGCCATGGCGGCCGCGATCGGAGAGCAGCCAGCGCTGGGCCAGCAGCACATGCTCCCAAACGCTGGCCGCAGCCACCGGCGCGGCGTAGGGATCATCGCGATTAAGGAAGGGCACCTGCTCATCGAGAATGGCAAAATCGCCGCTTTCCTTAAGGTAGAAGGACAGGGCCATAATCATCCAGGAAGGCGAATCGGCGTAATCCTGGAGATCCAATTGGGCATTGGGCAGCCGCCAGGCGCGAATGCAGCGGCCATCGGCGTACTGTTTACTAAAGACCTCAATAATGCACTTCCGTGCCACCGCAGGATCCATCAAGCGGTGGCCAAAGGTATCCTGTAAAATATCGCGGAAGCCGCGGCCAATCAGTCGGCCCCAGCGGGCGACAAAGGTCAATTGCTGCTTCAGCCACACATTGCACCAGCGATTGAACTGGGGATCGGGGGTGTCCACCTGGGTGTGGCTGACCATCGCATTGGTCTGCGCGCTCAGCTCTTGGAAGCTGTTTTCCACGGCCTTTTTCTTGCCTAAATAGCGCTGAATCAGGGCGCGGCCTTCGTCCACCGATTCCACCATGCCGAGGGCGCAATTAATCGTCACCGATTCCCCGGGCTCGATACTCAGGCAGTGGGTGAGGGAGGCCCCCAGCCACTCGGTGCCGGCCTCGCGGTTATCGATCTCCTCATCCATTGCCTTGGGCCCGGAATAATCGCGATAATGACCTAAAAATTCATCGCGCGATACGGTGACGCGATCGGGCTTGCGATCCGAGGCGAGGAAGGCTTTAAAGCGCGGCGGGAATTTTACGCAGGTATTAATGCCGAATACGGCCTTGCTCTTAGCATCGTAATGGCCACCCACCACGGCAATAAAATCCATCAGCGTGGAACCGCCAGTGAGGTGCATCTCGGTGTAGGGCGTGAGGTCCAGCTTCAAGGTGGACTTGCGGCGATTGGTGACGGTAATCGTCCACAGTTCGCAGGGGTCGTCATTCTGCGGCACAAATACCCGCCAGGATGCCTCAACCCCCTTGTGCAGGCTTTCATTGACCTGATAGCCACAGCCGACGCGGCAGCGCCAGCGGCTCATCTTGGGGAAATCGGGGGCGCCGGTGAGGGTCCAGTACTGACCATTATCCCGATCCTTGAGATAGACAAAGCGCGGGCCACCAGAGCCGTCTTTGTCTTCCAAGAGATTCGAACGCAGGCCCTCACCCCGGGGCTGCCAAAAGGCATAAGCAGTACCCACTTGAGTCACCTTGGCCACGTACTCGGCATTGACCAAATAATTGTGCCAGGGCCGCGGCGTATCGTGGCGGGTAATGATAAACTCGCGACCATCGTCGCTAAAATGACCGTAATCCATGATTGGCATGGGGGAGACCCTTTGACGCGTAAAGGATGTTTGCTGGTGGGCCGCTAACGGTCCGGCCGGCGATAAGCAGTCAATGCCCAATCGCTTGCGCCGTAAAGCCTTGCCGAAGGCTGATGGCCAGCAGCAAGGAGCCCGCCATGTATCATCCCAGCGACCAGCGCTACGAAACCATGTCCTATCGCCGTTGCGGCCGATCGGGACTGCGGCTAAGCAGCCTCTCCTTGGGCCTCTGGCATAATTTTGGTGGTGATGCCCCCTTCCAAACCGCTCGTGCCATGATTCACACCGCCTTCGACGCGGGCATCACCCATTTCGACCTGGCAAATAATTACGGCCCCCCGCCCGGCAGCGCCGAAAGCAACTTTGGCCGCATCCTGCAGGAGGACCTCAAAGCCTACCGCGACGAATTGATTATCTCCAGCAAGGCCGGCTACGATATGTGGCCCGGCCCTTATGGCAATTTTGGTTCGCGCAAATCCCTGATTGCCAGCTGCGAGCAAAGCCTCCGCCGCATGGGCCTGGACTACGTCGACATCTTCTATCACCACCGGCCCGATCCCGACACCCCGCTTGCAGAGACCATGGGCGCCCTCGACCACCTGGTGCGCAGCGGCAAGGCCCTCTATGTCGGCATTTCCAATTATGGCCCAGCCGCAAGCCAAGAGGCGGCATCCATCCTGCGCCGCCTCGGCACGCCCTGCCTCATCCATCAGCCCTGCTATCATATGTTCCGCCGCGAGCCGGAGCAGGGCCTGTTTAGCGCCCTAGAGGCCGAAGGCATGGGCGCCATCGCCTTCTCGCCCCTGGCCCAGGGCATCCTCACCGACAAATACCTCAGCCGCATTCCCGAGGGCAGTCGCGCCGCCAAGGGCCGCCTGCGCATTGATCCCGAACAGGATCCGCGCCTAGAAAAAGTTCGCCAACTCAGCGCCATTGCCGAAGCCCGCGGCATGAATATCGCCCAGCTCGCCCTCGCCTGGGTACTGCGCCACCCGGTCATGGCCTCCGTCATCATCGGCGCCAGCCGTCCCGAGCAAATCCGCGACTGCCTGGGCTGTCTACGCGGCGAGGAGCTCAGCAGCGAGGAGCTTGCGGCCATCGACGCCATCCTCGCCAGCGCTGCCTAGCGACTGCGCCGCAAGCCCCCCCCGAAACTAAAAAACCCCGCAAGTCAAATGACTCACGGGGTTTATAAACTGCGCCCGGTGGGGCTCGAACCCACGACCCACGGATTAAAAGTCCGTTGCTCTACCAGCTGAGCTACAAGCGCGGGGGGGTTATAAGGCCAACCCTCCTGATGCAAGTCCGGCCCAAGGCTGAGCTTGGGGCTGGCATAAGGTTGAGCCGGGGATCGCCCAGCCCCAGGGCCGGCAGCAAGGCCGGCCCGAATGGGGCAATGGGGCGCTGGCGCGCGAAAAATTCGTCTACTTCGGGGGCATTCCATGTGCTTGTGCTGAGGAAAACTTCTGGGTTTGCCGCTCTAAGCCTTGGTGAACCTCAAAACTGTGTTTTTATCTATCATCTTAAGGGTGAAGGTATCGTTTGATGGAAGCCGTTGCCTATCCCGCAGTTGCATCGGCGTCTCCGATGCAACTGCGGGGTCTAATGCCCTGTCCACTAAATAACCATCAGGCTTCTTTGCGACGCAGGGCGCCTGCTGCGTTGCGAATCCTTCAAGGTATTTAATAGACAGAACACTCGGGTGATGTAGCAATTCTCCGCAGGCAGCAATCCCAACCCAGGGCTATAATGAAGCGATGGGAAAAACGATCGCTCCCTGCCGGCTAGTCCATGGAAAGGATCTCTTATGCGGGCATTCCTGACCCTCGTCATCGATGATACAGGCCATCCGGATGCCGCCGTGCGGCAAAAGGTGGGAACTCGCTTACAAGAGCATGGTTGGCTGAGCTGGGTTCAGGGCCATAAGGGCAAAGTTCCTCTGCCCAGAGGCATGTATGCCTGCGTGCGCCCTTGTCCGGCCCCCGATTATGAGGACCCCCTGCATCAATTGCGGCGCAGCGCCAACGAGGAGTGCAGCCAACTGCTTGAGCAGGTGGGATTTCGTGGTCATTATTTCCTTACCGTTAGCACCGCCTGCTGCTGGGCCCACCGTCCGCTGCCCCGGCGCAACGGGGTCGGCAAGGGCTCTGATTTGGATCAGCTTGATCTCGGCAGCGATGCCGCCATCAATTCCCCGTCTTAGCGGCAGCGGTGGCTGGCGCAGCGCTCGGCGCGGATAATCGCGGCAAGGTCGATCACCGCCCGCTCGCGCTGGTCGTTGACCACCACATAGTGGAAATCGGCCCAGCGGGCGGCTTCGGCCCGAGCCTCGGCGAGTCGGCGGGCAATGCTGTCCTCGTCGTCGGTGCCGCGGCCGCGCAGTCGGCGTTCCAGTTCTTCGGCCGAGGGCGGAGCGATAAAAATGCGCACCGCCTCCGGCATGCTTTGGCGGATCTGGTCGGCGCCCTGCACATCCACATCCATGATGACATTGTGCCCAGATGCCAATTGCTGCTCGACAAAATGCCGGGGGGTGCCGTAACGGTGCCGGCCAAAGACCGTGGCGTGCTCAAGAAAGCCATTCTCGGCGGCCAATTGGTCGAATTCCCCATCGCTAAGGAAGAAATAGGCGACGCCATGGGCCTCGCCGGGCCGCGGTTGGCGAGTGGTGGCGCTCACGCTCATCGCGAAGTCCGGAACCATGGCCAGAAAATCGGCAATCAGGGAGGACTTCCCCGAGCCGCTGGGCCCCGAAAGTACAATCACCAAGGGGCGGCTGGCACGCCAGCCTGGCAGAGCGGCGGCGCTGGCGTAGAGCGGGTAGTCAAGCATGGCCAAGGTGATACCGACGCTGGAGTCAGCGGCAAGATAGAGTCCCCCGGTTGGCATCTGACCAAGAGGCAAGGCAATGCAGCTAAAGACTGTAAAAATTGGGCCTATCTGCGAGAACCCTCTTGTTCAGGCAGCTCCAGTGCCGATGCGTGCTAGATGCTGGCCAACATAGCGGCCCATAGCCAGACAGACACTTAGAAGATAACCGCCGGTGGGCGCTTCCCAGTCGACCATTTCACCAATGGCATAGCAGCCAGGCTGAGAGCGCAATTGGAAGTCAGCGTCCAGGGCCGACCAGCCAAGGCCGCCGGCCACCGAGATTGCTTCATCAAGGGGGCGCAGGGATTGCACCGGCACCGGCAGGCGCCGGCATAGGGCGGCCAATGCTTCCGGCCTGTCTGCCAACTCGCGGCCGCCAGCCCAGTGGATAAGGGCCACCGCCGCCGGCGATAGGCCCAACCGGCTGCGCAGGCGCTTGCTAAAACTATCGCCGCTACGGCCGCGCTGGAGGGCGGCGACAATCGCCGCAGGATCGCGATCCCGCTGCAGATTGAGCTGCAGCAGCGCCGGCCGCCCCTCGGCCAAGGCCTGCCGCAGTTGGGGAATGAGGGGATAGATGGCCATGCCTTCTAAGCCATAGTCGGTAATCACCGCCTCCCCCTGGGAGTGGCATTCGCCCACCTGGACCTGAAGGTTTTTTAGCGCCGAGCCAGCGTGGCGGCGCAGCACATCATCAAAGGCGCAGTTCACCCCGCAATTGGCGCTGGCCCAGGGCACCATCTCCAGGCCCATGGCCCCAAGCCATCGACACCAAGCGCCATCGCTGCCGGTTTGCGGCCAAGAGGCGCCGCCCATGGCCAGGACCACCGCCCTCGCTAGTAAGGGCTGGGGCGCATCAACCCACCAGCGCCCATCCTCAGCCCGGCGCAAACCCTGCACCGGCTGCTGGCAGCGCAGTTCCACACCCTGGGCCTGACAGCGGGCCAACCAGCGCTCGAGCAGACCATTAGCCCGCTGCTCGACGGGAAAGACCTTGCCCGAAGTCCCTACGTAGGTGGGGGTATCGAGCTCTGCCGCCCAGGCGCGAATGGCCGCCGGCGGGCAGGCCCGCAATGCGGCTGCCAAGGGCGCCGCCGCCGATCCTAACTGCACCAGGACACCCTCGACATCGGCACTGCAGGTAAGATTTAAGCCACTCTTACCGGCCAATAAAAATTTCCGTCCTGCCCGCGGCCCAGCCTCAAGCACCACCACCTTGCGGCCTGCAGCGCTGGCCACCTCGGCAGCGGCAAGGCCTGCGGGCCCGGCGCCAATGACCACCACATCCGTTTGCGTTGTCGTTTCGGCGGGGGAATTCTCGCTCATTACGTTTGAGCGCCGCCGTCGGCCTTGCCGGCCTCGGCCTGATCCAGGCGCTTTTTGAGGGTAATGCGATTAATCCCGAGGAGTTCGGCGGCGCGCAATTGATTGCCTTGGGTGCGGGCCATGGCTTCGCGGATGAGATGCAGCTCCACCCGCTCAAGTACGGTAGCGTGCACCGCCCCTGGCGCCTGATTGAAGAGCCGCTGGGCGACCATGCTCAGGGATTGCTCTAGGCTCATGGCAGGGCTACCGCCCTGGCCGTTGGAGTTGAGACTGAGGTGCTCGGCGCCAATTACCCCACCGGTGGCGAGGACGCCTGCCTCCTCAATGACATGCCGCAGTTCGCGCACATTACCGGGCCAGGAATGGGCACGCAAAAGCGCCATCGCCTCTTCGGTTATACTTAAGCGACGCTGAAGTCGATCGGCTATGCGATTGAGAAAAAAACCGATGAGATCAGGGACATCATCAAGGCGATCTCGAAGGGGAGGCAATTCGATGGTGAGGACGCGCAGGCGATAAGATAAATCCTCACGGAATTCTCCGGCGGCAATGGCACTGGTGAGATTGCGATTGGTGGCGGCGATAATGCGCACATTGACCTGCCGTTCCTCCTCGCCGCCCACCCGCAGCAGGCGCTGGTCCTCGAGAAAGCGCAGCAGTTTCACCTGGGTGGGAAGGGGCAGCTCGCCCACCTCGTCGAGGAAGAGGACACCGCCATCGGCGGCCTCTATACGCCCCTGCTTGGCCTGCTTGGCATCGGTAAAGGCCCCGACCTCATGACCAAAGAGTTCGCTCTCTACCAAGTGATCGGGCAAGGCGCCACAATTAACCGCAATGAAGGGGCCGTGGGATCGCTGGGAATGCCGGTGCAGGGCGCGGGCTACCAATTCCTTACCGCTGCCCGTGGGCCCGGTAATCAGTACACCAATATCGCTGGCGGCGGCGGCGGCAATGCGGCGGTAGACTTCCTGCATCGCCGGAGTGGAACCGATAATCGCCATATCCAATGCTGCCGGCAATTCGCCACGACTGCTTACCGCGGCGAGGCGGCGCTCGCCCAGGGCATTGCCCACCACGCTACGTAGACGGTCCAGGGCGATGGGCTTGGGCAAATAATCAAAGGCCCCCTGTTGCACCGCTTGAATGGCGGTTTCCATGGTGCCGTGGGCGGTCATTACAATCACCGGCAAACTGGGATACAGGTTTTTGAGCTCGGCGAGCAATTCCAGTCCGCTGCCGCCGGGCATGCGAATATCGGTAAGCACGCAGTCCGGGCGCTCTTTACGCAGCTGGCGCTTGGCTGCGCCGGCATCGGCGGCCACCTGGGTGCGATGGCCTTCGGACTGCAAGGCTTGTTCTAAACTCCAACACACCGCCGCATCGTCATCAACGATGAGGATCAGGCCACGATCATCATCTGCTCTGGGGGGCTTAACCCCAGAACCGTCCATTTCGTTGACCATTCATTGACCTTTGGCCAGGCGCTCTGCCAGACGCGCTCCGAGATGGGGATTGGCGCGCACCAAACTGGCGGTGGCTTCAATATCGTATTCGACGCGGCGGAAGTAGACCGCATCTCCGGAGAAGAGACAGTAGCAGGCCCGCGGATCATCATCGCGGGGCTGGCCCACCGAACCGACATTGATCAAATATTTCTGACCATCGCTGATATCGTAGCCGTCGAGAAGATCTTTCGCCGGCAAGAAACAGAGGTCTTCTGTGAAAACGCCAGGACGATGGGTGTGTCCGACAAAACAGAGGCGATCAATCAGGGAAAAAATTTCCGGCATTTTGCGCGGATCGGCCCCCTCCCAGAGATCGGACTCAAGGACGTATTCCATGACCGGATCCCGGGGCGAACCATGAACCAGCAAAACATCGCCAAAGTGGTGCTTACTCGGCAGATTGCGCAAAAGATCCCAAAGCCGCTTGCCGCGGGGACCCTTGACGTTTTCGCGGATGGCTTCGCGGGTCCACTCGATGGCCCGGCGCGCCTGTTCGCGGAATCCATAGGCGCCGCCAACCACCGCCGCTTCATGGTTGCCCATGAGTATCAGCGAGCAACGATCGATGGTCATCTCTAAGGCTTCTACCGGCTGCGGCCCATAGCCAATGACATCACCCAAGCAGTAAATGCGATCAACCGTGCCCAGGGAGTCGATGTCGGCAAACACCGCTTCGATCGCCGGCATATTGGCATGAAGATCTGAAATAAACGCTATCACCGACGATCCTCCGGTAAGGCATCCACCTGGGCACTGGTAAGTCGACGATAGGCTCGAATAACCTCAGTGCCCACCTGTGAACTATCCGTACGCAAGGCGGCGCGATAGCACTCATGCATAGCGCGACCAACCATGCGTAAATCATTATGTCGCCGCACCTGCTCGCGGGCAGCTGCGCCAAGACGGGTCACTTTTTCTGGGTTACGATGCAGACTGAGGAGAGCTTCAGCCAATGCCTGAGGATTTGCCGGCGGCACCAAAATGCCGTTTTCGCCATCATGTATCCATTCGGTCATCGAGCCCACCGCCGAGGCCACCA
The DNA here is from genome assembly GCA_007695355.1 of Planctomycetota bacterium. Classification (GTDB taxonomy): domain Bacteria; phylum Planctomycetota; class UBA11346; order UBA11346; family UBA11346; genus REDP01. The sequence goes on from REDX01000093.1 coordinate 9,793, forward strand.
CCGGACGAGCGCAGGCCATGGCCTTAAGAACGCCTAAGGTCAGGAGATCTTCCAAGCCGGGATAAACTAAAACGTCCAAGCGGGAGAGGATGGAACTGGTTTTCGACGCACCAGGGACAATGGAGACCTGCTGCGAGAGGCGCAGGCGCTCGACACTTTCTGATAGGCGACCGGCGCCTTCTCCACTCCCCACCAGGGTGGCATTGAGGTGAACCCCAGCATCATTGCAAAGGGCCAATGCGGAGAGCAGGTGCTCAAAACCAAAGCGGGCCTCGAAGCGGCCGATGGCCCCCACCGTCTGCACCTGGCTGGGCGGCGGAACATCGGGATAACGCTTGAGGTCGAGTCCGTGCGGGACCACCGTAACCGTATCGCGGTGAAAACCCAAACGGCCGCAGAGATGGGCGCGGGCACTGTCAGAGGGAGCGATGAGCATCGCCACCTGGGGATCGCGCAGGAGTTCCACTTCCCGGGTATCGGGAAAGCGGGCAAGGGACACCACCACCGGCAGCTGCAATTTGCCGGCAACGCTCAGAAAGAGACCCAGACATTCTAGCTGTTGGACATGCAGGAGATCTGGCTTCCAGGCTTCAATGTCTTGGATGAGGCGCTTACGGCCGCCAAACCACCAGCCGGCCCCGCCCTGGCTATAACGGCGGTATTCGAAGCCTTCGCTTTCAATATCTCGCTCTCGCTCACCCGTACCGGAAATCAGCATTACCTGATGATCGTGGGCGCTAAGCCAGCGCATCATATTGATCGCTGCCGACGCCGCGGCGCTGACCCGCAAGTGATCAAGCACCTGGATCACGCGCAGGCCGATCACCGGCCGCCTCGCTGAAACTGCCGCGCCCGCTGGCGCAGGGCCTCGAGGGGATCTTCTTCCAGTTGCTCCATATCCATGGTGAGGCTGCGCCCGGGAACCACGAAGGACTCATCGGCCCAGGCGCCCAGGTCTAAAGTCCGGCAGCGCTCGCTACAGAATGGGAAGGTGCCTGGACGCTGCTCGCGGGCCAGGGGCACCAGGGCGCCGCATTGGGGACAGGGGTTGGAAGCATCCATGGCCCGCTTAGCATGTGCCGGTGCAGCATCCTGACAAGAGCACAGCCGAACAGGCCCCTGACTTCGACCATTGCCTCCTTCGCCCTGCCGGCATTCTCGCCATTTGCGCCATGGGGCCCGAAGAGATCCCCGATGGCTGTCCAGACAATGCCCTTGGCCCTTTATCTGAAACGATTTAGAGTGTCTTTCAAGCCTTGCGGCAGACCCCAGCAGAAACGTCCAGAGCCTGCTTTTGCCACCCGCAGCGCGGTGTTTGTCCCCCTCCCTGGTCTTCTGAGAGGATCCATTGCTATGCCTGCCAGCCCAATTTCCCCGCCAGCGCCGCGCCCTCACCCGGCCCTTGGCCGGCGGCGATGGGTGCTGGGACTCCTGCTTTTAGGCGCCCTCTTCCCCGCCACCGCCAGCGAGGGAAGGCTGCGCGAACAACTGCAGCCGATTATCGATCGCCTCCCCGAGGGCAGCAATGCGGCGGTGGCGGTCTACTGCCTGCGCCAACAGCGCTTTGTCTTTACCCATAATGAGCAGCGGCAATTGCGCCTCGCCTCGGTGGCCAAGGTGCCGGTATCCGCCGCCGCCCTACTTGACCTCGGCCAGGATTTCGAGTTCGTCACGAGTTTAGTGAATCTCGGGCCGGATATTGCGCAGGGCAGTATTGCCGGGCTGGGCATTATTGCCCGCGGCGATCCCGCTTTGGACGAACACCATACCGAACGTCAGCCAGATCGCATTTTCATCGAGTGGGCCCAGGCCCTACAGCGGCAGGGCGTGCGCCGCATTAGCGGTGATATCGTCATCGATAATAGCTATTTCGCTGGGCCCATTCGCCCCAGCACCTATCCCGGCGGAGCGCGCAATATTCAGGCCTGGTATTCGGCGCCGGCAAGCGCCTTTGCCTGGAATAATAACTGCATCGAAGTCCAAGTTCGACCCACGCGCCTCGGTGAGCCGGTGCAGGTGCTTACCCGGCCGGTTTCAGATCGCATACGCATTATTAATCGCGCCACCACCCAAAGCAGCAATCTCTCCGGCGGTATTATCGTCAATCGCGCCGAACATTCCAATACCATCACCGTGAGTGGGCGCTACCAGGCCCCCACCGCCTGGTTTCCAGTGAGCATTCACGAAGACCCCGACCTCCTCGCCGGCGATCACCTGGCCCATATTCTGCGCCAACAGGGCATCGCCATTGACGGCCAGGTGCGCCTGGGACGGGTGGACGCCAACCGCCCACTCCTGCACGAACACCGTTCGGGACTGATGGGGGCACTTGCTATTTTTAATCAGCGCAGTCAAAACTTCTACGGCGAACAGATTATCCGCGTCCTCGGCCAGCGCCACCGTGGCGAGGGATCTATTGTTGCCGGCGCCGCCACGGTAATGGAGATTTTAACCTCCCGTCTGGGCCTCCCCGCCGAGCACATTAGCCTCCTCGACGGCTCTGGCCTTTCCTACGACAACCTTTCAAGCGCTTGGTACATCTGCCAACTCCTGGCCCGCATGGACCGGCTACCTATCTCGCAAATCTATCGGCAAACCCTGCGCGAGCAGTGGGTGTCGGGGGTGCGCTGCCAGGTAAAAACAGGTGCCCTAGCGGTGGCCCGCTGCCTTGCTGGTTACATCAATGCCAGCCCGGAAAACAGCTACACCTTTACCATTCTTCTCAACCGGGGCGAAGCCGGAGGCACCGCCTGGTCGCGGGTCTTACAAAACCGCGAACGGGAAAACCTCCTCGCGGCAATGGTGGCCGCGCTCAAGCCTTAGTACTGACCACGGGAAGCCCTAGTGGTCTGAGTCAAGCAGAGTGCAACTTATCCGCAGCCCCGGAATGCTGGATTCAAGGCGGGATAATGGGCTGAACCTAGAAAACGCAGTTGGGGTGACGAAGTCGCCCCAACTGCGTTTTGAGGAACGACTTGTATCAAAATAGACATTCACCCAAAAGGTGATCTTTAAAAATCGCAGTAGTGCCCCATATTCGA
>REDX01000002.1 GCA_007695355.1 Planctomycetota bacterium
ACTTCGCCTTGCAAAAAAATCTTGCGCTCTCTATTACTGCGCCAGTGGGCAAGAGTTTTTCCCATCGCTTGGCCGCCGAAGCAAATTTCTATACCAGTCCGGGTACTGAAATCACCGTGCCCTCTGAAAAAGAGACGGGCAGTAAAAAAGGTGCTTCCATCGCATTCTGGTTGAAGATCCCCTTGGTCAGCCAAGAGTCCGCAGCCATGTCGCAAGAGATAGAAATGACCACCATGGGGGTAGAGGGCGGCGTTGCCGAAATTGAGGGTAGCGATACCGAAATGCGAAGCTCCACATTGGATATTCATGATGCCCTGAGCAAATTGCAGTCGGTGGATAATTCCATTAGCACCTCTGCGGCGGAGGTGGAATAAGTCATGCCGCAAACCTGTCCGGTCCGCGTGATCTTCCCCGATGCCCATCTGCCGGCTATGGCGGTGCTCTCGGCTTGTGGCGAGGAAGGCCTTGACCGCCCTTACCAATGGCAGCTGGAAGTGAGCAGCGACTACCCCATACGCGATATGGCGGCGCTGCGCGGAGAACGCTGTAGTTTGATTTTGGGCTTCCGCCATAGCGGGGCAGCGCAGCTGGAACGGCGCTTCCATGGCTTGGTGCTCGCGATCAGCTGCACCCATTCAGATTCTCTGCAGCATCGCTATGCCATTACCCTGGCCCAGCCCTTGGCCAGCTTGAGCTATCAGCATCGCTCGCGGGCGGTGGTGCGCGACTGTAGCGAGAGCGAGGGGGTGGATCATGGCTTTACCACCCCAGAGATGATCGAAGAAGTCCTGCGTGAACATGGCATCAGCGGCGAAGAGATGGATCGCTCGCAGCTGCGCGAGGAGTATTCCCAGCGCGATTACGTGGTGCAGTACGAGGAAAGTGACTTGGATTTTTGCCAGCGCTGGTGGCAGCGTGAAGGTATCAGCCATCGCGTGGTCGCAGACCAGCGCCGTGAATGCATGGTCTTTATCGATCATCCCGGTGGCTATGGACAATTAGACCCGGCATTGGGCACCTTGCCCCAGGCACTGCCTGGGGCGGTGAACCAGGGTCCTTACGCCGAGGGGCTGATTGATCAGTGCGTGGTATGGGATCGCCAGCTGGTGTGTCGTCCGGTATCGGCGGCGGTGGTGGTGCGCGATCACAATTGGCGGCGTCCCGAGGCACGCTTTGAGCATCGCCACAGCTGCGAACACCCCATTCTCGGCAGTGGCGAACGTATTGCTGATAGCATGCATGTAAAAACCGATGCAGAGGCCCGACACGCGGCGCGTTTGCTGGCCGAACGAGAGCAGGCGGTTGAATTGCGGCTGCAAGGGAACTGTCCCGCATTGGCTCCGGGCCTGCGCTTTTTTGTCGCCGGCACCCGTGCCCCGGGCTCAGCCGATTGGGTGGTGGTGGCAATGCAGCACGAGTTGCGGCAGGAACGAGGCGATGATGGCCAGTGGGAGTGCTTCTACCAGCACCGTCTGCGGGCCATTCCTGGTGATCGCACCTACCGCCCGCCTGAGCGCACACCCTGGCCGCAGGTGCGTGGCACCATGCCAGCGATGATTCATGCCACGGACGCAGAAGATGCGCGTCGGCGGCGGGCTGCGCCCATTGATGCCGATGGCCGGTATCTGGTGCGGGTGCCCTTTTGGCGTATCACAGATCGCCACAGCGATGCGCCGCCATCCCGGCGTATTCGCTTACTGCAATTTGCCCCTGGTGGAGATGGTGGGCTGCATTTTACCATTGGCAGCGACAGCGAGGTCGCCCTGGTGCATCACGGGGGTGATCCCGATCGTCCGCTGATTGCTGGAACCCTGCCAGATCGCAGTCGTCCCAGTGTGGTGACCGGCAGCAGCGCTGATGCCAATCGTTGGCGCACCACCGCAGGGCACCGCCTGGATTGGTGTGAAAATGATGGCGATGAATCCTTTTCCATGGTGGCTGCCAAGGGTTCCTCGGCATCCCGCTGGGGCAGTGGCATACCAGCCCATGCCGGCGATGGGGACAGCCAATTTACCGCCACCGTTGATCCTCGCGTTCCCGCGCCCATGGCTGCCAGCTCAGCCAATCATGCGGGATCGAGCACCGCGAGCACCGATCAACGCCAGCAAGATGTACGTGCGGCTATAGCTTCCATCGATCAGGACAAGCCACGTTGGGCAAAAACCGACCAACCGCGGGTGGCGCGCTCGGCCAGCGAGGTGCGCATGGGCGACTTGCCCCTCACGCCCATGCTGCGCCAAGTCAGTATTACCCCGGCGATGGAGGCATTGCGACAAGCGGGTGAGGATTTCCGCGATGCAGTGCACAATTTTCCGCGCCAAGAACTGGACGAACATGCGGGGGAACTGGTTGAGGCCCTGGCGCAAAGTAATCCCGAGGCCAGTAGCCAGCTAGAAGCCTTGGCCACCACCCTCGATAATGCTATCGGTGCGAGTGAGTCCATTGCCGATGCGGTCTACGCTGCTGGGACCCAGGTGCTCTCAACCTTGGGGGAGAGTGCTGATCAACAACATGCCAATGCAAGCTTAGCCCATGAGCAAATCGACGATCCGCTGCTGACGCGCTTAGACCAGA
>REDX01000274.1 GCA_007695355.1 Planctomycetota bacterium
TTCATGGGCTCGGTCCCCCTTGATCCCGCGCGATCCCTTTCCTGTTTTGGCCATGATACCATCCAGGCTCTCGCAGAGCAGTGACTGTCCCCGATTTTCGATGAATCGCAAAGGAAACCAACGAAATTGCACTTAATCGGAGACGCATGGAAGCCATCGAAACATTGACTTATTCAATTACAGCAAGCCCGAAAAGGTATGCCGGTATGTTTCACGCCAAACAGGACTATTCGACGGAAATCGATACCACGAGCCTCTGATCGTTGACAGCAGAAATACTCACACATGTGGAAAACGATATGATTGCAAAGATACTTTTATTCTTACTCCCCATCAGTACCTTTGCAGGATTTGAAATACTGGTGTACTTTAGCATAGTCGAGGGCCAGGGTGGACACATGTTGTCTTTTACGGCAATCTTCTTTGTTCAATTTATGATGTGTATGTATATTATGCACACACTAGTAAATATAAGTAAAGGTAGCGATTAAAATGGCCATATAAGCGTAGTGTGCTACCTAGCCAGCATTCAAAATTCGCTTTAACTGGAAATTTTTCTGTGATTTTTTTCCATAGTAATCAAACACCACAACTCATTCCCCCTGGGCCACAACCCTCATCACCACATGCCGCAAATTACTGGGAATGCGCAGGCTCAGACCGCGCTGATTCGCCGGGTGGGCGGTCAGCTGCCCTTCCCCGTGCAGCAGTTGAGTCGACTCCACCTGGCGCGGGGGGCTGGCTAGGGATGACCAGGGGATCTCAAGGGTGTCCTCGTCGCCCAGGCTGCGGATGGCGATGATGATGAGGCCCTGGGAGTCGATGCCGACCATGGCGCTGAGGCCGCAGGCGCTGGGGGTGGCGCCCAAGGCGTAGTGGTGGCAGGAGGCCCAGCGCTGGCGCAGGGGGCGCCAGGTGTGCAGGAGGGCGGCGGCTTCGGCCAGCAGGTCCGGGTCGAGGTGGGAGACCTCGCACCAGGCCAGGGGAGCGAAGGGCAGGGTCATGGCGACGATGCTGGCAAAGGGCCAGGCCGTGGGGGCCAGGGGGTCGTCGGCGTAGAGGGCTTGATGACGGCGGGGATTCAAGAACTCCATGCGCAGGCGCAGGGGGTCGACCCAGCGGGCCAATTGCCAGGCGTTGCGCCAGCTGTGGTGGGGCCACCAACGGTGGAAATCGGTATAACGGTTTTCCACAAAGATGGTGCCCACCTCTGGCATGCCCCAATACCCGGGGCGCACTTCGGCGGTGACATCCAGATCGAAGACCACCCGGCCGTGGGACTCGCGCAGGACGCGCTGGAAAAAGCGCTGCAGGCGGCGCTCACCCAAGCGGGTGCGGGCTTTGACCCCATCGATTTTAAAGGCGTTGACCCCCAACCGGCGATGCAGCTGTAAGATCACCGCGGCGTCATCCTGCCAGCGGGCAAATTCTTCCGAAGAGTCCGGGGCAAACCACAGGCCCAGCTCCATACCCGCGTCCTGGGCCTGTTGCTGCAAGGCCCCAAGTCCCTGGGGAAAGCGCTGGGCATGCACCTGCCAAAAACCCTCTTCGGCGGCGTGAAAGCCCTCCCACACTCCTCGGTCTGCCGTGGCGGCGCTGCTATTGGCGCTGACCCCCTGCTGCCAGCCGTCGTCAATCTGCACGGTGTCAACGCCCAGGGCGGCGGCGGCGGCGATCTCCCCCTGCATAAATTCCTGATTGAGCGCGGCATCTCGGGAACGGTCGCCCCAGGTATTGGAGAGCAGGCGGCCATCGCTGGCGGTGTGACGCAGGAAGCGCTGTAAAATGTGTAATTGCTACCGCAGTTCGGGAATGCTGCCAGCACTCAGGGTCCACGAGCGATAGCCGTCGGCCACGGCTTCCTCTTCCTCATGCTCATCCCACTGCCCGGCATCCAGGCCGTGGCCATAGAGCATCACTTGCGGCCGCAGCAGGGCGGCCTGCGGTGCAGTATCGCCCGGGGCATAGGCGGCGCTGCCGCCGAGCAGTAAGAGGTCCAGCGGCCAGGGGGCCGGGCGCACAGCGGGCAGGGGCGCCTCTTTAAGAAAGCCAATACATGCGCCACTAATCACGTCCTCAAGAACAAACAAAGCGCCCCGTAAAGCCAATACCGACTCATTGGGGTGCAGCAGCCATTCCTGTTCGTGCAGCAATTCGTCGTGCAGGTCGGTGCGATCCTGGAAGTGGATCTGTAATAAGCGCAGGTGCTGCGGCTGGGGATAAAAGCCATCCACCCGATCCGCCAGCGGTAGGGACTGCTGCTGCCAGCGTTCGAGATCACCCAATTCCACACCGCTGGCCTCAGCGCCGAGGTCCAGCCCCTGATTCCCCTGAGCCGCCACCCCCTGGCGCTGGTGACAGCGCCATAATTGCACGGCAATGGCGGCGGCCCCCGGCACGGCGGTGAGGCGCAGGTGTTGCCCCGCAACCTGCCAATCCACCACCAGCGCCAGCTGCCGCCCCGCGCCCAGGGGCATTTCCCGCCCCTGCACCTGCGGCGCCTCCCCGGGGACCCCCGGCAAGGGGCTCAACGATGGCCCCGCCACCGCCGCGGCAATCCATTCGC
>REDX01000219.1 GCA_007695355.1 Planctomycetota bacterium
GTAGAAATCGCCGCCCTTGCCGATATTCCCCTGCCCCAGGGCCTGCGCCATCGTTTGGAGCAGGGGATTGCCCGGCAACTGCCCCCCAATGCCGCCGACCCCGGGCGTCTGGGCTTGGCCGCCTTTGCCCGCCAGATTCGTGGCGCCGGCCATGCCATGAGCACCGGCAATCAGCTTTCCCGCCTCATGCAGCAAATCCCCGGCAGCGATGCTGACGAGCGACTGGATGTGATGGCCTGGTACTTTCCCACCCTGGCCCTGCGTGAAACCCGCGACCGCCGCTGGCGCCGTTGGAACGACGGCTTGGAAAAAACCCTCATCACCGCCATGCACTCGGGCAGCAATGGCGAGGTGTGGCTCCCCGGTAGCCGAGTGCGCTACGCACAAAGCTTTGGCCCCGCCGCCGACCTCATGGCCACCGCCATGGCGGTATTAAACCTGCAGGCCTCTTATCGCTACCTGCCCCTGCGCGGCTAGGCGGCTGCCCCCGCGCGCGGTTGCCGCGATTGCCGCGACCGACGACTGACCAACGACGACCGACGACCGACACGGGCTTGAGCTTGAGCCTGGGCTTGAGCTTGGGCAGCGTCATTCGCGCTCGCGCGCGCATCCAGCCTTCGTACACCTTGCCCGCGCCCGAGCGCGCTTAGCGATTGCCGCGATTGCCGCGATTGCCGCGACCGACGGCTGACGACTGACCAACGACGACCGACAATCGCCGTGGGCTGGGGCTTGGGCAGCGTAATCCGCGCTCGCGTGCTGTTTCAAACTTCGGAAACGCTACGCCCGCTCAGCCACCCGCCGGCAACCTTCAACAACTCTCCTGTTCCCGCTGCAATGGGGATGGTTCTGGGCCCGGCCTGGGCACACTCAGCACTGCTGGGCCCTGGCTATATTGAGGGGGCAACACCGTCGTTGTCCCCAGCCTGGCCTGGGGTGGAGGATGCATGGGCTCAGAAGCGGTGCTGGATCAGCTGGCAAGCTTGCAGATTCTCAATCAGTTTCTGCTTTCCTTCCTGTTGCTCATTCCCTTGGTTTTGGTATCGCGAACGGTGGTGGCGGGGACCCGTTATTCGCCCATTTTAATTATTGTGGTGTTTGGCCTGGCCATGGGCTACATCCTCCAGGCCAGCGGTGTTTCGGCGCCGGGTTTGCCAGAATTCTCGCTGATCGATCTCGTGGCCCGGGCTACCATTATTGCCCTCACCGTGTCCTTTTTTGTGGGCGGTCAGGAACTGCGGAAAATATTCGGCCACATTACCGTGCCCCCCGACGACACCGTGACCCCGTGCAGCGAGGAAGTGGTGCTGGGCACCGGGCGCACCCAGCTCATTTTTATTGTGCGTTCCTTTTTTCTTCTGGTGGGTATCGAGGCTTTATCGCGGCATTTACTGGGGTTTGATGCCGGTCCCTTGTCGTCATTTTATACGATTATTGCCTACTTGGGCCTGGTTTTGGCCCTGATTCTCATCGATCACAAGGCCAAGCTACGCAGCAAGAAAACCTATTTCCGCAGCGGAATATTGGAAATTGTCATCTTGGTGGGGGTGCTTTTGGGCTCTTATGGTATGGCGATGTGGATACAGCCGCTGATCGCCCTGCCGCAGATTTTCTTCGCCATGATTATCGCCGCCGTCCTGGGGGCGGTGTTTTATAGTTGGCGCGCCGGGCCCACTATACGTGCCCTATTGTTTGCCGGCATACCGGTGGTTTTGGCGGCGAATTTTATGATTGGCGGCTCGCGCATTGGCGAGGCCTTTGCCATGAGCGGTATGAACGCGGTTTTGGCCTACGGCTTTTTTGGCCAGATGTTCTGGATGTTCGGCGGCATTGCCCTGCTAATCCTCCTCGGGCGCAGCAACCATGTGCGCAATGTGGCGCCGGGTATGGCCGGGGCCTTGAGTCACTCGGGTCTCACCGGCGCCTGCACCGCTGGCGACCTGGGAAGCAGCGCCGCCCAGCGGGCGCCGATTATGATTAATATTCCCTTTTTCGGCCATATCTTTGTCTTTTCCATCCTCGCCATGAGCGCCAGCAGCGGGGCCCTATTGCTGTGGCCGTCCCTGCTGCTGATGGCCGGCGGAGTTCTGCTAACCCTGTGGTCCTTGCGCAGCTTATCCCGCGCTGGAGGAGTGGATGCCCAGGAGGTCAAGGGACTGATGCAGTTTTCCTTTGGCTGGCAAATCTGCGCCGTCTTCGGGGGGTTTGTTCTCTTGCATGCGGTGGGCATGCCCCTGCACTTTAGCGCCATGGCGGTTTCATCGGGGCTGTCCCACTTCGGCCTCTTTGCCGCCACCCAGGGGGGCATGTTTGGCGCCGAAGCCAGCCTGCTGATTCCCTTTATCTTCTCCATGCCCTTCCTGGTGCACCCCCTGGTATTCTTTATGTTTGGCCGCGCCATGGATAACGATGGTGCCATGCCCCGCCTCGTCGTGTACCTCCTCGCCCTCATCGGCCTGGGGGGCATGGTCGCTGGCGTGATAATTTGGTAGGGGGGCTTGAAGCCGAGAGCGGTGGCTGTTTGTTGATCGTTGATCGTCGATCGTC
>REDX01000001.1 GCA_007695355.1 Planctomycetota bacterium
GCCTATGCTGCACGTCAGCAATCTGGGTGCAAATCACGCTCGTAAACCGGTTACTAGACGGGCGGCAATAGACGGGCGGCGATAGACGGGCGGCGATAGTCGATCGGCGATAGACGGGCGGCAATAGACGGGCGGCGATAGACGGGCGGCGATAGACGGGCGGCGATAGACGGGCGACGATAGACAGCCCTCGATTGACCAACGACAACGGCCTGACTAGACCCCCCGGGTGCTCAATTGGCCGCAGGCGGCCATGACGCTGGCGCCCTTGGTAATGCGCTTGCGCACCATCAGACCCTGGGCGCGCAGGGCGCTGGCGAAGGCGCTGACTTCTTCGTCCCTGGGCGGGCGGGTGAGGCTGATGCTGCCGGGGTTATAGGGAATGAGATTGACCATGGCGCGGCCGAGGGGACGCACAAAGTCGGCAATCGCATCCACATCCTCGGGGGCATCGTTCATGCCCGGCATAAGGCAATAATGCACCGCCAGCTGGAAATTGGGCCGCGGCCGATATTCGCGCAGGGCCGTTTGCAATTCCTGTAAGGGCCAGCGACGATTGATCGGCATAAGCTGACTGCGCAGCTCATCGCGGGCGGCATTGAGGCTCACCGCCAATCCCAAGCGGGTAAGGCCGGCGGCGGCGAGGGCGCGAATGCCGGGGACATGGCCAACGGTGCAGACGGTCATGCGCTGCAGAGGAATGCCACAGCCGGCAGGGTCGGCAAGAATGGCGAGACATGCAAGCAGGGCGGGCGCATTATCGAGGGCCTCGCCCATACCCATAAACACCACATTATCCACCTGCCAGCCCAGGCGATGGCGGGCCACCAGCACCTGGGCCACCATCTCATCGGCGCTGAGTTGCCGGCGCAGCCCCATGCGCCCGGTCTCGCAGAAGCCGCAGGCCATCTTGCAGCCCACCTGGGAACTGATGCAGAGGCTAAAACGGCCACGGCCGCGGGGGATATGCACGCATTCGACGGCAGCCCCATCGGCGAGCTTAAGCACCGCCTTAGCGGTCACCACCGGGCCATAGTCCCCCTCCCGCTCTTCGCGCAGGACCCGGGATACCGCCGGCAGGTCACAGCTGAATGCCTGCATCCAAGCCGCCTGGGCCAGCGCGCCCAAGCCGCAGGCGGCGGGATCAAAGGCCCCCGTCTTCATCCACTGCCCATAGAGGGCCCGCGCGGCCCCCGCCCCCCGGGGCAGCTGGCGGCGGGCGAACTCACTGACCTGGGCCAGGGTAAGGCCATGCAGGGGAGGTGGGGCGTCCATGGCCCCATGCTAAAGCCCCGGTCGAAAGGGCCAAGGATGGGGCCATGCTGTAGCGCCTGCCGCGACCTGACCTTGCGCCCTGGGCACAGGGGCTAGGCTCTGCCCCCTTCACCGGCACCCCATGCCGGAACCCATCAGGAAGGTCTCGCCATGTCTGAATCCGCCCCTGCCCCCAGTCCGGCAAAAGATGTTATGAAAAAGCTGGTTGCCCTGTGCAAGCGCCGCGGCTTTGTTTTCCAATCATCAGAGATTTATGGCGGTTTAAAAAGCGCCTATGACTACGGCCCGCTGGGTGTCGAGCTCAAGCGCAATCTGATGAACGAGTGGTGGCGGGATATGGTGCACTCCCGGGAAAATGTCGTCGGCATTGATGCCTCGATCATTATGCATCCCGAGGTGTGGCGGGCCTCTGGCCACGCCGCCGGCTTTGCTGATCCCCTGGTTGACTGCCTCATCTCCAAAGAGCGCTTCCGCGCCGATAAGGCCCCCACCCCGGCAGCCGGCGAGGCTCTGCCCCTCAGTTGCGCCGATAAGGGCCAGGCCAAGGCCTATCAGGAAGCCATCGCCAAACGCTTCGGCATTACCTTAGAACGTGACGGCAATAGCCTCCACGGCCTCTTCGTCGGCGACGATGGCCAGGTCCAGGCGAAGCAGGACGCGGCCTGGCGCCATCCCTGGCGCGGCTATGTCTCGCCCCTCATTGGCTCGTCCTTCCTCTCCGAGGAACGCCAATTCAACCTCATGTTCCGCACCGCCCTCGGCGCTGTGGATCCCATGCAGGATGCCGCCGAAATCCTCGCCAAGCTGACCGCCGAAGCGGATTTAGCGGCGGCCGTGCGCGCCCATTTCCCCAAGGAATGCGAGCGCGAGGGATCCCCCCTGGCCAAGGCCATCGCCTCCGGCGAGCGGGCGCGGATCATGCGCGCCCTGATCGAAGCGGTGACCGGCCCATCCATGGTCTACCTGCGTCCGGAAACCGCCCAGGCCATGTTCGTACAATTTAAGAATGTTATGGACTCCCTCGGCATGAAGCCCCCCTTCGGTATTGCGCAGATGGGCAAGAGTTTCCGCAATGAGGTGACCACCGAGCATTTCATTTTCCGCTCCTGCGAATTCGAACAGATGGAAATGGAATTCTTCTGCGAGCCGGGAACCCAGAAAGAGTGGATGAGCTTCTGGAAGGACGCGCGCATGCGCTGGTGGCAACAATTAGCCAATGCCCCGGAAAATTTCCGCTTCCGCAAGCACGAAAGCGATGAATTAGCCCA
>REDX01000020.1 GCA_007695355.1 Planctomycetota bacterium
ACCCTTGATGAGCTCAAGTCCATGGTGTTGGATGCGGTGCGGGGGCACTTTGATGGCGAAGATCTGCCTGCCTTTGTGCATCTGCACATTGTCCAGGATGAAGTGCTGCCGGTGGCCTCGTGACCTTGGCTGGGAGCGAATAGGGGTTTCTCGCGCGCGTCGCATACCCATCACCCTAGCAGCGAACCCGGCAAAATATTTTGCCTTGTGGGGGTTGGCGGGGGTGGGGGTGAGGACTGTGTGATACCATGGCGGGCGTACTTATGGCTGCGGTCGTTTGGGGCTTTGGTGATGGGCTAAAAGGGCGGCGGCGTGTTTGGCAATGGTGGCGCGCAGGTCTTGCGGGCGCTCGACCATGACTTGGTCGCCCAGGCTTAAGATCCAGTGCACGGCGGCAGCGGTGCCGGCGGTGATAAAGCTGAGGCGGCTCCAGCCAGGGTTGAGGTCTGGGGGATGGTGGTCCCAGGTTTGCTCAAGGCCCCAGGTGCGGTCGCGTAGGTGGGGCAGGGCCTGGGGGCCAATGGCCAGTTGTAGGCGTTGGCGTTGTTTAAGGTTATGGTTGCCGTGGGTGCGGAATGCGGCTTCCCGGTGGCGCTGGATTTTTGCCAGTAGTTGCGGGTCGTCGCGGCATGGCGCGCCAGGGGGGAGGCGGTGGTCGGTGCACAGGGATTCAAAGCGGGAGAGGCGAAGGTCGCTCACGGGTCGGCGGCTGCTCTCCCAGGCCAATAGGTGAAACTCGCCCTCGATTAAGAGCAGGCGCAGGGGGAGGATGTGCTGGTCTCGCGCTTGGTCCAGGCGATTGCGGTAGCGGCCGCGTAGGGCCATGCCGCCAATAACCGCTTCTAAGGCGGTGAGTAAATCATCGGGGCGTTCGGGGCAGGTGGCGAAGCGGTCGACTTCAATGGCCTGTGGGTGCAGGTCGTTGGCGATGTCGGCCACCCCCATGTGATGTAGCAGGTCGTCCAGTGCGCCATCCAGGGGGCCGGTAAATCCGCATTGATGGGGATTATGGAGGAGTCCGCGGGCGGCTACCAGGGCGATGAGTTGGTGATGATCGATGCTTTCCAGGGCCGGTTGTACCAGATGGGGGAGGGGGCCTTGCCAGCGATAGAGCAGCGTGCGCCCGTGCGTTTCCTTGTGGATGCGATGGGGGTAGCGCTGCTCAAGGTAGGTGAAGTCGCTGCGAATCGTGCGTGGACTACAGGAAAAAAGCGTCATCAATTGCGCCTGCGTGTGGGCATTGTTGGCGAGACGCTGTACTATGGCGAAGCGACGGCTGGCGGGAGTCATATTCCTTACGATATTTGAGTTGGGTGGCGTGTCTATGTGGTATAACACTACGTTTGGTACTGATTGCGTCCATGGGTTAGGGATGACAGGGGTGTGATGCCTTGCTGCGATATATTCGTTATAACAACCTATGTCTCTATTGACCTATAATATAAATGGCTAGCCTCCTGTTATGCCCAATCAAGATCCCCACGCCAAGCAGCTCTTGATCAATTACCCGCACGATACTGTGGCCCTCTTTGCGCCGGAGCTCCTTGAGCTACATGGCGAGGTAGTGGCTATTGAAGAGGTGAGTACCGAGATTTTTAATCCAGATCCGGAGGGTCGTTCGGGTTTTCTCGATGTTGCCTTACGGTGCACCTTCGCTGATGGGAGTGAGCGCATTATCCTTCTGGTGGAACATTGGTCGAGCGCCCGGGCGATCAATTTGCGCCGTGCTGCCCGTTATCTGACAGAGCTCCTGTGCCGCCATCCCAGCTGCCAGGTGCTGCCGGTGTTATTGGTGACTGATGCTAGGGTGACTAGCGCCGCCGAAATTGATTCGCGTCTCAATTACACCATCGCAGATCAACCCGTGGTCGACATCCACTTTCGCTTGCATTGTATCGATGAGGCGTGGCGCCAGAGGGTGGACTATCAGCGAAATGTGGTGGCCGCCGTATTGTGGGTGGTTCCGCGGCGTGGCTCGGCGGTGGATCGCTGTCTCCAGGCCATGGCCACCATCTGTGCCATGGAGCGCGCTTGGGATAAGGGCAGTCTTGGCGCTCTCCTTGCCCACATGGAACAATTCGCTATAATCAATGCAGAGCAGGCCACCCAATTGCGCCGGCGCATCCAAGGAGACCACACCATGCCCAGCATGTTGGTAGAAATCTTTAAAGCCGAAGGTAAAGCCGAAGGTAAGGCCGAAGGCGAAGTGCATGCCCTGTTGACCCTGGTTGCCGATGGCGACCTGGATCGCGATAAGGCTCTCGCGCGCTTGTCCCGCTGGTGCGCCGAAGGTGAAATTCCCCAGGCCTTACATGACCGGGCCCTGGCCCAGTTGCAGGCCTCAGCTCAAGACTGAGCTACGGGCCGATCATCATCCCATCCCAGGGCCAATGTGATGGGAAGCCGCGGATGTGCCAGAAAGGGAGGCCCCTTCTCGGCCACCGTACCCTTTTATTCCCGCCTTTGCCCCAGGTGCGCCGGCGCATCCAAGGAGACCACACCATGCCCAGCATGTTGGTAGAAATCTTTAAAGCCGAAGGTAA
>REDX01000169.1 GCA_007695355.1 Planctomycetota bacterium
AGGCGCCAATCCTGCTGCTGCTGGCCGCTCGGCACTGGGGACCAACCCTCACCCAAAGAAAGGATGCTGAGTCATGAGTATTACCTACGACCAACTCTACCATCTCTTTATGTGGGCCTGGATGGGTGGCATGGGCTCCAACGAGGCCTGGGTGCATCGCCACGATGGCCGTGGGTACTGCTTCACCGATTGGGACGACTCCATGAACGAAGCAGAGCCCGAAGACTTCCCTTCCGATGATTGGCTCCTGATTCCTGATAAACGAGATTTGGACCTGGGGTCGTACCTGGTCTTTCGCTTTGCCGACGAACAGCTCTCGCCCGATCAGCAGCAGGAGGTGCGCAACATCTTTAGCCGCAAGGGCGCCTACCGCCGATTCAAATTTTTCCTTGGTCGCAGCGATCAACTTGATGCCTGGAACGCGTATCAAAACACTCATGAAGAATCGGCCATTCGCGCCTGGGCCGAGGAGCAGGGCATCGTGCTGCGCGAGGATGATGAAGCACCGAGCTCAGAAGCGCGCTAACCCTCTCGCACCGCGACCTCCACCAAGACCTTGACACAGATCAAGGACAGCGGGTAAAGGAGCTATTAGTCTAGGGACTGACCGGATAGACTTATACCCTGGAGATCCCATGCCCACCGACACCCAAGCCACCATCACCGACTCCTTGGCCGATCTGGCCTTGAGCATTCCCGCCGCCACGGCGATTTTCCAGCGCCATCACCTGGACTACTGCTGCCAAGGCAGGCGCTCCTTGGTGGAGGCCGCCAGCGCCAAGGATTTGGATCCCGACAGTATCCTCGATGAAATCTTAGTGGCCGATGCCCGACGCAGCGTCCCGGCCAAGGCCTGGCATGAGTTACCCCTGGCAGAGGTGATCGACCATATCCTGGTCACCTATCACCAGCCCCACCGCCAGGAACTCAAAGATCTCCAGCTTATGGCCAATAAGGTGGAAAAAGTCCACGCCGATAAGGACGACTGTCCCCATGGCCTGGCGCAGCTCTTATTGCAGGTCGAAGTGGCGATGCTCGACCATATGGCCAAGGAAGAGGAGATTCTGTTTCCCCTCATTCGCGCCGGCAAAGGCGCCGAATGCCGCGGACCAGTGGCAGTGATGGAAGCCGAGCACCACGACCACGGCGCCAATCTGGAGCGCCTCTACGCCCTGACCCATGGCTTCCAGCCGCCCAAAGGAGCCTGCACCACCTGGCGCGCTTTGTATATGCGCCTAGAACAGCTGAACCACGATCTTATGGATCGTATTCACCTGGAGAACCACGTCTTGTTTCCAAGGGCCTTGGGGACTTGACCCTCTCCCCGCGCTCGGGTTGCCGAAGGCCGGTGCACCACTTGCTGCGGCAAAGCCAAGATTCTTTTGCTGCGTGTTGCCCATTCGGCCTCTTTTCACCGCATGCCCTCAGTACCCCGTGCCTGGGTGGTGGAATATTTTCACCATGGAGCACATCTAAACAAGTTTCCAGGGGCCGTGATTTCCCTCGTTGCACCCACCTTCACATCAGCAGGATGAAGAGCATGCCTTACATCCCGTTATCGTACCGTTGGCACGCATGCCCACCTGCTATATTATAGCTGGCCCCAATGGTGCTGGCAAAACAACCTTTGCCATGCACTACCTGCCAGCAGTGGTGCAGTGCCGCCGCTTTATTAATGCTGACTTGATCGCGGCTGGACTCTCTCCCTTAGCGCCAGCAACCGAACAAGCTACCGCCAGCAGACTTTTTCTCCAAGAGATCGAACACGCCATCGCTGCGGAAAGCGACTTTGCCTTTGAGACCACCCTTGCCGGGCGTGGCCACCTGAAGCGTATTCAGCGCTTACAAAACAATGGCTGGCGTATTCACTTGCTCTATTTGGCGCTACCATCGGTCACTGCCTCCCTGCGCCGGGTCGCTGAACGGGTTGCCCATGGCGGTCACCATATCCCCACCCCGGATATTGAGCGCCGTTTTCCCCGCAGCCTGGAGAACCTCTTTACACACTTCGTCCCCCTCGTTGATCGAGTGCTCTGTTATCTGAACACCGAAAACGAACCCAAATTGATATTTGAAGCAAGCAGTGGGCAGACTCGGGTGCATGATGCCGAATGGTTTGCTCGTTTACACCAGGAGATCGTATAATGGTTGCGCCACAGCCGAATCAGCGAGGCCCCTCGCAAGAAGCGCTCGCCGCACGCGAAGCGTTAAAAACCGCCGTGGACAAAGAATTGGATAAAAAACGTAAACTGGGCCACTATTACGTCTGGGTTACCGATCATGGCAGCGAACTCATCGGCCCTGATGCACCAACCGAAGCGAATGACGAAGAACAAGCACGCTAGATATAACTATTTTCATCGCATTAATATAGACAGCCGTCACCCTGAGATTACACCAGCGGCCCCACGCCCACCGCGGTGGCGTCCAGGCCGTCAGGATCAACGATAAGCAGTTGATCGTCACCAATGCGAATGAGGTCGGCCTCTTCCAGGCGGCGCAGGCAGCGGCTGAAGGTTT
>REDX01000124.1 GCA_007695355.1 Planctomycetota bacterium
CGATCTACCGCACCAGCCTCTGCCTCTTGGCCCTCGCCGTCGATCGCCATGTGCTGCCTTCGTACCAGCGCTGAGGAGCCACTCTGGCAAGGATGATAATTAATGTCACTGCAGAGGGTTCAAGCACCCTGAGGGAGAGATGAGGCCTAAGCCGATACGCTGATTGGCGCGTTCATATGCCTCGTTCGCTTTTCGATTTTGGTCACTGGCTTTTCGCTGGGGATTAACCAGGAATCACGATCTTTGTGCTGTTCTAAGTAGATGGCTGCGCCCATGGATTGCCCAGCCCAAGAACCATATTCCAACTTTCAGCAAGACTGGAACCTATTCCAGTGACCTGGTCGGCAATCACTGCAGACTTGCATAATTATCTACCATGAGCTACGCTGAATTTTCTTCAGCGCATCTCGATAAGCTCGGCAGACGATAGACCGCGAAAGATCTCACCATGAATTCCCTACCACCTCTCATTCTCTTCATCTGCATTGCTGTCCCATTGGCACTGGCCACCAGCGGATGTGGCTCTGCACGCAATAGCGCAGAAATTCAGAAGCTCCAAGAGCAAAATGCACGCCTAGCTGCAGACTTAGCGGAGTTTCGTAATCGGCTAAACGCGCTCACCATGGTGGAGGATATCCATGAAGGATGGCGGCGAGGCTGGGATGAGGACGCCAAAAGCCTGGCGGCGGAACTCAGGGCCGCAAATCGGCAGCTCAACAATCCTGCTTCCACCACCGAGGAAATCGCTGCGGAAGAGGCTCAAGCCTTGGCCGGCAAGAAAGCACTCATTGCAGACCAAGCGGCGCGCATAGAGGCGCAGATCCGCCAGATACAGCAGCTCAATGACTCCCTCGAACGGACTCGCCAGCGCAATAGCGAGCTCAACGACATTGCCGCCACTGCGCGGGCCGTCGCCCAAGATTTAGACATTCGGCTCAGCGAACTTGAAGAGGAGCTCGCGAACCGGAACCCCACAAGCCCTCCCGAATCCAAGGACCCAAGTCAGTAGCCCGACCACGGCGAGCCCTAGGGCTGCTTATTCCAGCCCTTGCTGAGCACTGCACTTCTCGCCTAATGATACTTCGACTTCGGTCGGCATAACTTGACATCGTGCCTACGATCGGGATTGAGCCCCTTACGCCTCTATGGCGTATGCCCATATGAAACCGATAACGGCTGCGGACTGCTTGGGCCGCTAAACCATTCCACTTCCTGCAATTGCTCAGCCCCCTGCCACTGCAGGGGGAAGGGCAGATCCTGGGGCAGGGTGATGGCCATGGGCAGGCCATCGATGCGCAGCTGCACCCGGCCGGCCCAACGTTCCAGGCGCAGGCTGCGCTGGGCCAGGGGTGGACCAGCCAGGGGATGGCGCTGGCCGGCAATAATGAGGGCCTCCGGATGCAGGGTGAGCACTGGGGCGTCATTATCGACCAAGGTCAGCAGGGTGCCGGTCTGCGGCTGCCAGCGGGCGGACCACTGCCAGTGCTCAAGCTGCGTGGGGGGCTTGGAGTCCAGGGCTGAGCCCACCCAGGCCTGGATCTGGCCCTGATGGGCGGTCTGCCCTGGGCCCAGGCTGCGGCCCGGACCGCTGCCCTGGTGTAAGGTGGCGGCGCCTGCGCGCAGGCCCATGCTACTTGTCCCATCGCGCGCCCATACCTCCAAATCACTATCCGGACTCAGCTGCACATGGCCATCGGGCAGGCCTAATTGCGGGCTGCCGGCGCTGGTGCGTACATGCAGGCGCCCGCTGGCCATGGCAATTCTTCCATCGCTCATACTGGCCTGGACCGGCCCCAGCATAACCACCTGGCCACCGCTGCGCAAAGCCACCTCCAGGCGGTTCCCTGCCGACACCACCACCACCCCATCGCCAAGACGCAGGCCCAGGTCCTGGCCCACCGGTAAAAGCTCTCCGTCATGGCGACTTTCGCCACCATTGGCCAGCACCACCATGGTCCAGGCATTCACCCGCTGCCACCACAGGCCGGCGATTACCAGCAGGCCCAGGGCAAGCAGTAGCAGGGGCCATCGCTGGGAGCGCCGCGGCAGCGCCGGCGGTGCCCCCACCGGCTGCAATTGCGGCCGCTGCCAGCCCAGGCGGCGAAAAACGCCGCGCAGAAATCCCCCCTCCTGATCCCGGCCCTCGGCCTCAT
Organism: Planctomycetota bacterium; assembly: GCA_007695355.1. Lineage (GTDB taxonomy): Bacteria > Planctomycetota > UBA11346 > UBA11346 > UBA11346 > REDP01. The sequence continues at coordinate 2,154 of REDX01000124.1, forward strand.
CCAAGCGCAGACGCACCGCCTGCACCAGGGCCTTGCCCCCCAGGTGGCTGCGCAGATCCGTATGCATGGCCAGGGCCCGCCAAGCATGGCGGGCATGGGCCGCGCCAGCTGGGCCAGGGGCGCGCAAGAGATCATACAGGCGCTGCTGACCAGCCGTATCCAACTCATCGCGGGCAAAGGCGCTGGCCAGATCATGGATCTCGGCATCGCTCTCCGGCACCGGGGTGGAGGTTTCAGGCTCGCTCATCGGGGGCCCTCCGCCAGGCGCTGCTCAATGCAGCTGCGCAAGGCCCGCTGCACCCGCGAGAGGCGCTGCCGGCAGGCCGCAGCGCTTATGCCCAGGGTATCCGCCGCATCCTCGCTGCTCAGGCCATCGCGGTGCACCAGGTCGAGAAGCTCGCGGTGCTCCGGCGCCACCGTTGCCAAACAGGCCTCGAGGGCGTGCAGACGGTCTTCGCGCAATTGATCATCGTCCTGCACATCGCGGTGGCGCAGCAGTTCGCCACGAATCAGGTCCGGCAAATGCCGACGATCCCGATCCAGGCGGCGGTGGCGGTCGATAACGATAGAACGGACCATGGCCAACAGCCAGGCCTTAGGACTGGTGCCACTGCGGTATTGGGCGCGCCGCTCCCAGCCGCGCACCAGGGCTTCCTGGGCCACCTCGTCAGCCAATTCCGCATTGGCGGTATCGCGCAGGGCCACCGCCCGCAGCAGATGCTGACACTGCTCCAACACCTGGGCATAGGCCCCACGGTCATCGGCATCCCGGGCCTGGGACATAAGCTGATCCAAGTCGGCCATAACCAGCTATGCTTCGCAGGCGGGGGTGGAAGCAATAAGCGAGCCTTTCGCTTAGGCGAAGCGATTGCGGATGACGACTTCGGATTTGGAGAGTTGACCGGGGCGCGGCCAGGCTTCTTGGGTACCCTTACCGACGGCGATCATAAGGCCAATCACATGGTCATCCGGTAGCTTCACCAGCTTTGCCACGGCGTTGAAGTCGAAGCCGTCCATGGGACAGGAGTCATAGCCCATGGCCTTGGCGGTGAGCATAATGGTTTGCGCGGCAATGCCCATGGAGCGGAAGCATTCGTCGCGCTGGGCCTGCGCATTGCCCTGATAGTACTGACCGATGGTCGGAACCAAAAAATCCTGCACCGGTTGTGGGGCATGGGCCCAATAGCGGCCAGCATCCTTGGCCCAGGCCTGGGTATCGGCGGTGAGCAGGAGGAGCGCCGAGGCATCGGTGACCTGGGCCTGATCCCAGGCGACGGCGCGGATTTCCGCGCGCAGGGCTGGGTCATCGACCACCACAAAGCGCCAGTGCTGAATATTAAATGCGGTGGGGCTGAGCAGGGCGTGGTCCAATAGCTGCTCGAGATCCGCCGGCGGCATACGGTGCTCGGGGTCGTAATGCTTAATGGCGCGGCGGCTGCGAATGGCTTGGAGGGTATCCATTTTGCGGATCTCCTTACGGGGTTAATGGGGGCCTGCAGGTTTGGCACTGGCCCGGGCAGGAAAATAGTCGTTTAAACGAATATATGCCAGTGCGCGCCAAGGATCAAGCGAGACTTCTTGCCGCAGCCTGGGCAAGCACGGCTTGCCTCCGGAGCGTTTCTATTATAGTAACACTGTGAGCAGCCAACCCAACTCCTCGATCGCCGATGGCTTGGGCCTTTTGGCCCACATTGCCCTGGCTGGGAAGGCCCTGGGCTGTCGGCCCCTGGCGCGCGATGTGGGTATGGATGCGGTGCGCTGTAATCGCCTGCTCAAAAGCCTGGCCAGCGCTGGCTATCTTGAACAAGACGACCAACGCCGCTATCGCCCCGGCCCGGCCTTTCAGGTGCTGGCCGCCGCCGCCCTGCATGGTTCAGCCCTGCTGCGCCGGGGCAGCGGGGCGCTGACGGAATTGGCCCAGCGCAGCGGTCACACCGTGGCCCTGGGCGCAGTGTGGGGCGAACGAGTCGTCTATCTCTGGCACGGTGGTCAGGCCGGGGCCAGCGCCCCCTATCCCGCAGATCAATCCTCCATTGGCCGCCTCTTTGCTGATACCGCGAAAATTCTGTCTTCGGCCCAAGTGGTGCATGGCCAGCACCGAAGCCTAGCCGTACCGGTGCCCGGACACCAGCGCCTGGGCCTGGCCCTCACCCACATTCCCTTGAGCGCCCCCCTGCCGCCGCTGCGCCAACTGCTGCGCCGCTGCGCCCAAACCTTGAGCGAGCTCCACCATGCATGATTCTTTAGCCCCGGTAAGCACATTAGCCACGACCGACGAGTGCATTGCCGAAAACGCCTTTGCCGAGGAGCATCACCGGGTTGCGGTGTGCGTGGTCGGCGGCGGCATGGCCGGTATATGCGCTGCCTTGGCCTCGGCCCGGGCTGGGGTGCCCACCGCCCTCATCCAGGATCGCTCGATGCTGGGCGGCAATGCGTCCTCTGAGGTGCGGATGTGGATCTGCGGCGCCCATGGCCCGGACTTCAAAGAAGGGGGCATTCTCGAAGAACTGCAATTGGCGAATATCCTCCACAATCCCGGGCTGAATTACCCCCTCTGGGATGCGGTTCTCTATGATGCCATACGCCGCTGCGAGCAGCTGAAAACCTTTCTCTCCTGCAGTGTCTGCCGGGTGCAGATGGACCAGGGCCGACTGGCAGCTGTGCGCGCCTGGCACCTCACCCGCCAGTGCTGGATCACCGTCGAGGCGGAACAATTCATCGATTGCTCCGGCGATAGCGTGCTACGCGCCAGCGCCGCAGCCATGCGCCGGGGCCGGGAAGGACATGCAGAATTTGACGAATCCCTGGCCCCAGATCAGGCCGACCGCCGTACCATGGGTAATTCCATCCTCCTGCAATTACGGCGCTGCGATCCCGCCCAGCACCGCCCCTTCCGGGCCCCGCCCTGGGCGCGCTCCATCCCCGAAGACCACCCCCGCTACGCCAACTTGACCCCCACCGGCCACAATTTCTGGTGGCTGGAATTGGGCGACATGGCCGACAGTGTCGCCGATGCCGATGGCATCCGTGACGAACTGATGGCCCTGGCGCTGGGGGTGTGGGCGACCATTAAAAACCACCCCGACGGCCGTGGAAAGGCTTGGGAATTGGAGTGGGTGGGCAGCCTGCCGGGCAAGCGCGAGAGCTTCCGCTATATCGGCGCCCACACCCTCACCGAGCAGGAGGTGGCCAGCGGCGGCGATTTCCCGGATCGCATTGCCTACGGCGGGTGGAGCATGGACGATCACCCCCCCGGCGGCTTTGACCACCGCGGCGAGCCCACCCAATTCCACGCCGCCCCCTCGCCCTACGGCATTCCCGCCGGCGTGCTCTATAGCCAAAGCGTCCCCAATCTGTGGTGCGCAGGGCGCAATATTAGCGCTACCCACATGGCCCTCTCCAGCACCCGGGTAATGGCCACCTGCGCCATGCTCGGCCAGGCCGCCGGCAGCGGTGCCGCCCTTGCGGTGCAGCAGGGATGTGATGCCGCCGCTGTTCACCGCAATCTCTTATATCCATGGCAGAATCGTCTCATGGACGCCGATCAGTGGTTACCCGGCCTGGCCAAGGCCCTGCCAGCCCTCACCCGCAGCGCCCGCATCACCAGCAGCTCCAGCGGTGATGTGGAATCCCTGCGCGATGGCATTGAGCGCCGCCTGGATGGCCATCGCCACGCCCTGGACTGTCAGCCCGGCGACTGGATTGAACTGCGCTGGGATCAGCCCCAGGAGCTTGCGCGCCTGCGCATCGTCGGCGATAGCCAACTGCACCGGCCCAAGCGCATGCCCTGCTCGCGGCCCGCTGACGATCACCATGAGGCCATGCCAGCCCCGCTCTGGCGCCGCGCCCGCATTGAGCTGCGCGCAGAGAGCGATGGCCCCTGGCAGGTCGTCCACGAAATCGACGACAATGCCCTGCGCTGCCGCATTATCCCCCTCCCCCATCGCGCCTGCGCCCTGCGTCTCGTCCTGCTGGCCGGCTGGGGCGACGGTCCCATCCGCATCCAAGCCCTGGAAGTGGGCGAGCCAGACTGGCAGGCCCCACCCCATAGCGTGTCCTGGCCGCAGCCCTTTTACCAGCACGGCAAACCGGGGCGCGGGCCAGCGGCCTAGGCCTGAACATAATCCGGATCCCGTCTATATGATAATGACTTTCATTTGTCGAAGGTTTAGCGCTTTCCCCCCCTACCCCCGCAACTCTGCCCATTATGCCGCCCAAGCACCCCTTGGAGTCGGCCATGATTGCCAGCGCGTCCCCCAATGCTGACCAGACTGAGACCACCCTCGCCCTGCATCAATTACAACCCGGAGCCAGCGCCCGCATCCATTCCTTGGAAGGCGATGCGGCCAGTCGGCGGCGGCTGCAGGAAATGGGTCTGGTGCCCGGCGCCCCCATTCGCCTGATCGGCCGCGCACCCTGGCGCGATCCCAGCGAATATGATTTGGGCGCCTATCGCCTATCTCTGCGCAGGGCCCAGGCGCAATTGGTGCGGGTGGCGGCGATGGATCCCCTGGGCGGCATGGCCTGGGCAGGATCAAGCAACGACCCCAGCCAAGCGGTCAGCAGCAGCCAACAAGAACCTGCGCAGGCGGCAGCAAGCAGTCGCTGCATTGCCCTGGTCGGCAACCCCAACGCTGGGAAAAGTTCCCTCTTCAATGCCATGACCGGCCTGCGCCAGCGGGTAGGGAATTATCCCGGCGTCACGGTAGATCGTCATGAGGGCCGCTGCACCTTACCAGGCGGCGTGCAGGCGCGGATTATCGATCTGCCCGGTACCTATAGCCTCCATGCTCAATCTCCCGATGAGGCGGTGACCACGCAGATTCTTCAGCAAGGTCTGCCAGAGAATCAGCGCAAGATGGATCTGCTGTGTGCGGTGGTGGATGCGGAAAATCTGGGCCGCAATCTCTTATTACTCACCCAGGTGCTAGAGTTGGGTAAGCCGGTGGTGGTAGCGCTAACCATGGGTGATTTAGCAAGCCGTGCTGGACGCACGGTGGATATTGCTGCCCTCACTGAATTCCTTGGTGTGCCGGTGATCCCCATTAACGCCACCAGCGGGGCGGGGGTCATGGCCCTCGGCAAGGCCTTGGCGACCACTACTGCCATTCCCCATACCTGCCCTTGGCGGGCCGAGGGCGTTGCTGCCGGTAGCGATGCCGATATTGCTGCCCGCTACGCCTGGATTCGCGGCGTGGTCGAGCGGGTCCAGAGCAGCCCCAACGCTGCCCACCAGGGCCGCCGCGGTATTGATCGCCTGCTGCTGCATCCAGTCCTGGGCCTCATGACCTTCTTTGCGGTTATGTGGGCGCTATTTGCCACCGTATTCGTGGTTGCCGATCCCATCATGGGCGCCTTTGAGTCCGGTGGTGAGGCTTTGACGGCCTGGCTTGGCTCAGCCCTGCCCGAAGGCGCAGTCCACGACCTCTGGCACGAGGGCATTGCGCCAGGCGTGGGTGGAGTCCTGGTATTTCTGCCACAGATCGCCTTTTTACTCTTGATGGTCGCCCTCTTGGAACACAGCGGTTACCTTGCCCGTGGCAGTTATTTACTTGATCGTCCGCTATCTGCGGTTGGCCTCCACGGGCGCAGCTTTGTACCCTTGCTCACCAGTCACGCCTGCGCCATTCCCGGCATTATGGCCGCCCGCGGCATTGAGCACCCCCGCGATCGCTTAGTCACCATGCTGGTGGCACCCTTTATGGCCTGCGCCGCCCGCCTGCCGGTCTATCTCCTTCTTGTCGGCCTGCTCTTCTCTGGCTATCCAGGCTGGGTCCAGGGCAGTATTTTATTTGCTCTCTATGCCTTCGGCATTGTCGCCGCCGCGCTGACTGCCTTGGTCATTCGTGGTGGAATCCTGCGTGGGGGTGGGTCAGGTTTCCTCATCGAACTGCCTTCCTATCGCACTCCCCATTGGGCCTCAGTTGTTCGCGCTGCCTGGGATGGTTGCCTGCACTTCGTAAAAAAAGCTGGCACGATTATCCTGGCCTTTTCCATTATTCTGTGGGCTGGCTTGACCTATCCCAAAATGGATTCCGCGCAGGAGGCGGCCATTCTCCAGCAGCATGGTATCAGCAGCGAGCAATGGGCCCTGGCCAGCGAGGATCTGGAGGCGGCCGATGAAAGCGTTCACGATGCAGCCCATGCCCTGCAGGCGGCGGCCATTGAGCACAGCGTGGTCGGCCGCTTTGGCCAGGCCATTGAACCCCTGATCGCCCCCTTGGGCTACGATTGGAAAATCGGCGTTGGTCTAGTGGGGGCCTTTGCTGCGCGCGAAGTCTTTGTCTCCACCATGGGCATCGTCTACGGTGTCGGTGCCGAAGTAGAGGACGAGCCGGAACCTTTGCTGGCGCGCATGGCCGCCGAACAGGCGCCGGACGGCAGTCCCCGCTATGGCCTGCTGCTGGGCATCAGTCTGTTGGTGTGGTTTGCCATCGCCATGCAGTGCATTAGTACGGTGGCGGTCATGGTGCGCGAAACCAAGGGTTGGCGCTGGCCAATGGCCCAACTCATCGGCATGAACAGCCTGGCCTATGTGCTCTGTCTGGCCATCTGGCAGATCGGCAGTCGGCTATGATTGAAGGCCTTATCGTTGGCGCTGTAGTCCTCAGCGCAGGGCTTTATTTTCTTTACCAAGGCTGGCGCTGGTGGCGCCGTGGCGCCTGTCGCTGTCGGCATTGTCCCAAGGGGTAATAGCAGCCCTATACACCCACCCAATATGGATGACGCGCTTGGTAACTTCTCTGTTATTGATGCCAAGCTGGGGCTCGGTGGTTAATGGCGGGAAGTTAAGGCCATCGTGGGACTGGCGCACCAATGGCGGGAAGCTAAGGACCCTGGAAGAGGATGGCCCGCTTCGCGGGCGCTGTTTTCATTGGCCGAGTACAACTCGGCGATCCCAGGGGGGCCCTTAGCTTCCCGCCATTGACTGGCGCACTCCAGTGCGCCAGGGGAGACAGCACCCGCGCAGCGGGTTTCCCCTAGCTTTCGGCCTTAGTTTCCGGCCATTGGCTCGGCGGTCCCAGGGAGTGCGTTTATAGAGGCGTCCTAATGTCGATTAGTTTCCTATATTTTCCGTATATTTGTGTCACTAATTCCATTGCCTTTTTAAGCTGACCACTCCATGATCATTCCCAATCCTGCGCAAAATCTGCGGCAGGCATGGGGAGGTGGTTATGACCAGCGCGACCTGTTGCACACCGGCGCAAGCCGTAGCAGAGATTCCTGAAGATATTCAGCGCACCGCCAAGCGCTGGCGCAAAACCCCGGGATCCTTGATTCAAGCCCTGCACGAGGTGCAGGGGCGCTATGGCTATGTACCACGCGAAGCGGCCCTGCAGCTTGGCGCATTAATGGATGTGCCCATGGCGCGCATTTATGAAGTGCTGACCTTCTACAATTACTTCAAAATGACGCCTCCCGGTCGCTTCACCATTTCGGTGTGCACGGGCACCGCCTGCCACCTCAAAGGGGCACCGGAATTAGTGGCCGCGTTCACGGCCGAAATTGGCATTGCTGAGGGCGAAAGCAGCGACGACGGCCTCTTCCATTTGCAGGGCGTGCGCTGCCTCGGCTGCTGCGGCCTGGCTCCGGTGGTGACCGTCAATGGCCAAGTCCACGGTAAAATGACTGCGGACAAGGTGCCAGCCCTGGTTGCCCAGTGCCGTGCCCAAGCTGCCGCGGAACAAGGAGCCCCAGCATGACCCCCGACCTTCTCGAGAGTAAAATTGCGGAGTGTGCGGCGTCCCTGCAGCAGCAGCGCCTGCGCCTGCTGTGCTGCGCTTCCACCGGTTGCCTGTCCTCCGGTTCCGGTGGCATTGCCGAGGTCTTGACCAAGGAAGTGCAGATGGCTGGCCTGGCCGAGCAGGTAGCCGTGGTGCCCACCGGCTGCATGGGCCTGTGCTCCTTGGGGCCCTTGGTGCGGGTCACCGATAATACGGGCGGGGAGTATTTGCTGCAGCAGGTCGATGAAGCCCTGGCCCTGCGCCTGGTCAGCGAATATGTGATCCCTACCTGCGCTGGCGAAACGATGGATTTGGCCGCCATTATGCCCGAAGCATTGCTGGACTTGCAGCATCCCTTTTTTGCCCGTCAGGTGCGGGTGGTGCTGGCCAAATCTGGCTACATTAACCCTGAAAACATTGATGAATATTTTGCCCGCGGTGGCTATCGCTCCCTCGCCAAAGCCCTGGTCATGGGCAGCGAGCAGGTCATTGAACTGATCAAGGCCAGTGGCCTGCGCGGCCGCGGTGGGGCTGGCTTTCCCACCGGACTCAAATGGCAGTTTACGCGCCAAGCCTTTGCCAAGGCCGGCGCCGATGAAGCCTATATTATTTGCAATGGTGATGAGGGCGATCCCGGTGCGTATATGGATCGTTCCATCCTTGAGGGCGATCCCCATGCGGTGATTGAAGGCATGGCCATCGCCGCCCTGGCCACCGGTGCGACCAAGGGAATTTTCTATATTCGCGCCGAATATCCCCTGGCCGTCGAGCGGGTGGAGAAGGCGATTATGGCGGCGCGTCGGGCGAAGGTGATTGGCCCCAAGGTGCTTGGCACCGACTTTGCCTTTACCTGCGAAGTGCGCCTGGGCGCTGGGGCCTTTGTCTGCGGTGAGGAAACTGCCCTCATTGCCTCCATCGAAGGCCTGCGCGGCACCCCCCGCCCACGCCCACCCTTCCCCTCGGTGAAGGGCCTGTGGGGCAAGCCCACCACCATTAATAATGTGGAAACCCTGGCCAATATTGCCCCCATTATGCAGCGCGGAGCCGAATGGTTTGCCGCCATGGGCACCGATAAATCCAAGGGCACCAAAGTCTTTGCTCTGACTGGAAAAATAAAGCACTCGGGCCTGATCGAAGTGCCGATGGGCATGACCCTGCGCGAAATCGTTGAGGATATCGGCGGCGGCGTGGATACGGGCAAGCCCGTCAAGGCGGTGCAAACCGGCGGGCCTTCGGGTGGTATGATTCCCGCAAGTGCCTTTGACAGCCCGGTGAGCTACGAACACCTGCAAGAATTGGGCTCTATTATGGGCTCTGGCGGTATGATTGTGCTGGATGAGGATGACGATGTACTCAGCCTTGCCTGCTTTTATTTGGAGTTCTGCGTCGAAGAAAGCTGCGGCAAATGCGCGCCCTGTCGAGTGGGCGGTAGTCAGTTATTAGTGGTGCTCAAACGCATTAAAGCCGGTGACGGCAAGCCAGAGGATATCGCCCTCATTCGCCGCCTCGCCACCGCCATGCAGAAGGCCAGTCTCTGCGGCCTGGGACAAACGGCGCCCAATCCGGTGCTTTCGGTCCTCCGCTACTTCTCCGATGAACTGACCCGACACCTAGCAGATTACGCCTGCGCTGGGAGCACCCCATGAGCACCGCCACCATTACGGCCACCATTAACGGCCTGCCGGTCAGCGTTGAACCCGGCACCACCATTCTTGACGCGGCACGCAGGGTGGGTGTGGCCATTCCCATTCTCTGTAAGCATCCGGATCTCTGTGCTACTGCCGCCTGCGGCATTTGCATCGTGCGCGTGGCAGGCATGGCAAAACTGTTGCGCTCCTGTTGTACGCCCTTGGAAAACGGCATGAATATTACCACCCACGATGGGGAAATCGTGGGCATTCGCCGCACCGTGCTGGAGCTGATTTGCTCGCGCCATCCCAATGAATGTCTCACCTGCGGCCGCAACCAAAGCTGCGAACTGCAAAGCCTGGCTGCCGATTTTGGCATACGCGATGGCGAATTACCCGATCTCACCCCCAGTCGCGAAGAAGTCCCCCTCGACTTGAGCACCGGCGTTTTGGAGTTAGATCCGCGCAAGTGCATCGCCTGCGGGCGCTGCGTCGATGTCTGCCAGAATATGCAGAATGTTCATGCCCTGTGTTTTAATAATCGCGGCATTGACACCCGCATTGCCGCCGCCGGGGTTTCCCTGGCTGAGAGCCCCTGCGTGTCCTGCGGTCAATGTTCGGCCCACTGCCCCACCGGTGCCATTGTCGAACACGACGAAGGGCCACAGGTTTGGGAGTGGCTGCGCGACGATACCATCCACACCGTGGTGCAAATTGCCCCCGCAGTGCGCGTGGCCATTGGCGAGGCCTTTGGCTTTGTCCCCGGCACCAATCTCACCGGCAAACTGTACAGCGCCCTGCGGCGCATGGGTTTCGATGCGGTCTTTGATACCAATTACGGCGCCGATTTGACCATTATGGAAGAGGGCCATGAACTCATCCAGCGCCTGACCCAGGGCGGCACCCTGCCCCTGATTACCTCCTGCTGCCCAGCCTGGGTGGATTTCATGGAGAAATACCACCACGATCTGATTCCGCATTTTTCCACAGCCAAGTCACCCCAGGCCATGGTGGGTGCCTTATCCAAGACCTATTACGCCGAAAAGGCAGGTC
>REDX01000113.1 GCA_007695355.1 Planctomycetota bacterium
CCCCGCGATTGCCAGCCCGTTTGACGCTGTCCATTTTGCCGTCGCACCCGCTGCTTGGGATCCCCGGGGCCGCCGCTCTCCCGAGCGGCCTCATTCTGAGTTGCAAAAGGAGGCTTAGGATTGCTCATTACTGGTATAAATAGTAACACGGTCGCGGATACTCAAGTTTCATTCTCTGGTGGTAGATTTCTTGTGGGTCAATGTTTATGCGTTGGCGGCGTTTTTTGGGCCTCTCTCCCGAGCGGCCCCAACTTGGTCCACCAAGCAGATTGCCGTCTCTTGGATAACCCTGGGAAAGGGTTTTCCATCGTGGAATTTTGATGTGAATTTCCAGTCGCTGTTTTCCTCGTAGTTCAACGTTTGGTGCGTTCGCCACGTTTTGGGCCGCTCAGGAGAGCGGCGCTCCCAGGTGATCGCTCCCGGGGTTTACCACAGGCAATTGTGGTAAAAAGCCTGCATCCGCCTGTCGTTGGTGACCAGGGGGAGGTCTTTGCTGGCGGCGGTGGCGACGATGAGGCGGTCGGCGGGGTCGCGGTGTTCCCAGTCCAGGGTGGCCACCTGCCACCACAGGGCGTGATCTGCCGCGTGAATGCGCAGGCGTAGCTGCTGGACCTGTTCATAAAACAAGGCGGGGCTTCCTGGCAGTGGGAGTTTTCCCAGGCGGTGCTTCCATACCACTTCCCAAATACTCACTGCGGCCAGGCCCAAATGCCCGTTTGTCCTGGCCTGGTCGACCGCGCTGCGAGTCGCAGGACTCAAGGCATCCGGCTGATAGAGCCAAGCCAACAAACCACAGGTGTCGAGAATCATGGCGCCCCGGTGCTGCCATCACCCCAGGCCTCGGCATCCAGGGGCTCATTGACTGCCTGCCAGTCGTAGGCGATGCGCTGCTCCTGGGCCTGCTGGCGCATCTGCGCCAGCACCTCTTCGGGCTCGGGGGCTGGGGGCTCGGGAATCAGCCGTGCCACCGCTTTACCATGGCGGGTGATAATAATCGGCTCACCACTGCGCTCCACCTGGGCGATGAGGCTGGAAAGCCGCGCTTTGGCCTCATAGGTGCTATAGCTGGTATAAGTGCTGCTATGGGCGGTATGGGCAGGCAAAGGGCTGGGTACGGTGCTGGTAGACATAAGGGCCTCCTGATGAGTTCCATTATATCTAGTCAGACTATAATGTCTAGACTCAGCTCGTCACTTCTAGTCGGCCACTTCCAGGGCCAGCCCCTTGGGCTGATACACGCAGGTGGGGTCGGCGGCCAGGGCATCGCCGGTGAGGCCGTAGGCGCGGGCCCGCGAGCCACCACACAGGCTGCGGTATTCGCAGCGGCCGCACTTGCCGCCTAGGGCATCGGGGTTGCGCAGGGCGCGGAATAGGGGGTGGCTTCGGTAGATTTCTGCCAGCGGGGTGTCGCGCACATTGCCGCAAATTTCAGGCAAAAATCCCGAGGGCTGCACCTCGCCGCGGTGGGAGATAAACACCACGCCCTTGCCATCGTTCACCGGCCCCGCGGCCCTCATGCCGGCGCGGGCATTGCGGCCGCGCTGCGCCTGCACCCGGTAATAGGGCTGACCAGCCGTGGTTTTGATATCCATGCTGGTCTCGGCGGCAATATCGGCCAGTTCGCGGTAGAGGCGCTCGTGCTCCACTGCGCTTAATAAATCGTCGGCCTGGGCCCGGCCGGTGGGCACCAGAATAAATACCGACCACAATGCCGCGGAAAACCACTGGGCCAGGGCGGCGAGGTCGCGCAATTGGTGGCGATTGTGCACGCCAATGGAGGAATTGATCTGCAGCGGGTAGCCGCAGTCCTTCATGTATTCCAGGGCGGCCACGGTGGTGGCAAAGGTGCCGGGCACCCGGCGAAAGCCATCCTGGGTGGCCGCATCGGCGCCATCCACCGACACCGCAAAGCGCTGAATGCCCGCCGCCACCAGGCTATCCATGCGCGCTCTCGTCAGCAGCGGCGTGGCCGAAGGAGTCAGGGTAGGGCGCAGGCCCAACCCTTTAGCATGGGTCACCAACTCCTCCAGGTCATCGCGCAATAGGGGATCGCCGCCGGTGAAGACCACCAGGACGGGTCCAAACTCGGCGCGCATATGATCCAGGAGGGCTGTGCACTCATCGGTGCGTAACTCGTCGCTGTGCCGCCGCTGTTGGGCATCGGCGCGGCAGTGGCGGCAGGCCAAATCGCAGGCGCGGGTGATTTCCCATAAAATCACAAAGGGACTGCGCTGATAATCCAAGGGGAACGGCGGTTTCATGACCCCCATCCTAGGCACGCCCTGGGATTGATCCTTGATATGGGTCAAGAATCTGGCCGTATCGCCTCATGGACTCATGCCAGCCCTGCCTACCCTGGCCATTATGGATGACCTAACACCTGAGGCGATCATTGCCCGCAGCCCGCTATTTCGCTTTCTCAAAAGTGCGGTGCGGCAAAGCCTGGCCGAAATGGCGTGGTTGGATACCCGCGCCAAGGGCTACCGCTTTTTTCAAGCCGGCGA
>REDX01000168.1 GCA_007695355.1 Planctomycetota bacterium
AGTGGTTGCAGGATCGCTGTCGCTTGTTTGCGACACCGCCGGCGGAGAGGCCGGCGAGCTAGGCCAGGCATTGTGCCACCCTAATCCGGGCTGGGCCACCAACTCTAATTTCAGTGCCATGAGCGGCATGGGCATGGCTGTCGATTGACATGTTCCTGGGCCATATTAGCGAGGGCTGCGTGGTGATGGGCATCAGATTTCATTGATAGTCGAGCCCAGCGAGGTCCCTAAATACCCGCAAGTCTCCCTTCCGTCTCAGCCTTTACCGTTTCACAAACCAATACCCGTCGTCTTATTCACGGGGAAGCATGTGCCACAAAGATGGTCTGTGGTCACCTGTCTCCAATGCCACAGTCTCTATTTGCGCCTGTCCCTATTTTTCTATTTTTCCTAATTTTTGCCTATTTTTGTCCCTTTTTGATTTTCCTGTCTCTATTTTCCCCGAGGGATTTAGGTTCACTATTTCATTGTTTATTTATCTGTGGCAAAGAGTAGGCCCAGGCCCTTAGGGGCGGCCTGGAGCCCATATTTCTAGGTAAACGAGGTCTTCGCGGTCTTCACGGCTTTCGCTTAAGCCCAGTTCGTGCTTTCGGAATTCAAAGACACCATGAACCTGGATGCCTCTGCCTACGGGGCGCGATGGACGCACCGAGTAGCCACCTTGGCGGTTGACGGTATTTCCTGCGTAGGTGACCTTGGCGGTGGCCTGGCTCGTACTATTGACCGTAATTTCTACGGCGATTTCAGGGTAATGAAAATCGTCACCTTGCTTGCTGCCCAGGTGGCCTCCGAGGCGCATGGCCCGGGCTTGCGTCGTGTCACCCATTTCAACGCTCGTGCCACTGCCATGCAGGGTAAATTGACCACTGCTGCCATTGCTGCGCACGTTGCCCTCACCCTGGGGGCGGGCCATATAGAAAGTTGGCCATTTGCGGCCGCCACCATCGCGCAGGACAATGAGGCTATTGTCGCGGTTCATCCCCGCACTGACCTTAAAGTCTCCGGATATCTCGCGACTTTCCCCTGCTTCGGGAGTGGCGCCTGCACTCAAGGCATTACCCGGCTGGGCATAGGGCAGCATTTCGCTCTTTAAGGTATCCATCTCAAGCACGATATAAAGGCCATCTAAATCACCGCCACCAAAGCGACCTTGCGCATTGTTGACTGGCTTGAACTTCTCGTGTGCTGTAGCGCCGCTGACAAAGACCACGCGGGTTTTATTGCCAACCCGCGCAGAGGCGACGGCAAAAGAACCTTCGCGCTTTCCCGAATGGCGTTGCAGGGGAACCCTGCCGGAACCTGGAACGGCGGAGGAGAAGCGAATATCGGAAAGCGACTCATTGAGGACGGCTACAAATTCGCGCCCGATGTAGTCACCCTTGGCATGGTCAAGGGTGTTTATCTTGGTGCTACCGGTCTCAATTAAGCCGAAGGCCGACGCTCCAGTGAGCAGCACCGAATCATCAATGGCAGCGTTGATGGTCTGAATTTGAACTGAACTCGGTTTATTTTCACTGGCTAAGTAAGCGATAAAATTGGCTTTTGCCAAGGGCGTACCGGTGCGCGGGTCGATGCGAATAATATGGGCAAAGGAGCCCACATTGGCACCCCAGGTGCTGAAGCCGAGGCCGGTTGCGCGCCCGGTTGCGGCTTGCGCCGCTCGTCGCACCGGCGTCTTGAGATCATAAGGGGCAAATTCGAATACGGAGTTACCGCCATCCGACCAGCCGTAGATGAGGAGGTTGCCTTTGCGGTCAAAATCCAGGCCTCGCACTTCCGAGTCTGAAACCAAGCGGCTCCAATTTTTGCCGACTAAGCGGGAATGCCATTGATAATAATGGCCAATGACATCGTTTTCAGGAGTGCGTACATATAAAAAAGGCTGTCGCCAGGGCTCATAGCCGGTGTTGGTATGGCGCATTGCGCCACCGGCCCAGGTGAAATCTTCGGGATTACGGGCGGTAACCCAGGCATTTGATAGTGCGCCAGGTTGGCTGCGCAGGACCTGCCCATCCGCTGGCTGCAGGTGGTGGACATGAATTCCCATTACCGCTAAAGTACCACCTTCGAGGACGCGCAGTTTTGGTGGTTGTTCTGGGTTGTCAGAGATGCGTCGACACCAGACAAAACCACTGAGATCGGCATTGATTTTACCAACAAACAATTCACCGGGACCGTCAATGCCAGCTGCTTGGTGCCTGGTGGCTTCGGTCAATTGGGCAAACTCTTTGCCCACCACCCCGCTCACATAGATTCCTCCGCGGCCATCGGCGACCATGTCGGTGATGGAGCCTGCGCCCCAGGGGAAGCGCACCGCCGCCGCAAACGAGCCTTCCCCCCGGGCTAGGCGGACAATAAAACCAGCGCCTTCGGTGTGGGTCCATTTGGGAGGATTAATGCGCCGTTGGTCGCCCGAGCCACGAGTTGGCATGGTGAAATTTGGCTGCCTCGTATCGCGGCCGAGGATTTGCATGCGCACTCCAGGCAGCTCAAGGGTAGGCCCTAGGGCATTGCCAGCGAGGTAGATGGTGCCATCGGGGGCCACGGCAGCGCCGGCCAGATATTCATCGCCATTCCCCCCAAGGTAACCTGCCGCCAGAACTTGAGCTGGATTCGTGGGGTTATGGAAGCGCTTGGTATATTGGTGAAAGCGCGTTTCCGAAGCCTGAAGACCTGCCGTAAAGAGTAATAAAAAGCATAGGGTGTTAGATTTGGTTTAGTTCAGGGGCATGGTCATCATTCCTTAGCCTGGGATGAGGGCAGTTGGCTTTTAAAGATACGCTTGAATCTGCGGAACGTTGCTCTCTGGCCGGCAGCTAAAGGCTGTCTGCAGGGAGCGCTGCCGTTTCCAGCCCATTTTAAATGGAAATGGGCAAGGCCCGTTTTTCTGTGTTGTGCTTTCGTTAGTTGCAATTTCTGAGCCGTCCACGCTGGTTTGTAAAGCAGTGGTATTTAGAGGGTTTTTAGGACGTCTCTATGAACTCGCCCCAGGATCGCCGAGCTCCTGCTCGTCATTGGTAATAAAGGGCTTGCGGAGTAAGCCTTCTTTGTTTGATGAGTTTATAGAGGTGCCCCTTAGCTGACGCGGGAGAGGGCAACGGTAATATTGTCGTGGCCGCCGCGCTGGTTAGCGAGATCGATCAGGCGGACGCAGGCAGCCTGTAAATCATCGCCGTGTTCGCGCACTTCGTGGGCCATTTCATGGGGCTGAATGAGATCGGAAAGGCCATCGCTGCAGAGGAGATAGGTGTCGCCTGAAACCAGGCCCTCGACTGAGATGTCGACGGTGACGCGATCCATGCCAAGGGCGCGGGTGAGAATATTGGAAAGCATTTTGGCTTCGGGGGCATTGGGATCGAGCTCGCCGGCGCGGATGCGTTCGGCGACCAGGGAGTGATCTTCGCTGACCTGCTCGATGGCCCCCTGGCTATCAATGCGGTAGATGCGGCTGTCGCCAACATTGGCCGTGATCACCCGATCATCCATAAACGCGAGGGCGACAATGGTGGTGCCCATATCAAAAAGTGAGGTGTCGATGCGGGCCCGGGAGAGGATATGATCATTGGCGCCAAAAACCGCGTTCTTCATGGTTTCAATGACGCGGTCTTCGTTATGCCAGTCTTTGATTTTGAGATTGCGCAGGGCGTTGGCGACCACCTGCACGGCAAGCTCGCTGGCAATATGGCCGCCGGTATGACCGCCCATGCCATCGCAGACGATCATTACCCGGTCACGCACATTGAAGTAGAGGGAGTCCTCATTGTGGTCGCGAACCAGGCCCTTGTGGGTGAGGGCGGCCATATCCAAAATCACCGGCCCACCTCCATCCCTGACGCTGCGGATTTAGACAAAGACAGCATGGGGCCATGGTGCGCTGAGATCAGGCGAAAGTCAACGGCCGAGGCTTGGGCCTGAGGCAGCAGTTTTGCTTGTCTGCCATCGCCTTCCCCCCGGCTGATCATGGCCAGGGGGAGGGCAGGCTGCTGCTTTTAGGGTCGGATTGCCAAGCCGGGGCTTTGCGACGAGTCTTCGCATGTGTCTTGAAGAGCTGCCTGCAGGATCTCATGGATATCCCGTTCAGCCTTGCTGCCGAAGGGGATGGCGCCGTGCTGGGGGCTTTGGTTGCGCTGGGCAAGGAGGCGGTGCTGAACTGCCAACTCGCGTTCAATACGGGCAAAGGAGTTTTCGACCTGCTGAAAGGCGCCCTGATCCATGGCTGTGGGCAATTGGCCAATGCTGGTCACCAATTCCTTGCGCATGGCCACGCTTTCGGCCTGGGCCCGCAGTTCATTGAGCCGCAGGGCGTAGGTTTGGCGTTGCCGTCCGGCCGCCGCTAGGTGCTCCTCGGCTTCTGTTACGGCGGCTTCAAGGGTAGCTAAGGTGGCGGCCTTGGTTTGTGCGGTACTGCGGGCATGGATGAGGGCCTGGGCGGTACTGCGCGCTTCCATCTCCACCCGTTCGCGGGGGTAGCTACGGCCGCCAATGCTGTAGTGGGCCCGTTCCACCTGGAGAAGATCTCGGGCGGCTAGCACCTCTTGCTGCAGCCGCTGTTCGTGGTTTTTGGCAGCGGCAACCTCGCGGCGTAGATATTCGAGTTCGACTTCTTGGGTAACGAGTCGCGCTCGCTGCTTGCTGAGGGTGCCATCGAGGTCGTTTACCAGGGTGGCGAGGCGTTCGATCTCAAAGGCGGTGGGGACTTGCTGGCGCAGGCCGTCGCTGGCCCATTGGGCGCCGGTGCGGGCGTAACTTGAGAGGCCCGACCAGCCAATGACGATGACGCCAATGATGGCCAGGGCGAGGCAGTTGCGGATGGTACGGGAGAAGGGAAGAAAGGGAATCATGGGAGGGCTCCAAAGGGGGGAAAGGAAAGGGCAAAGGGAAAACGAGTTGTCCGTAGGTCAGTGGTCCTGAGGAGGGCCGCGGTTGCGCAGATCACGGGGCATGGCGAGCTCCACTGTGGGCATGAAAGCGGATGGCGGAGGGCGCTGCCGTCGGCTGCAGCCGCTCTGCCAGGGCTTCGAGTTGGGCCTGCTCGCTGCGGGTGCGCTGCTCTATGCGGCTTAAGTGTAGCTGCCGGCGCAGGACCTCGAGGTAGGTCCACAGATCCTCTTCCCGCTGGTAAAGGGCGCCCAGTTGGGCTGCCCCCTGCAGAGCCCGCTCGAGAGCGGCTTGTTCACGCGGGGAGGTGCTGCTCGCCAAATTCCCTCGCCAGCTGTCCACCTCAGCTTCCAGGAGGCTTAGCCGTTGGCTGAGGAGATCCGGCTTCCCGGCATCGCTCGCCTGCCAGCAGCCAAGGCCAAGGCCAAGGGCGAGACAGGCTATGCAGGAAATGAGGTGAGGGGGCAGGTATGCGGGCATGCTGGAACTAGGCGAGAACTGTGCCAGGGTTAAAAACTGGCCCTCATGAATGGAGCCTAAAAACTTTTATTGAAATTAGTTATGTCAGTTATCTGAAGACAGTTTACTGGTCCCTCAGGCTGTCCCTGCAAAACCTCTTTGGCACATTTTGTAACAGCCGCCTAGAACGTTGTATGCCAGGGCGGTAAGTGGCGTATCGCGGTGGCGCCGCCGGCATCTCGTTGGAGGCTAGGTGAAGACGAGAGTTATGCTTTTTACCGACAGGGTGGCTGTGGCTTCGCCTACCGTTGAAGAGTAGGGGCTAAGGGCCCACGGGCCGGAGATTCGAGGCATAGGGTCCGGTTATCCTAAGGGCAAGCCTTGCCTGGTCTTACTGATTCAGGTTCTTGTCTTGGCAAGTTTGAGGGTGGCATTAGTATATCATTGTGACTGGACATGCCGCGCCCGCAAACAGCACCAGATGTCGTACGCCGCCGCCGATGGGGACCACTTCCTTGCTGTCGACGTGGTGCATCGCCTTATTGGTATCGCTGGCCTATCTTATTTTGGCGGTCGTCTATGTGCGGGTTTCTGGCGCCATGGTTTTAGCGATGAGCGATGATATCGAAGAGTTGGCCCGACTGGAGACGATCAAGGGTACTCTCTTCATGCTGCTTACCAGCTTACTTATTTTCGTTAGTTTGGTCCTGGTGCTGCGCCGTATGCAGATTTCACAGGGGGAATTACAGCGCCGTGAAGAGCGTTTATTGGCGGCCCAGGCGCGCGCAGTCAATGGTGATATTGCCTCTGCCTGTGCCCATGATATAGCCAATTTATTGGCGGTTACTCAGGGCCATCTGGAGTTGGCCAAGCTGAATCCCAACGAACAGACGCAGTACCTGCAAAGGGCCCTGGAATCACATCAGCGCACGGTGGCGGTGCTCGATCATTTGCGTCGTCCTTTGCCTCAGCAGCGGGGGGCTTTGGGAGAGGTTCTGGATCATATTCTCGAGCTCTTGCGCTACCATCAGGCCCTGCGTCACTGTCAACTCAGTTCTGAGATCCCCGATGACTGCCGTCAGTTGGCGGTGGATGTCTTGTCAGTGCAGCGCTTTCTCTTAAATGCCGTGATCAATTCTGCTGAAGCAAGCGATCACGGAAAGATTCACCTGCGTGTACGTCGCCTGGCCGAGCGTCAGGTACACATTGAACTCCACGATGACGGGCCGGGGATTCCCAAGGCCATGAGGTCGCAGATCCTTGAGCCCTATTTCAGCACGAAGGAACGAGGATCGGGCCTTGGCATGGTGGCCGTGGCAGCCTGCGCGCGAGCTCATTCAGGACAGGTGGAAATCGGCACTTCACCCCTCCTGGGGGGCGCTTTGGTTGCCGTGACTTTGAATACCAGCGCCTTGACGGTGTCTGCAACAGCCCCTTCGGCTGCCTCCCCCCCCGCATAGCGCCCGGCCAGCCTGCTTCTAGTATCAGCCTTTCGTTGGGCCTCGTCTGGGGCCCTCGTACCGATCTGTTGTGCATGGTCCGCGTTTGCCGGATGCTGCGCCGATGCTGCCAAAGGAGTCACCATGCGTCTACGCTTGGTATCTGGTCTTGCCGTTCTCGCCTTGCCCTTGGCCAGCCTCGCTGCCAGCGAGTTACCGCAAATGGTCCTAAAGCCGGTGCAGCCGCCGCCACCGCAAAGCGCTAGCGATCATCTGGTTGATGCGGTTATTCCAGCCTATGGCGTGCGCAGTTCCTCGCCTTACCGCCTCAGTTCCCGGATGAATGAACTTTATCATCAAGTTCAGCAATTCACCGGCGATCTTGATGCCCGGGTGCTTACCGGTGCCCTGGCGGTGAAGGATGATGTCTGGAAGCCCGCCGCCAACGATCCCTTTCCCCAGGCAGCTCGGCCGCGGCTAGTCCCGGCGGGTCTCCTGCCGGAACAAGAAGAGCTGCTGGTATGGATTCAGCGAGTGTCGGAATTCGAGGCGGCAACGCCCCTGCCCAATCATTACGAGCGCTGGCACATCAATACGGCCTATCGCGATCTTTTCCGCGCCAGCGATCACTTGGCCTTGGCCATTGGCGATGAGCGCTTTGCCAATCTGCGACACAAGCACCGCGCCTGGATGGACTATTACCATCGCCTGCGGCAGGCTGAGCTGGTCCGGATGGCTGCAGAGATCATCGAAACCGGGCAGGCCCAGGCCCGTCGCCCGAATTTAGACCAGGCCCTGCAAGAGGCTTCAAGGCGCGAAATTCAAGTGGCTTGGCCAGCGATGTCCATTGATCTGGAAAACGACCCCTATCCGCCGGTCTTTTTGCCTGCCATCCCCCGCTGGTCGGAGATGAGTGAAGAGGTGCGTAACCGCTTTATCGATCGCTTCGGTATCCCTGGGCAGAATCTGCGGGTTGCCTATCCGGTTGATGAAGGCCAGGAGGCCCTTATCGATCCTGATTTTGAAGACGCCTTACCAGAGGATCTCATCCTGGAAACGGATGGCGAATTCGAATTGGATCTTCCGGCGGTAGAGTTGGAAGGGGAGATGGATTTTGAGCAACCGGCTATCGAAGATGCTAACATTGATGATCTCGAGCAATGGGAACCCCCTGAAGAAGTGATTGAAAGAGATGATGCTGAGCAATGGGAACCTGCCCAAGAAGTGGTAGAAGATGAAGTGGAACAATGGGTGGATGAGACCCCTGCAAAAGTTGATGAGTCGCTACAGCTAGAGCCGGTAGAACCCAAGGACAGTCAGGAAGAAGTGGTGCCTGCTCCACTGGTAGAACCCGAGGACAGTCAAGAAGAAGCGGTGCCTGCTCCACTCCCGGCTGTGCCTGCTCCTTTGGGGGATGACGATTTGCCTCCCCTGGAAGACTGGTAACTCCTCCCGGCCGCTATGTCTTGTCCACTCAATAAGCCTCAGGTTTGTTGCCGCAGGGCATCTGCCGCGTGGCGAATCATTCAAGAGATGTGCAGGAAAGAACACTTAGAGGGGTTAATGGGCTTGGCGGTAAGCTTCGCCAACGCTTCCCGTCTTGAATGAGTATGAAGGTTATGACCCTCGATAATACCGATTGCTTGGTTGAAGGCGAATTGCGCCAGAGCGGCCTTGACCTGCTAGAGCGGGAAGAAGCCGCCCTGCGTCGGGTAATTCTGCGCTATGTGCACGACCACAGCCTTGCTGATGACCTATTTCAGGACATTAGCCTCAAGGTACTGCGCCGCTTCCATACCGTGCGCGACCAGCGCACCGTGCGTGGCTGGCTCTTCCAGGTAGCCCGCAATGCCTGCCTCGATCACCTGCGCGCCCAGCAATCCCGGCCCAACTCCAGCACCATTGAATTCTATGATGGCGGCGCCAGTGGTGAAATGGGCCGTAACCCGGTGGAACGTTTCCTGAGTCGCGAGCGCATAGAGGCCGTCTATAAGGCCCTCGATGGCCTGCCCGAGAGCCAGCGCAGTGTCCTGCGCCTGCGCCTGGAAGAGGGGCTTGACCATGTGGCCATCGCCGACCGCCTGGGCATAAGCCGGCAGGCGGTGGAGGTGCGGCTGTGCCGCGGCCGCGCGGCGATCAAAGAGCAATTAGCCGATATTTTCGGGGGTGACCTGTAATGGAGGCCCTGCAGCCAAATCAGGACCTCAGCTGTGATGAGGTCGAAGCCCTGCTGCCCCTGGTGGTTGACGGGGTTCTGGACGAAGCCAGCGAGCCGGAGCTCTTCCGTCATCTCGCCCACTGTCCACGCTGCCAAACTAGCCTCGCCACCTATGATTTGGTTGATCTGGCCCTGAGTCGTGGGCATCCCCTGCAGCCCAGCCGTGCGCAGGTACTACAGTGGCGCCTGCCGGCGCCCTGGGCAGCCGCGGCCTGTCTCCTTTTAGGCTTGGGCTTGGGTGCCATGGCATTGCAGGGCTATTCCTCTCAGCCCAGTGAATCAGGGGTGGTCTCCGGCCTTGCTGGGGGGGATCTGCAAATTCTTGAAGTCCTGCCTCCTGGCCCCGGCCAAGATCAGCCCATTTTTGTCGTCCGCGATGGGGATACGGTGCGGGTGATTAGTGGCGGCCAGCTGGACGGCGGTCGTCCCCAGTCGCGGCCCCGCGATGTGCAGCCAGTCACCCACGGCCGTGCCATCGACCCGGTGCGCAGCCTCGGCGAGATTGATTAGGGGGAGCGCCCTCTTCCCTGGCCCAAGAGACGCCCCTGAGCGTCCCAGAGCTTACCAGGGCTACAAGCCACCGTGGTGACGATCCAGCGAGGCGAAAGGCCTAAGGCGACCGCCGTCATTGCTTCCTGGGCTGGCGTTTCTCCGTTATTGCAGCACGCACCGCCAGCACCGATGTCTGATGCCCTAAATGCGCCCTTCCCTTGGCATTTTCCCCGGGCCATTGCTCCCCTATTTCACTGGACATGATGGTAAGAGCGATGTCCCGCTCTCACACTCCTCCGCAAACTCCGCAGATCCCGCCTGGCCCAGGACAGAGCCGGCGTTCTGGCCGGCTCTGTCGCCGCTTTCTGCGTTGGCTGGCCATTGCTTTGGCGGTGGTGGTAGGCCTGGTATTGCTGCTCTTATTTTTTGCCCGGCCCCTCTTTGGGCCGAGTTTACTGCGTAGCGCGGAAACGGCCCTCGCCGATCATCTGGGTGGAGAATGGCGCATCGAGCGGGTATCCCGGCTTGGCCTGGGGGGGATTGCCCTGCAGGGAGTTGAGCAAATCCAGGCTGCCGGCCCTGGCCGAGTTCAGCACCTGCGCATTGACCATCTGCACGTCAATTTGCGGATCTGGCGCAGTTTGCGTAATCCTTATGGCATGATTGACGAGGTGGCGGTGGATGGGGTCAGGGTGCTCCTGGACACCGATCGCGAGTGGTGGTTGGATCCGCGCAGTCTTCCCCCGCCGGGGGCAACGGCGACTGAAGCCGCCGAGCCGCTGGTAGCGCAGGTGGCCCAGAGTTTGGAATTTCTCCTCGATACCGCCCATCGCTTAAGCCCCCAATTACGCATTCAGGTTTCCGGTGCCGCCGAGTTGCGTGGTCTTTTCCCTGGGCCCTTACGCGGCAATTGGGACATGCAGTGGGCGCAGCGGGGTTTACATATTCGCAATCTGAATCTCCAGGGCCAAGTCGCTGATGGTGAGGTTTCCCAGGTGCGGATTCAAGATCTGTCCTGGGATATGGCGCGGGGCATTACCGCGCTGGCTGTGGCAGAGTTTCAACTCTTTGGTCCGGCTGCGCTGGGGCGCCTGCAGGGTGAGGCGCGCTTGCAATCTGGGCAGATACTTTTTTGGTCCTCCATCGCCGATGGTTTGGCCCATGGTCAAATCCAGGGAGCCATCGATGCTCGATTACGGCCTCAGGATTTATCGGATGTTACCTTTCGTCTGGGCGGGCAGTTGCATCTTGCCCTGCCCAGTCCCGGCCAGGGCCGCCTGCATCTTGACGTCGACGGCGATGGGCGACTGGGAGATCCCCGCATCCATCTTCACCTGGCTTTGCGCGCCGTCGCGGCGGGCACAGTGCCACCCTTGGATGGCGATGGCGTGATCGTTTTTGATGGGGCAGGCTTACAGTTACGGGAGTTGGATTTGCGCTCGACCCAGGGCGAATTTCACGCCCAGGATGTGGCTTCTCTGCGCTTCACCGATCTAGAAAATATGGAGTGGGAATTCGTCTTGCGTCTGCCTGGACAGGGAACAGGCAATGCCCAGGGGGATGATATTTATGGGCTGCGGAAACTGCTGGTGCGCGGAGATATGGATGGATTAATTGCTGCCAATGTTGAGCTGCCGCAGGTGCCCTTGGCCCTGTTTGCCCCCTTATTGCCCTGGTTAGAAGCCCAGCCCACTCTCGCTTCGCTGAGCCTGGAGATGGCAGAGCGTGGGGCCCAATTTAAGGCATCATTGACGGTGGATGATTTATTTCGTTGGGATGCCCAGCTGCCACCCCTCTCGCTTTTACTACAAGTCGTCGGAGATCAGCGTGGCCTGCGCGCGCAGGTGACATCGGACATCGATCCCGAGCTGGCCGCCTTGCATGCCACCGCCGAGATTCATCGCCCCCTGCGTACCACCTGGAAGGGCTTGGCGGCACTGCCAACGGCGCCCACGGTGGTGCAACTTCGACTGGAAAATCTTGATATTGCCCAGGTTGCTCGATTGCTGCCGGAGCTTGATTATAGCCGTGGCCATGTCAGCGGCCGCCTGCGCCTACGCGGGCCCTTGGCGAAATTACAGACCACCGGTAGTGTGCGGGTGCGTGATGCCGATGTGCGCCTAGGCGGCAATCTTCCGCCGCTGACGCGGGTCAATGGTCGGCTAACCTTTGATGCGAATGAAGTGCGCATCGAAGACCTGCGAGGGGAATTGGGATATGCTCCGGTGCGCATTCAAGGCCTCTATAGTTTGCGCGACGACATTGCCCACGATCTTCGGGTCAGCGCGCAGCAAGCCCTTTTGGTTGAAGAAGAGGATTTGCGCCTGCGCGCCGATGTCGATTTGCGTCTCAGTGATCTGCCGCCGCAGCCCCGTTTGAGTGGTAGCATTGGGATTACGGATCTCGTCTATTCGCCACGGGGGAGTTGGTGGGAATTGGGGTTAGCCCAAACGGGGCCTTCGACAGGGGTATCCGATCCGTTGCTGCAGCTCTTCGCCATCGATGCCGAGCCCTGGGCTTCGATGCGTCTGGATGTGCAAATACGCGATGGCAGTCTTGACGCCCTGGCAAGCCAGCGCAGTTCGGTGTGGCTGTTCAGTAATTTTGGCAGGGTGCCGCTCATTTTGAGTCTGCGTCTACGGGGCACCGGCGCAGTGCCCGAGCCGGTGGGGAGTATTAGCGCATTGCGCGGAGAGGTTTTGCTGCCCTTTACCAGCTATGCCATTCAATTTGCTGAGATCACCTTCACCCCTCAGGATCCTTTTGATCCGCTGATTACCGCCTCCCTGCGCACGCGCATCGCCGGCTATGATGTGCGCATGGAGGTAAGCGGCCGGGCTAGCGATCCCCGTATCGCGGTAAGCACCACGCCGCCCCTGCCGGCAGACCAGGCCTTACTCTTGGCCACCACCGGTCTCACCCCTGGCGATAGTGGTGACAATCAGGCTGCAGCCTTGGCGGTGGCCCTGCCCTTTTTGGCTCGGCAACTGCAAGAAGCGATCTTTGGCCCCCCGGATCCCGATGCCGGGCCGTCCATATTGGATCGATTTCGCTTGGTGATTGACGAAGAGCGCTCGGAGAGCGGAGTTTCCAGCGCTCGACTGGAGTTCTTCCTTGGCCGGCGTTTTCACCTCTACGCCGAACGCGATCGCTTTGAAGCCTACAACGCTGGCATCCTGTGGCGCCGGGTGATCGGCGATGCCGAGGCCGAGAATCCCTTGGTTGCAGGTCCCCAGGGCGAGCGGGTACGTGCCTTGCCCATTCCCTGGAGTGTGCGTGCCGCGGAGAAGGGCCAGCACTTGGTGGTGGGTGAGCGGCGTTTACTCAGCGCCAGTCGACGCCAGCGGCGCAACTTCGACGCCAGCGGCGGTGACCTTATGCATGCAGCCGATGCTGCCGCCGTCATGACGCGGCTGATGCGAGCACGCGGATACGCCCGTGCCATGGTCAGTATCGAACCTCAACGCAATGCCCAAGGCGACCTACGCGAGGTGGTTTTCCTCGCCCGTTCTGGCCCGCGTTGGGTATGGGGCGAACGGCGTCTAGAGGGCGCCCCAAGCGCCCATCGGCGGGCTTTGCAACAACTCCTTCAGGCCCGCCTGCCCAGCCAAGAAGCTTTTACCCAGCGTGCTCTGGATGATCTTGCCAGCGCCATGGTAGATAGCTTGCGTTTGGATGGCTATGCCAAGGCCAGGGTGATTGTCCGTTCTGGCGCGCTTGCGGATGGCGGCGGCGAGGTATCAGTGATCGTGCAGGTAGAGCCGGGCCTGCGTTATCGCTTTGGCACCCCTGAATTTTCCGGCCACGAAGATTTGGACCCATCGCTGCAACGGGCCCTGCAGCGGGAGGCGATGCTGCTTGCTGGAGAACCCTGGCTGCGCCGCTCGGCGATTGCCGCCCGTGCCCGAGTTCAGGCCTTACTACTGGACGACGCCCGACACGGCGCAGAGGTAGATTTGGAGCTTACCGAACCAACCGCCGATAATGGCCCAGCCCTGCCCCTGCGCATGCACCTGCGACCGGGCCCAAGGGTGACTTTGGCCGAGGTGGAGATCGAAGGTTTGACTCGCACCAGTGAAAACTACGCCCGGCGACGATTTGGCTTAAGCCCTGGCCAGCCTCTGGTGCAAAGTGAAGTCGATGCCGCTACCTCGCGCCTGCGCAGCACGGTGCCGATGCGCCGCTTGCAGGTGGAGACGTCGGAGGTGATTCCGGGAAATCGAGAAAATCTGCGCCTGCATTTACGCGCCGAAGAGGCGCCGAGCCGTTTTTTTGAGCTGAGCGCTGGCTACGGAAGTTATGAGGGCCTGCGCGGCGGCATGCGTTACACCGATGGCAATCTTTTCGGGTATGGCCGCAGTTGGTCGACGGTAATCGATGGTTCGCAGAAACATTATCAGGCCAGCACGGTGGTCAGCGACGCTGATATTCTTGGTGGCGAGCGCATCCTCTCTCTTACCCTGGAGGGCGGATTTCGTGAAGAGCCCTCCTTTGATCAGCGTCGTTTGGTGATTCTACCCGAGGTGCAGATTCCCCTCTCCCTGCGCCAAAGTCTGCGCCTCGGCTATCGTCTGCAATTTAGTCGCACCAGCAATATTAGCGCTCAGTTGAGTAATGAAGACTTGAGCACGAACACCCTACGCCGGGCAACCCTCGATCTTGGCTGGGTTTACACCACCCTCGACGACGGTTGGTTGCCAACTCGTGGCTATCGGCTGGAAGCCGGAGGGGCAGTGGCCGATACCTTCCTGGGCTCATCGCGCAGCTTTGTTGAAGCGCGGATGCGGGCAGCCACCGTGCTGCCGCTCAGCCGCGATGGGCGCTGGGGCTTGGCCCTGCAGCTGGCGGGCATTAGCCGCAAGCCCATCGACGGCAAGGGCACCCTGCCGATCGCCGACCGCCTCTTTTTGGGCGGGGCCAACTCCGTGCGCTCTTTTGGCCGAGATCTGCTTGGCCCCGGCGATCCCGGCGATCCCGTGGGTGGTCTTACCAGTGCTTTTGCCCAAGCGGAATTGCGGGTGCCGATTACCGATGCTTTCCGTCTTGCCTTTTTTTACGATATCGGCGCGATTTCGGAGGAGGCCTGGGACATCGATTGGGATGGCGCAGTGGGCGAGGCGGTGGGCATTGGCCTGCGTTATCATTTGCCGGTGGGCCCCCTGCGCCTGGATATTGGTTACAATCCGGGATCGCAATTGGCAGCAAAGCATCGTTGGGCCATCCACTTTGCGGTGGGCTTTACGTTCTAGACGGCCTTTTTGCTTGTCTGCGTAAGGCCATGGCAGGCCGCCCTATCGCGGTCTTTGCGCCCTGTTCATCCCTTGTCCAAGGGTGACGGGGAAGCAGCTGCCAAGATCTGATTCTGGGCTAGCCTGTTGCCATCTGCGGTGGGACCGCTCTAACCACATGTGAAGGAATCGCCATGTTTTTGATCGCTCCCTTGGCTGCCATCTTGAGTCTGGTCGCGGCCTACCTCTTTTTCCAGCGGATGATGCGTGCGGATGCTGGCAATGCCGTCATGCAGTCCATTGCCGGGGCCGTGCGCGAAGGCGCTTTCGCCTACTTGCGCCGCCAATACGGGGTGGTGGCCATCGTCTTTGCCGTGCTCTTGGTCATTCTGAGCGGTCTCGCCTTCTTTGGAGTGGTGAATGCGTTTACCCCCCTGGCCTTCCTCAGTGGCGGCTTGGGCTCGGGCTTGGCCGGGTTTATCGGCATGAATGCTGCCACCCGCGCCTCTTCGCGCACCGCCCAGGGCTGCTCGGAAGGGTTGAATCGGGGCCTACGGGTGGGTTTTACATCGGGGGCGGTTATGGGCCTGAGCGTGGTTGGCCTTGCCCTGCTCGATATAAGCATCTGGTTTGTTATTCTCAGCACCCTCATCTACACCCCCCAGCATCTTGCTGAAGGTTTGCAGTTTGCAGGGATGACTTTAGTGGCCAGTGGGCCTGGCTGGGTTGAAGATGGGGTGCTGACCGCGGCCGGCGAACGGGCCAAGTGGACCGGCATTGCATCAACCATGGTGACCTTCGGTATTGGCGCCTCGCTACAGGCCCTCTTTGCCCGCGTCGGCGGCGGCATCTACACCAAAGCGGCAGATGTTGGCGCCGATTTGGTAGGTAAAGTTGAGGCAGGCATTCCCGAGGACGATCCGCGCAATCCGGCAACCATCGCTGATAATGTCGGCGATAATGTCGGTGATGTGGCGGGCATGGGCGCCGATCTCTTTGAAAGCTATTACAGCTCTATCCTGGCCGCAGCCGCCCTTGGTGCCGCCCTGCCGGCCTGGTTTTTCTTGGGCTCTGGCCTGGAGAGCGCACATACGGTGCAGGCGCCGATGGTGCTAGCGGGACTCGGCATTATTGCCTCGATTATCGGCACCCTGGTGGTCCGCACCAAGGAGGGGGCACGGCAAAAAGACCTCCTCCATTCCTTGCTTATGGGCACCGCTTTGGCGGGCGCCTTGGTGCTGGTTGGCGCGGCTGGGATGGCCTTGATCGGCGTACTCACTTGGGGCTTGGTTGGTGCCGTCGCAGCGGGCTTGATTGCGGGTATTATTATCGGTCAATCGACGGAATACTACACTGCCGGGGCGTATTCGCCCACCAAGAGCATTGCAGATGCCGCGCGCATGGGGCCGGCCACGACGATTATTAGCGGGGTTGGTGTGGGCATGCGTTCCACTGGCATTCCGGTGCTCACCGTGGTGGCGGCGATCATTATCGCCTATGCCTGCGCCGGCGGATTTTCAGAGCAGTCGAATGCGGTATTAGCCGGCCTTTATGGGATTAGCCTTGCTGCGGTGGGTATGCTCTCAACCCTGGGCATTACTCTGGCTACCGATGCTTATGGGCCGATTGCCGATAACGCTGGTGGTAATGCCGAGATGGCAGGTTTGGATCCTCAGGTGCGTCAGCGCACCGACGCTTTGGATGCCCTGGGTAATACCACTGCCGCTACTGGTAAGGGCTTTGCCATTGGTTCGGCAGCACTCACCGCCCTGGCCCTGCTGGCCACCTATGTGCAGTTGGTCCTAGTCTGGTTGCAGCGGGCTGTGGATCCAGAGCTTGGCTATATTGTGCGCGGCGAACTGGCCTTCGCCGTGGATGCGGTAGCGGCCACCCGGGCCTTAAGTGAAGAAGCGGCGGCGCGGGCAGTAACCTTTGCTGATGCCGGCCTAGCCGATGTGATGACCGCTTATAATCTCACGATTATCAATCCCGTTTTGATGGCAGGGTTATTTATCGGTGGCGTGGCTACCTTCGTCTTTACCGCCCTAACTATGCAGGCGGTGGGCCGGGCCGCCGGTCATATGGTAGAAGAAGTGCGCCGTCAGTTCCGTGAAATACCTGGGATTATGGAATATCGTCCAGGCGACGAGAGTGAAGAAAACCGGCGACGCACCCCTGATTATGCGCGCTGTGTTGCCATTGCCACGGCTTCGGCTCAGACCGAGATGATTGTGCCAGCGGCGCTGGCAGTCACCCTGCCGGTGGCAGTGGGCTTGGTCTTTGGTGTGGCCGGGGTGCTGGGCCTGCTGGCTGGCGCTTTGGTGGCCGGATTCCCCCTTGCCTGTTTTTTAAATAATGCCGGCGGCGCTTGGGATAATGCCAAAAAATCCATCGAGGAAGGCGCCCATGGCGGCAAATATCTCAAAAATAAGGCTGGCGAATACGTCAATGAACGGGGCGAGTTGGTGGCTAATCGCGAAGACGCCAAAAACCCTGTGCACGGGGCGACGGTTATCGGTGATACCGTGGGTGACCCGTTTAAGGACACCTCAGGTCCTGCGCTCAATATCCTGATTAAACTCATGGCCGTGGTCAGCGTGGTCTTCTGTGGTCTTACAGTAGCCGCGGGGCTCTTGTAAAAGCATCAGGGCCCGGCGATGTGGCGGCTTATTTACGGCAGCGCCCAGGAGCGCGGGCGCCAAGCCGAGCGGCGGGTAGAGGGTTACTATCGTCGTCGCGGCTGGCGCATTGCGGCGCGCAATTGGCAGGGGGGAGGCGGCGAATTAGACCTAGTTGCCAGCCGCTGGCGCACCCTGGTGGTGGTAGAGGTGCGGCATCGACGACGCGGCGACCCTTTGGCATCTATCGATGCCGCAAAGTTAGCGCGTACGCTTACGGCAGCTCGCGCTTTGGTGCGCGCCCACCACCTGCAGCGTTATCGCCTCCGCATAGATTTGGCGGCCGTCGATGAGCGGGGACGGGTGAGCGTGCGCGCAGAGGTTCAGGATCTACGCGGGAGTTGAGGCCGGACCCAAGAAGTTGGCGAGCAATTGCAGACCCACCGGGCCGCTTTTTTCAGGGTGAAACTGGACGGCCTGAATGCTGCCATGGGCGAGGCCAGCGCAAAAGCGAGTGCCGTGTTCGCTGGTACAGGTGACGGTAACCTCTGCCTCGGGATCACAGTAGTAGCTGTGAACAAAATACATGGCGCTACCAGGAGGGACTTTGGTGAAGAGCGGGCCATCATTATGGGCTATGGGATTCCATCCCATGTGTGGGACTTTGAGCAGCGGGTCGCTGGGGGCGAAACGTCGCACCCGCCCAGGAATCAGGCCGAGACAGGGAACGCCGCCGTCCTCTTCGCTGAATTCTAAGAGCAGTTGCATGCCGACGCAGATACCGAGGAGGGGGGTGCCGGCGGCCACCACCGCCCGCAGGGCCTCATCGCAGCCGCTTTCGCGCAGGGCTTGCATGCAGGTAGCGGCGGCGCCAACCCCGGGAAAGATCACCCGTGATGCCTGAGTAATGGTGGCAAAATCGCTGCTGATCACGCTCTGGTGACCCAGAGCGCTGATCGCTCGCTGTACCGAGGTGAGGTTGCCGGCGCGGTAGTCGATAATTGCAATGCTCATGGGCTTTAGCCTAGGCGGCGAATGGCCTTGGCCAAGCCCAGCGCTTGGCTGAGCCAGGAGCCCGGAATTCCAGGGACAAGGCTTGAGCGCTCATGCCCGAAAAATCGGGTCTTGGCCTTGCTTTAAGCCGGAAATGCTGAATATTCTTTTGTCTATGAAGAGCGGTGGAGGCGGTATATCCTCCGCGTAATTTCCCATATGCACGGAGTATACGCCATGGCATCCCAGCGTCTGATTGTGGCCGGAATGACTTGTGCCGGCTGTGTCGCTTCCCTGCGCCACAGCCTGCAGCCCTTATGCCAAGTCCTGGAGGTGGATCTAGAAAAAGGTGCCGTATGGATCGATCGGCCGGTGGCGGCTGATGCCCTTGTCGAGGCTTTAGCGGCATCGAATTTCACCCTGGTCGATGGTGGCGAAACGGCGCCATGAGAACTGGCAATATCGATGGTGATGCGGCTTAGGGTTCTGTATCGATGACGATGCTCGCTGGCATCCTGGAGGGCACCCAGCTGCAGGGGCGTTTTGCCACCTACACCACCGTCTGTGAACTGCGTCGTGGTGGCATGGGGGTGGTGGTATTGGCCACAGCCTACGAGACCGGGTCCGCGGATGGAGTCGAAGAGGAGCCCCGGCAGGTAGTGGTCAAAATTGCCCTGCGCGACGATGAATTGGCCCGGGGGCGTATGCAGCAGGAGATTACCGCCCTGCAGGCGCTGCAGCATCCGCAGGTGGTGTCGGTGGTAGATGATGGTATTTATCACGACCACGCCTGGTATGCTATGGATTACGTTGGTCCATGTAATCTCGGCGATATTTTGCTCGTACGTACGGTAAACACCGCCTCTGATCTACCAAGTGTGATATCCGGAATTTTGGATGGTGATCTGCAGGTGGTGCCGCGTAGCGAGCGCATTGGCATTCCTGTGGCGACGGCAGTGAGTGTCATGATTCAAGTTGCTGAAACGGTGGCTCACGCCCATCGTCGAGGGGTATTACATCGGGATCTCAAGCCTTCGAATATCCTTCTCGATGATAGTGGTTCGCCAGTACTTTGCGATTTCGGGGTGGCGCGTGCAGCCAGTTTAGACTGGAATCTGACGGCCGTCGACGAGGTGGTGGGAACCATGGAATACATTAGCCCCGAGCAGTTGGCGGGGCATAAACCCGATGAACGGGCCGATGTTTACGCCATGGGGGCGATGCTGCACGAATGTCTGTGTGGACAGTTGCCGCCACGCCGGCAGTTTGGCTGGGAACCCCTGCCGCATATGCGAGGGCTGCCGCGGCCATTGGTGCAGGTGGTTCGCCACGCCTTGCACCCCGACCCGGGCAAGAGACTGCGATCTGCAGAAGCCCTGGCTGCAGACTTACGCCGCTTTGATTCTGGGCAGCCTGTTTTAGCTCCGCAACTGCATTGGTATCATGCCCTCTGGCGCTTGGCCTATCATCGTCCTATGACCAGTGGTTTTGCCCTCATGATCGCCACTTTGGTGATCCTGTTGATCGTGGTCATGGGCGAGGCGGAGGGGATGCGCTCAGCTCAGTGGCATGCCCCTACCTTCGAACTCCAAGGGCGTGAACTTGCACAACATTCTTTTACAATAAACGATCCAGCCTGGGCCGATGCTCCGCATGGGCAAATCGGAATTGCAGCGGCGTACCCCCGACTGGGAAGTGGTGATGGTCAGCGCCATATTGCCCTGGGATGGAGGGTGCCCCTGCGGGGAGGTCAGCGCCTCAGCATTGAGGTTGATACGCGCTCGGCGGATCAGGAAATAGGCTTATTCCTCTCCGATCACCCTTCTGATTGGCAACAGGGGTATTGGTTTCAGTTGGGTGCTTATGATAATACCTGTACAGTACTGCGGCGGGGAAATAGTTTGCTTTGGTTGGCTCCGCAGGTGCTGGAGCCTGGCCAGCGCCTAGAGCTTTTCTTAGAACAATATGGGGATCACATTCGCGCTGGGATTAATGGACAGGTGCTGGTTGAACTCCGGGATATGGCGCCGTTGACCGTTCGTTCTGCGGGGGTATTAACCTATGCTTTCTCGGATCGTGAATATACTGATCCTCCGGTTTATCGGCGTATGGCATTGAGTAGCCCCGTGCGGGCTTCCGATTTGAGTCCGGATTTGATGGTGGCCACCTATGCCATGGTTGGTGATAATCCCGACGAACGAGCTAATGGTGCAGCTTCCTCTCTGCGCTTGGCCGAGGCCTTAGCCCAGCGACTGAGCACTGATGACAGACGGCTGCCCCTATTACTTTTGAGAAAGGAACGCATCCGCTCGACCCTTCCCCAGTCTGATCGGCCGCTGAGGGATCTATCTGCGTATCGGCAGCAATTGCATTCTCTGGCTGAATATCACTTGCACCAATTGCTGGTACAATCCGAAACAGGACAGCGTCGCGAACAATTACGACAAGCTGGCGTTGGCATTAGTGGCAATGAGCTGTCGCGCCTGGTGCTAGCGATAGAGAATCACCTGCCTCTGCGAGAGTGGGTGCTTCTTCTTGATTCATTACTGGAGCTCAGTTCAGCCCAGCCCCTGGTCTACGACTATATTCTCTGGCGTGCCCTGCAGGCCCATCCCCAGAGGCTTGGCGGTTACCGACGCTGGGGGCAACTAGTTGACTATTTAGGCATGCGTCCCAGCGGAAGTTTTTGGGTGCGTGCCATTGGGCCGACTCGTTCGTATCGGCAGTGGTGGCAGGAATTGGCGGCTGGTCGAGAAATTCTGCGTGATCTTGGTGATAATTCAATGCTTCGTGAGGTGGTCCCTTTTTGGCTGGCACAATTACGTTATGGCCATGGGGATCAGGAGGATATGACCACGCAGTACGAGGGGTTGGTTCTGAGCCGCTCCTTCGATCTTGAGAGACCCCTGCGCATGTCGCCAACGGGGGACCTTTGGGATAGATATGGCGAAGTGGAATGGTTCCATTTATTGACAATGCAGAATCTGCCACCGCCAACAACCCGCGATCTGCTTGATCAGGAGATGCGGGCAAGAATTCTTGCGCTGAATCTCTTACTGGCTCCTCAGGGCGATGAGCCCTTT
The DNA here is from genome assembly GCA_007695355.1 of Planctomycetota bacterium. Lineage (GTDB taxonomy): Bacteria > Planctomycetota > UBA11346 > UBA11346 > UBA11346 > REDP01. The sequence continues at coordinate 21,409 of REDX01000168.1, forward strand.
CAAGCCTTACCCTATCATTTATATGCTCTTACCGGTGGCCTACTAGAAGTGTTATTGGCTGGAGTCGTGAGTGGGCTGTTCCCGCCGTCACTGATTCTGGGAGTCTTGCCAGATGACGCACAGGTAAGCAGTATTCTTCAATGGTTGCTTGATGCTCAGGCCCAGCCTGAGTTGATGCCTGATCCCGTTGCCTTGGGTCCGGGCTGGTCGTCACTTTTGCGTCTCGCCCAGGCCCAGCGTTTGTATGACGTATCTGCTGACGAGCTATCACAGGAATTGTTGCGGAGCTTAGCCGCAGATCGGCCATGGATACCTGCACATCAAGCGGCGGCGGCCATCTTGGTCGGAGGCTGGCCCCAATGAACTCTCAACGCCATGGTCCGTATACCGTGCTGACCCTTATTGGCAGTGGTGGCGCAGCCGAAGTGTATGCTGCTAGGGGGCCTGATGGACCGGTAGCGCTGAAGATTTGTCGCTCGCGCGAACAGCGGGCGCGCCAGCGCTTCCGCCGGGAAATTGCTGCCCTCCGGCAATTGCGCCATATTGGTTTAGTCAACATTATTGATGCCGATGAAGGGGGGGATCCCCCCTGGTATGCCATGGAAGACTTGGGCCGTGTCAGCTTGCGCGATTTATTGAGTAGCGAGCCATCGGAGCGTGATCTTTCTTCTTGGGTTCAAGGTCTCGCCCTTGGTGAAATTCCTCCGCGGGCAGACCATCAAGCCCGGCAACCCTTACCTCAGGCAGTGGCCTTAGCCTTGACCATTCAAATTGGCGAAGCCATGGGGCATGCCCATAGTCGTGGTTTGGTGCACCGCGATCTCAAGCCCGAAAATGTCATGCTGCGGGATAATGGCCAGCCGGTGGTGATTGATCCAGGATTGGTGGTGGATGAGGCCAACGATCAGCGGCTGACTGCCAGCGGTGATGCCCTTGGCACTCTAGCCTATATGGCACCCGAGCAGATGCCGCAGTTTGCGGGTGGCAGCGGAAATACTAAGGTGCCAGAGGAACGTGCTGATATCTTCGCCCTCGGACAGATGCTCTTCGAGATGCTGGGAGGTACTCCTCAGCCATTAGTCTTTAGGCGGGCGCGGGCGCAACGACGCAGTGCTTTGGCCATTCAGCCGCGACCGCTCCGTCGCATCATACGTTGTGCCACCGATTTGGATCCGGCATGGCGCTATCCTTCTATGGCTGCAGTAATAGCCGACCTGCGTCGTTTTCAGGCCGGCGAGCGCGTGATGGTACAGTCGCGACCGCCCATGCAGTATATTTGGCGTTCGGTACGTCGTCATCCGCAGCTATCGGGAGGGGGGTTAGCCCTGTTTGGTATGCTCTTGGCACTGGTTTTCAGCCTCTGGTTGATGGAATATCGGCAGCGTCTCACCTGGCGTCCCAGCCTTGATTTGATTGCCCAGTTTGGCCGTGATGAGGTGGCTGCAGAGGGAGCGCTTTGGTATCGCCAGGGCGCCGCGCTGGCCACTGATGGCCGACAGTGGTTGAAGAGTCGCCGTATGTATTCCGACCAAATAGATATGGAAGTCGATTGGGAGTGGGCATTGGACGGCGATGATGAACGCGCTGGCCCTCGTTTGGCTTTGGGTATCCTGCCTGGCCAAGAGCCGGGTTGGAGTTTGGGCTGGGATGCTGGACGAATTCTGACCCTCCGCCGGCATGGCCAGTTATGGTGGTTCTCGAGTATCTCGGAGATTGGCAATCGAGGAGTGCTGCGCTGGATGATTGATGATTTGGGGCATTACATCTACCTTAATGGTAAATTAGTGGCGCTCCTTCGTGAGAACCCACCGGTGCCAGCTGGCGCCATTGGCTTGCTTGGCGGCGAAAGCGGTTTGACCCTGGTGCGCAATTGGCGTTTGCGCACGCGAACCCTCCCCAATCAGATATCGACGATGTCCATGGTTAAGGCAATGGCTGCTGAGGCAGAGCTACCTGGCGGGGAGTTGGCCGAGGCTATGCTTGCTCACGCTACAGCCATTCTTGAAGAAGTTCAGGTAACTCGCTGGCATGCACCGCAGGCCTTGCGTGCAGCCCACCTTCAGCTTTTGCAATTGCGCCTTGGTTGGGCATGGGATGCCCAGGACGACCAACGTCTGACCCGCGCCCTTGGGGATGCCGTGATTATGCTTCAGCATTGGGGAGACCAGCTTGAGCCGCGTGAACGGTTAGAACTTACCTTGGCGATGGGTGACTTAGAGGCCTATGATGAGCTTCTGAGTTTGGTGCGAGGGAGTTCGATTGAAGAATTAGCAGACTGGCGCTGGTTTGTCCTGCGTCGCTTTGGTCATCATCAGCGTGCCTTACTGGGGGATGTCTGGCAAGCCTTGCTGGATCGGGATCCAGAAGCAGAGGTGGCCTTTCGCTTGCGGGATGCCGCGCTTATTCGGCGTTAGCCGGGGGGCCTAGGCGAGGAAAAGTTGGCCGAGAAAAGGAGTTCAAGATTCTCTGGATATGTTTTTCGCGTAAAAACTCCGCCTTCGGCCCCATTTTCGCAGGCCTACCTGGAAACCTTCGTTACTGGCCGTTCCCGGGGACAGGCTTTGCGTCGTCTTGAGTCAGGGGCAGTCCGTCATTGCACCGGCCCGGCAAGCAGGACCATAAGCCTTCATCATTGGCGCGGAGGAGGTGTGCATGGGAGCATTGTCGATTGGCCCGATTGTGGTTGCAGTGGCGGTTGGCGTGGCAGTGATCGTACTGCTGCGCAAGGCCGGCAGTCACTTCGCGTCCATACGCTCGGCGGCGGAGGAGAGTGAGGGCGTTGAGGTGTTCCGGGGTTCAGCTCCGGAAGCCATTCAAGCCATCCATACCTTAGCCGATGCCGGAGTTGTGGCTTGGCAGGAGACGGACCAGGACGGCAGTGTGTGTGTATTTGTCGAAAGCGAGCAGCAAGCCGATGTGCCGGCTTTATTGAAGGTGCAAAAAGAGCTTCAGGAGCGCGCCATGGCAGGAAGCGAGCAGGCATGAGCGGAATCTGGCGGGTCGCCCTCCTCTGCAGTCTATGGGCCCTTGTCGCCCTGGGGGCGGTTGAAAATGAGGTGGTAAGCGTCGAAGATCTCGATGACGCCTTTCGTCAACAACGACGTGAAGCCGCAGCGGCTTTTCGCGTCCGCTATCGCGAAGTAGCTGGCAGTTTGGACGCTGAGTATCATGCGGCTGCCCGCGCTGGTTATGAGGCCGCCCGCGAGTTGATGGTTGCTGGGCAGTTCCGCGCCGCCCGTCGTAGTGCTCGCCGAACCTATCGCGCCTATCCCTTTGCCCATGATGCCCCCCGCTTGGCCCATCTCTTGATGCGCTTGCATGCCGCCACTGGCTCACCGGTAGAAGCTCGTCGCTGGTTGGTGGATCTTTGGGAACGATATCCCGGATATGCCGACATCGAACAAGCGCTGAATGAAGCCCTTACCGCGGCGGTGGTCCTGCGCGATGCAGGACTTACGGTTGACCTGATGGCCGAACACCCCCGCGATGCGCTTAAGGTGCGCGACCTCGGCAAGGTGTTAGCCGCGAACAGCCTCTTTCGGTTCCTGAGCGTTCACGGTGACCGGCAAGAACACGCACCGATGGCCTTGCTGGGCCTCGCTCGTTCCCTGCTGGCTGAAGGTGGTCGCAAAAAGGTTTTTGAGGCACGTCTCGCCTATGACGATTTCCTTCTTGCCTATTCGCAACATCCCTTGGTTTTTGATGCCTTAATTGAATTAGCCATCAGCCATCTGGTGACCTACCGCGGCCCACGCTTTGATGTCGGCGTCATCATTGATGCGACGCATATTATCGATCAGGCCGAGCTCTACACCCAAGAACGGCCAGAGCGGGTGGCCATTGTCAGTCACTATCGGCGCATGATTCGTGGTTGGCATCAGGACCGAGATTTCTACGCCGCCGAGTGGTACCGGGATCATCGCCAGTGGGATGCCGCTCGCTACTATTACGAATGGGTGGTGCGCCGTGATCCGGCCAGCCCCCAGGGTCAGCAGGCGGCAACCCTGATTGAGGGACTACCCAGCGATACCATTGATGAGCCGCGTATGCGCATCAAGGACTGGATTCGCAAGTGAGTGGCCGGCGGGCAGCAGCCGGGCGGCTGCGCAGCCTTGTTTGGTTTGGGTTACTGCCCTTGCTGGCGGCCTGTTCGTATCGCGTTGCTGCCCCGCAGCCCTTGGGCGAGCCCTTGGCCATTAGCATTGTGGAGAACCGCTCGCGCTTGGTGCGTTCCCAAGCCCAGCTGCAGCAAGCGGTGGGCAGTCAATTACGAGAGCGTTTGGCCTGGGAAATCTCCCCCCATGGCCCGGCGGAATTACGCCTAAGCATCCTTGAAGAACGCCTCGATGGGGTGGCGCGCAGCAGTGACGGCAGCACCATTCGCTGGCGCATTCGCCTTCGCATTGAGGCTGAACTCGTCAGTGAACTACGGCTGGCTGCCCCCATCCGCCGTTCCTTTACTGGCAGTGGTACGGCTTCGGGTCGTCGCAATGAAGAGCAGGCCTTGGCTGCGGCTGCAGCTGACATCGCGGCCCGCCTTGCTGATTGGTTAGAACAGGCATCAGAGGGCTGGCCCCGATTGGACGAATCATGAGCGCCGAGAGCGATGCCCCCGATTGGTTGGATGGCGAGGTCGATCGGCACCTTGATGATGCCTGGCGTTGCTATTTGCAAGATCGCTGCCTAGAGGGCGAGCGCCTTAGTCGGGCGGCATTGGCGATGGCCCCGCTGCGTGGTGATTGTTGGTATGTTCTTGCTGTAAATCTTGAGCGCCAGCGCCGCAGCGCCGCCGCCGATCGTTGTTTTCAGCGTTCGGCCACCGCCCAGATTAATCCCCAGCAGGCGCCTTATCGGGTGTCTTGGCCACGTTTTGAGCGATCCATTGAACGTGCCGCCGATGCTCTCCCCACTTTTCTGCGTCGGGCCTTGGAAGAGGTAACGCTGGTCTTGCGTAATCACGCGGCGCCCGAAGTGTTAAGCCCAGATCATGAAGGCGAAACCCTCTCCATTCACCTGGGGCCAACCCGTGACCAGGCAGACAGCGCCAGCAATCTCTCTCTTCCCGATGCCGCCATTCACATCTACCGCCGTCCTCACGAACATTTGAGCACCAATGGCCGGGAGTTCGACACCCGTGTGCTGATTAGCCTAGCTCATGCCCTAGGCACCTTTGTTGGCATGCACGAGGAACGCATCGCCGAATTAATCGGCGACCTGATCCCTTAGGTTCGGCCCCCGAAACGAGTCATCGGGTTTCCTTGTGGTGTAGAGTGGTGTAGAACATCTGCGAAAAAACGTGCAAGGCCCTGCCATGCCTGCGTTTTCGGTGTCCCCCCTTGGGGGCAGTCTTTAGCTGCGCGCACCAATTGTTCAGGGTCTTTAGTCCAGCGGCAGAGCAAGGAACTGACGCAGACTTTCAAGCGCCCAACCGAGATCAGCGCCACTCTTAATCGCGGCGGTACGACGTATGACTGTCGGTGCTCGGGTGGCAGCACCCAGGTCGCGCAGGAAGACCATCAGGCTATCCGATCCTTGGTTGGGATCTTCGGCAAAACAGAGGAGCCGGAAAATATTGACCCGTTCTTCAGGATTGCGTTTGAGCAGTTCTGCAGGCAGGCTGCTGTGGCTGCGCACGGCGAGCAGGGGTACAGAATAGGATTTAGCGAGACCTTCGAGACTGGCATCTGATTCAACATTGCGGCGGAAACCATTTTCCGGATCCGGCCATTCGGCAATATTGCCAAGACAATCAAGAATGCGCTCCATGCCTTTCGGACTCTCAACGAGTTTAGGGAAATCGTCGCCATAGCGCGCAAGAAAATCGCGGGCTTGAGTATCTAAGATGCGTTTCGAGCGGAGGAAAACGCGAAAGCGCTGAAATTCAAGGGGCTGATCGTAGAGAAAGCAGTCTGATGCCATCAAGAGATGGGTGGCCGGTTGCTTGCTATCTTGATTGCGATGGCGCACGGTGCGTCGCATCCACAGCAAAAGGCGATCGCCGGGGCCATAACTTGAGGGGACGGAGAATTGGTGGTCGAAACAGTACTGCCGATCTAAATAAATCGGCTCGGGAAACTCTTCTACCTCAATGGCGAACATGGGATCCTGTAATTCGGGATGGAGCTGATTCTTAATCGCCTTGGTCAGGGTATAACTGGCGCTTCCCAGGCCGAGGGCTTCGACAAAGGCATGGGTAATCACCGATCCTTTGGCCATGGTGGGACTCCTAGATAAATCAGCATGAAACGGGTACTGAACGGTGATATATTATCACCGGCGACTACTTTAGGAAAAGCAGGCAGAGTTTTATGCTAGGTATCAATATCATGCAGGCAAGCTCTGACAGCGGGCTTTGCCGAAGGTTTCGGAATTTACGCTATGCGACCACATAAGAATGCTTGCAAATTGGCAATCTTGCCTGCATGTCTGGCGAGCGCGTTTTCGCAAATCCCGTCAGAAGGAGCCCTGGAAAACAGGAGAATCCACATCGTCATCCCATTCAAAAACCATTGTTTTGTTATTGGTGCTTGGGAAGGCAAGAAGGATCGTCCAGCGTGTGCCCACGCGGGCGGCACCGACATGAACAAAGCGGGCGGCGACGAAGGGGTTATCAATGGGGTAAATCCGCATCATACTATCAATAAAATCCGGACCGCTGAAATAGCCAACGCCGATGAAGCCATCAAGCAATTGGCTGCCTAGCGGATAGCCTGCAGCGATGGCCCGATCTTCAACGGTGGTGCCATCGTTAGCGACCCAATTGAGATGGTTATTGCGAGCCATCTCTTGGGTGTGGCCTACGGCTGCCTCTTCGAGGTGACGATGCCAGCGTAGCAGGGGCTGAACATTGCGATCGCGACGCAGATCGTTGAGCCGTTTGAGGACATTGTAAGCGAAGGTATTGCCAAGGACTTGAAGCTCTTCCTCGGTGTAAGAAAGGACGGTCTGGCCGGGGCGAGGGGCCGGACCAACGGTTTCCCCAGGGGGAGGAGCGGTGACCCCAGGATGCACACCACCGGTGCCTGCGCATGAACTTAGCAGGGCGGCAATGCCGCACAGGTAGAGAGCGATCAAGAAATGTTGCATAATCATGTCCTCGCATATCGGTGAATCAACGCCTGCAGGTGTCGTCCTGGGGTCTATTGTCGCAGCACCTTAGGGAAGACTAGAGCGTTAGGTCGCTTGGTCAATTTCGGATTATGGATGAGCTCAGAGGCTATTGTCTAGGCTGGGATTTGCTAACCGCGGGCCAACGGCATGTCACCCCCACTAAAGGACCAACAAAAACACCCCCCAGCAAGCGCTGGGAGGTGTTTATCCTTATCAAGTGCAAGACTAAGGGATCGCGACAGGTCCCTCTATAGCATTGTCGCACAAAGGTTTATCAATGCCGCTGAGAGCCCGTAGCTGTCGCTCCAAGGGCCTGTCTGACAGGCGACTGTCGGCCAGTGCCCTTGCGCATTATCAGCGAGCGTAGAACTCGATGACTTTTTGGATATTCACCTCGATTGGCAACTGGTCCGGGCCGGGGGTGGTTTCCACCGTCACTGATAGTTTGTCGAGATCTCGGGATAGGCCGGGAGGGGGATCGAGCACGGGATTATTGACGCTGACGCGTAGGTCTTCCCGGTTCAGGCACTTATCGGCGAGGGCAAATACGTCACCGCTCTTAAGGAACTGGCTGGGCGTCTTGGCGCGCAGGCCATTGAGGCGCACGTGGCCATGGGTGATCAGCTGACGAGCGGCTGGAACGGTGCGGGTAATGCCCGCGCGCCAGACCAGGTTATCAAGCCGGCTTTCGAGCAGTGTCAGCATATTGCGACCGCTGTCGCCGGGCATACGGCTGGCCCGTTCGTAGATGCGTCGTAGGGCCCGTTCGCTTAAACCATAGTGAAAACGCAGCTTTTGCTTTTCACGCAGGCGCATGCCGTGCTCAGAGAGTTTGGTGAATCGACCCTTGGTAGCGGCGGCATGGCCGGGAGGGGTCGGACGACGGGTGGCGGTCTTGGTGGTAAGACCGGGCAGCTCGGTGCCAAGGCGGCGCAGGATGCGCACGCGGGGTCCGCGGTAACGTGCCATGGGGCACTCCTTTTTCGACGTGGCGTCCATAGCAGTTTGGGACGCCGGTGACCATTGAAGCGACGGGGAACACCCCCGGCGCTAACCATTACAGGGAGACACCCTGCCCCCCGGCCCAGGCACAGCCCAAGCCAGAGTGGGCGCGGAGTATGGCGCTTACCACCCAATGGCAAGGAGGTTCATCCAACGCAGGAGAACTGGAATAGGGACTGGAATAGGGACAGGCAAAGGTTGAAGGGGTAGAATAGGGATACAAAGGTTGAGGCCGAGGGGAGGCCGAAAAAGAGGAGCCGGTATGCTCCAGTGGAGGTCTTGGCTTGCTGGGGGCAGGGGGGGATCCAGACTAGAATCATGCATCAGCAGCGGGATGGGCGTTTGGTGGTGGCTCCTGGGGTGAGCGTTGCTCCGGCGGCTCTGCAGTGGCAGGCTACGGGTAGCTCTGGTCCAGGGGGTCAGCACGTCAACACCACCATGAGTGCGGTTATTTTGCATCTTCCGCTGGCGGCCTTGGTGGGTCTGGATGGCTCGGCCCGGGCGCGATTGCGGCGTTTGGCTGGGAGTCGGCTTAATCTGCAGGATGAATTGGTGCTCCGCCACGATGGGCATCGCTCGCAGGGCCGAAATCGCGCCGCGGTCTTAGAACGCTTGCAGGACTTGGTGCACCAGGCGCTGGTGGTGCCCAAGCAGCGCCGTCAAACCCGTCCGACTCGCGCCTCGGTGCAGCGGCGTTTGCAGGGGAAGCGGCAGACTGCCCAGCGCAAGGAGCGCCGTCGCTCTCCGGGTGAGGAGGGGATATGAGTTGTGCACTCTGGTCCGATCCACAGGAGGCTCGGCAGACCCTGGCTCAGGCTTTGCGGCTGGCAATCGATGCTGGCAAGGTGATTCGCGAGTTGGGTGTCGAGATGGCGGTAATGGACAAGGGCTTGGGCCATGATGTGGTGACTGAAGCCGATCGCCGCGCCGAGACTCTGATTGTCGACGGTTTGGCAGCTGCCTTTCCCGATCATCGGATTGTTGGCGAAGAAGGCTCTGGGCGGGGGCCGGAAACAGCGCTGCGCTGCTGGCATGTCGATCCTTTGGACGGTACTGCCAACTTTTCCCGATCGATCCCTTACTGGGCAGTAAGTATCGGGCTGGCTTGGCGTGGAAAGCCTGTTTTGGGGGTGATCCATGCCCCGGAATTAGGGCTTACCTTGGAGGTTATCCGCAGTCAGGGGGTATGGCTCAATGATCAGCCATTGGCCCCGGCAAGGGCAGTGGAGGAGGACCCCCGACGTTGGATTGTTGCTGTCGATTGGCCCTGGGATCTCGCAGAGCGACAGCGCACTTGTGCTCTCCTCAGCGCCTTGGCACCGCGTATCCGCCAATACAAAACCTATGGCTCGGCGGCCCTTGATTGTTTGAATTTGGCTCGCGGGCGCTTGGATGCTTACTGTATTAGTGATGTATTCTCATGGGATCTCTGCGCCGGGGCCGCTGCGCTTCAAGAACTAGGTTTTTCCCTCGCTGACTGGCAGGGCCAGCCCTGGCGTTTAGGCCGCGGGGCCATTCGCGCCTGTCGTCCCGGGGGTCAAGAACTGCTGGATGCCTGCTGCCATCGCGCTTGGCAAGACGGCATTATTCTTCCCGGCGAATCCGCGTGCTCTTAAAGCCGACTTCAAAGCTCCAGACCTTGCGGGTGGCGCTGATTATAGTGCCGGTTTCGCTGTCAATGCGGATCGGAATGTGTTGATAGTCACAGACGGCGGTGGCTTGGAAGCCACGTTCGCTTAAGACGTCGATCACCATATCGATGGCGAGATCTTGCTCGAGATCGGCGTCCTCGATGCGCACCATGGCATGGCCGGTGAGGGCATGGCGGCGCAAGAGGGGGACAAAGCGTGTTTCAATCAGGTTGACAATGCGGGCGAAAAGAGAGGAGTGGCGATGGCGGTAGCGGTCAAGGCGACGCACTAATTCCTGTCGCGCATGCTCGGTGAGGGTTGACGGCAGGGGAATATTGCGAATGGAGTCGTAGGTATCCTCGGCTAATTCAACCGAGGATTGGTAATGGAATTCGCGCATAATATTGCGCTCGACGGTTTCTAGGCTGCCATTGGCGTCGACAAAATGGTAATGAAAGGTATCGCGCAAACGTTGCAGGGCATCGAAGGTTTGCTCTCTGAAAATCCGGTAGCGCTCTTTGGCGTGTTCTATGCAGACATCTGTGGCGCGCTGCGGGATAAGGGTGCCTTCGCCGCTTTCCCGCACGCGATGGTTATAATCTTCGACCTCGCGCCCCCGTTTCAACTGGCGCTCTATGGACACCTGCTCGGTGACATAGAGTACGGTAATGCGGAAAATAGGGCGACGGAAGAGATCTCCCTGAGGAGTGTCGAAAAACTCCGAGCGCAATTCCATCATTTTCCGGTACAGCATGCGCACCACCCCGCATTGCACCGCGGTGCGAGGGAAGCCATCGACGACAACGCCGCTTTCGTATTCTGGCTTAAGTAACTCGCGTAGCATAATCTCCACGACATCTCGATCACTCACCAACTGGCCATTATCGATGAGGCTGCGCATCTCGGGTGTTTCAAGTAGCGAGGACATGACAATGGGCTGAGCCGTGATGCTGCGTTCGCGCATAATAAATGGCGTATTGGTTCCCTTGCCGGCCCCGGGGGCGCCGCCGAGCCACATGATCTCTTTGGGGAAGCGGAGATTTTCTCGGCCAAAGTCACGTTCTAGATGCCCCCACACCACATTGAACAGTTGCTCACTGTTTTTGAGGTCAAGGTCAGCGTTTTTTTCGTCGGCGGGGAGGCTCATTCGATGCTCCGGTCATGCAAGTGGGGGAAGGAGAAGTGAGAGCTGGCCGGGGCGCTTAAAATGATGCGTTGGTCCCGGGGTGACTGATGCGGCGGTATTCGTCAATAGCGAAGCGGTCGGTCATCCCGGCGAGGTAATCGGCTACCGTGCGATGGAGACCACTGCCATCGATTCGCTCCTGATGTTCATCGGGGAGGGCATCCGGATGGCTAACGTAGAAGGTAAAGAGATCGCGCAAGGTGGCACGGGCGGTGTGAAAGGTGCGGTTAACTCGCCAATGCCGGTAGCAATGATCAAAGAGCCATCCTTCAAGCTGTGCTTTAGCCGTGGCCATGCTGCCGCTGAGGGTGATTAAATTGGCGGTTTGATGGGCTCTCAGGTCGGTCATGTTACTGAGGCCAGCATGCCCGATTGCCCGTTGGCTGTTGTCAACCAAGTCACCGATGAAGGCGTCGATCAAAATGCGGATGGCCCGATCGATAAGCAGCTTTTCAGCGGTGCCGCTGGGGCTCTCTTCGCTGGCCTGGGCCAAAGCTCCGCTCCATAGGGGAACCTCTGATAAGCCCTGCAGACTAATAATGCCTGCGCGCAGGCCGTCATCGATATCGTGACAGTCATAGGTGATGGAATCCACCTCGTCGACTAAACAGGCTTCAAGCAGGGCTGCCTCCTTGGGATGGAAGCGCTGGGGAACTTTGCTGGCCTCGCCGTGGGCCGAATGTTTGACAATCGACTCCCGCACCTCGTAGGTGAGATTCAGCCCTGGGAATTCGGGGTAGCGGTGTTCGAGTTCTTCAACAATGCGCAGGGCCTGCAGATTGTGCTCAAAGCCGCCGTAATCGGCCATTAATTCCGCGAGCATGTCTTCTCCGCGGTGGCCGAAGGGAGGGTGGCCAAGGTCGTGGACAAGGCTAATGCATTCCACGAGATCACCATTGAGCCGCAGCCGCTGGGCGGCAGAGCGAGCCAATTGGGCCACCTCCATGGTGTGGGTTAACCGCGAGCGGAAAAGGTCGCCCTGAGAATTAATAAAAACCTGGGTTTTGTATGCTAGGCGACGGAATGCGCGGGCGTGGACAATGCGATCCCGATCCCGCTGAAAGGCTGAGCGCCACCGATCCGCCGGCGCCGCATGGTCGCGGCCGCGACTCAGGGCAGAGCGCATTGCCCAGGGCGCCAACTCCCGTTCTTCCCGTTCCTCCACGACTCCGCGATCGGCTTGTTGCATCATGAGCAAAGCATAATTGGCAGCGCCCTTCTCACCACCACCACTCTCGCGGCAAGTTACTTTTACATTGCATTGAAGGGCTTGTCCCAATTTATGGGCTGGGTTTTTGGGGAGACGGGAGTAGAAAGATGTAATGAGCGAGTGGGTGGGGGTGCCGTTGCCAGAGCGGTTGCGGCCGCAGGTATTGGCAGAGGTGGTGGGGCAAGAGCATTTGCTGGGGCCGCAAGGGATGCTGACGCGGTTTTTGGCCAAGGGTCATCTGCCATCCTTGTTGTTGTGGGGGCCGCCGGGTTGCGGCAAGACGACGGTGGCGCGCTTATTGGCGACGGAATTAGGCATGCATTTTCAGGCTCTGTCGGCGGTTTTGGATGGGGTGGCAGAGCTGCGTCGTCAAGTGGCGGAAGCGGAGAGCCGAGCGGCCTTTGCCCAGGGAACTCTCCTATTCATCGATGAAATCCATCGCTTTTCCAAAGCGCAGCAGGATGCTCTGCTGCCCCATGTCGAACGCGGAACGGTGGTCTTGGTGGGGGCGACCACGGAAAACCCTTCCTTCTCGGTGACCGCAGCCCTGTCTTCGCGCTGTCGGACCTTCGCCCTACAGGCTCTTGATGGACCAGCGATCGAGACCTTGGTCGAGCGGGTGCGTCAGCACCCCCAGGGGCTTTCCGATCTGCAATGCGCCGAGGGGGCGGTGCCAGCCTTGCAGCGTCTAAGCGCCGGCGATGGCCGCCGCGCCTTGCTGCTTTTACAGGAGGCGCACGCCCTTGCCGATGGGGGACTGGTTACCCCGGCTCTCCTCATGGAGGTGGCCCAGGGGGTGCAGGCTCAGCACGATGCCGATGGCGAGGCTCATTACGATGTCGCTTCGGCCTTTATTAAAAGCATGCGCGCAAGCGATGTACAGGCGGCGCTGTTTTATTTGGCCCGGCAGTTAGAGGCGGGGGAGGATCCCCGCTTTGTCGCTCGCCGGGTCTTGGTCTTCGCCAGCGAAGATATTGGCTTGGCCGATCCCCAGGCCCTGGTGCAGGCGCAGGCAGCCTTTCAGGCGGTGGCGGTGCTCGGCATGCCGGAGGCCGTTTATCCTTTAAGCCAGGCGGTAATTTACTGCGCTACGGCCCCGAAATCCAATACCACCAAGGCCTACTTTGCCGCTGCCGAGGCCCTGCGCCGGCATCCGGGGGCAGCGGTGCCCCTCTTTTTGCGCAATGCGCCGACCGGGCTCATGCGTGAATTGGGCTATGGCGATGGCTATCGCTATGACCACGATTGCCCCGATCACTTTAGCGGTCAGGCCTGTCTGCCAGAGGTTTTGGCCGGCGAGACCTTCTACCGCCCCGGGGCCTTCGGTTATGAGCGGGAAATCGCCAAGCGTTTGGAGTGGTGGGCCCAGCGGGCGCGGCAGATGGGCGAGGGTCGATGAGTATGCTGCTTTCTTTGCTCAAGAGGCTTATTACGTCTCTGCGCTGCCTGCCGCCCCAGGGCTGTTGGCGCTTTGGCCGCTGGGCTGGAGCTTGCTTTGCCTGCCTCCCCGGCCGCGACCAGCGCCGCGCCCGCGAGCACCTGCGCCAGGCCTATCCCGCTGCCAGTCCGGCCTGGATCGAGGCAACGGCGCAGCGGGCCTTCGCCCATGCCGGGGGGATGGCCCTCTGGATGCTGTGGTCTTTGGGACAGGATCCCCAGCGGCTGAAGCGTTCCCTACTGGTCGAAGGTCGTGATCATTTGGCGGAGTTTATGCGCGCCAGTCGTAGCGGATCCGGAACCGTGGTCTTCACTGCCCATTTTGGAAACTGGGAGTTACTTGGTCGACTTGTAGGAGCCTTGGTCCCTGTTAGCGTGGTTGGTCGGCGCTTGCGCTCGCCCCTGGCCGATGCCCTGGTTAAATGGATGCGTACCGGCACCGGCTGCCGTCAAATCGATCAGCAGGAGGGATTGCGCCCGGTTCTGCGGGATCTGCGCGATGGGCGATCCATTGGCTGTTTGGCCGATCAGGACGTGCCAGCTCTGAGCGGGGTGTTCGTGCCCTGGTTTGGCCAAGCGGCCTACACGCCCATCGGCCCGGCCCAATTAGCACTGATGGTCCCGAATACGGCGCTGCAGGTGTTGGTCTGCTATCGCCGGGGCCGGCGCTGGTGTTTGCACGCCGGCCCGCGCTGGCAGCCGCCGCCCGGTGATCGCGCCGCCGCGGCCCAGGCGTTGACCCAGCGCGCCACCGCCTACATCGAGGGGCTGGTGCGCCGCCATCCCAGCCAATGGGTTTGGTGGCATCGCCGTTGGCGCACCCGTCCCGAGCAGCGGCCCCGTGCGCCGGTGCTGTCCGCCTTCCCGCCGCAGGAGCTGCCATGAGAATTCCCTTTCGCCGTGCCGACAATTGTTTGGCGATGAGTTCATCGCTGTGGGAAAGCGATTTCCTGGTCGCCGCCCGCGGCGAGCGGCCGCGGCGAACCCCGGTCTGGCTGATGCGGCAGGCAGGGCGCTATATGCGCGAATACCGCGAGGTGCGTGCCGGCCGATCCTTTTTGGACCTCTGCGAGGACAGCGCTTTGGCGGCGGAGGTCACGGTCTATGCCCAGCAGCGCATCGATGCCGATGCGGCGATTATCTTCGCCGATATTTTGCTCATTCTCAAGGGCTTGGGCATGGAATTGGATTATATTAAGGGTGACGGCCCGCAGTTTGCGCGGCCCATCCGCGATACCGCCGGTGTCGACGCCCTGGGTGACCCCCAGCAAGCTGCCGACGATTGCTCTTACGTTGCCGCCGCGGTGGCCCTTACCCGCCGCGACCTGCCCGCCAATATCCCGCTCATCGGTTTTTGCGGGGCTCCCTTTACCCTGGCCAGTTACGCCATTGAAGGCGGCGGTTCGCGGCAATTCGCCCGCACCCGCGCCCTTATGTACAGCGATCCCGCCCTCTGGCACCGGCTCTGTGAGCGGCTGGTAGCAGCTTCGATTCCCTATGCCCAGGCCCAGGTGGCGGCCGGCTGTCAGGCCTTCCAGATTTTTGATTCCTGGGCCGGCGTCCTGCCCCTGGCTGATTATCGCGAATTTGTCCTGCCCCATCTGAAGCGCCTGGCGGCGGAGATTCCTGCTGGCATCCCGCTGATTATCTTTGGTACCAATACGGCCCATCTCCTCGGCAGTTTTGTCGAAGCTGGAGCGGATATTGTCGGCATTGATGCCACCACTTCCCTGGCTCAGGCTTGGCAGCAGCTGGGTGGGCCATCCCGGGTGGCGGTGCAGGGAAACCTTGACCCGGGATTACTCCTGGCTCCGCAGCCGCGCTTATTGGCGGCCGCCGATGCGGTGCTTGCCGAGGCTGGGGATGGCCGCGGTTATATCTTCAATTTAGGGCATGGTGTATTTAAAGAGACCGACGTCGAGCGCGTCATCGATCTCATTCGCCACGTTCATCAGCGCCAACTGCCCATGGCTCTCGCCTAAGCGGCGGGAGCCAGCCGGTTTAGGCGACTTCGAACTTAATGACTTCCACCGGGCAGCCTTCGGCTGCCTCTTCAATGGCATCGGCCAGTTCTTCGCCAGCCTCGGCCTTGAGGGGAGCTTTTTCATCGCGGTTCTCGGTTTCCTGACCGTCTTCGCGCACTTCGGCACGGATCATACAAGTGTCTTCCGTAACCAGAAAGACTTCAGGGCAGGCGGTCTCGCAGGCGTTGCAGACGATACAACCTTCTTCGATCCACACTTTGGTGACGGCCATGGCCCAATCCCCTCTCTTATGCGCGTATGCTGTTCGGTGGTGGCATCCAATTCCACCGCCCTAGCGCGTTGATGTCCTGTTTATCGTCGGTAGCGTCAAGGGCAAGGGGGCCATACTGCCGCTTATGACAACGGCTATGTTGCTCCATCTTTGTGCCCGTGTCGCCGGAGCCTGTGCCGCAGACACGGTTGATCGCATCGGCGGGGCCCTTGGTCTCTTGGCCTGGGCTTTGGGGTTGCGCCGGCAAGTGGCCAGTCAAACCCTTAGCATTGCTTTGGGGCCGTTGTCCCATTACCGCCGTCGCCGCTTACTGCGTCGCGCCTATGCCACTATGGGCGCCAATTTTTTAGGTTTGCTCTATGTTGGCGCCCGCGGCCCTGCTGTCTTGCAGGGGGTGGAGATCGCGGCGCCACAGCACTTTCAGCAGCAGGTAGCTCGCCATCCAGGGGTGGTTTGGGTGACGCCCCATCTTGGTAATTGGGATATTGGCGCGGCTGTACTGGCGGCGGCCCATGGGCGCCTGCAGGTCTATGCGCGGCCGCAAGGGGGAGTGGTGTTCAATGCTTGGGTAACGCAATTACGGGAAAGCTTGGGTTTTTCGGTGATTATGTCGGCCCACGGTGATCGCCGGGGTGCGGTGAGCGCCATGCGCGGCCTGCGCAGTGGCATCCCCCTAGGATTACTGGCCGATCAGGGACCACGACCAGAGCGCGGCGTCGGCGCTTGGTTTCTTGGCCAAGCGGTGAGCTGCCATGCCGGCCCCGGCCATTTCGCTTGGTCCTGCGGCGTGCCGGCGGGCACCGGGGCGTGCCTGCGGCGCCGTGCCGGCTGCTATCGTTTTTATCATTCAGCCTTACAACAGCCCACGGCATTTCCCAGTCAGGAAGCTCTTCTGCAGCGTTTGTTGGATCAGCTATCTTGTTTGATTGCCTGTGCGCCGGGGCAATATTTCTGGCAGCATCGACGTTTTAAATATGCCATGGCTGCGCCGTCCCGCCCGCATCCCGATGGATGGCGAGATCCCCAGGTGCTACGCTACTCGGGCGGCGTTAAGGACGGGGCCAAAGGCGAATGATGACCAGCCAGCCGTCCCAATCGCCGCCGCCATGTCTCTCCTGCACTGCATTGTGAACGATGAGATCCTTAGATTGGGTGCGCCCGCCCATAACCAAGATATTGTCTTCTATGGCAATCCGACCTAAGACCTCAGAACCACTACCGCCAAATCGGATATTGAGTTCAGGTTTGGTGAGTTGTGGATCGAGAACAAAGAGTCCGCCACGGCCTGCGCTAGCACCAAAGCGGAGGTCGGTACTTCTTACCCCCACCGGCAAATACACCCGACCCCAGGGATCCACCGCATTATGGGTGACGTGATTGGGAACAAAGGTGCCGCCCTTAATCTCAGGTTTCTCGCCCCTGGGATCAATTAAAAGATAGAGCGAGGCCATGCCGCTGGAGTGGCGTTGCCAGGCCCCCATGCTTTCAATGGGATTAGCTTTGCTGAGATCCAGGGGGTGGCGAGTGAGCACGCTATTGCCGCCATCAGTCCAAAAGCTGGCGCCAATCATACCATTGGGCATCATCCATACGCCATAGCCCCGGGAGTCGGCCATCAGTGGCCCCCAGCGAATGCTATTGGTGCCAGGGTTAATATCGCTGTAATTTTGTCCCCACATGGTCCAGCCCGCCGATGAGGTAAGGATGGGCTGTTGCAGAATGGAATGGACCTGACGCATGCGATTACGATAGGTGTGTCCACTGCGCGGGTCGGTGAAGGTTTGGCCTTGGCCGGGGTGGAAGGGCTGCGTGCTATATCGCTGATCGCCTTCGTCGTGGGCGGGATTTCCGCTGATGACACCGCGGAGGCTACTGAGTTGATAGGCGACTTGGAAGTTGGTGCCCTTGCCCACGGCCACGCCGCCAGAAATGCTGACTTCATGAATGGCTTGGTTGCCAGGACCACCCACGTAGGTGCTCACGAGCAGTTCTGGTTGCAGGGGTGGTGGACGCAGGCCAAGGGCCAAAGAGAGCTCTTGGTATTCGCCAGAGTTGCGCCTGCTGCTGCTGACGCGCTGCAGCCACCTCGACGCTTCGCGCGCATTGCCGGTGGCAAGCAGACTGCGGGCGTGTCCAAGTTTGGCATCGTCATCAAAGTAGGCATTGCCGGCGGCGGCTTGGGAAAAGAGCCGCGCAGCCTGACGATAGTCGGGAGAGTCAGATCTGACCATTGCCATAGCTTCTTTGAGTTGTTCAGGAGCTTGTGGGTCATAGCTCAGTCGCACGCCGAGCTGCCGTGCTTGTTCCATCATGGCATGACGCTCAGTCTCGTCTAAGCGACCTGCTACCTGGGGCCAAGCTTCGGTCCAGGCCTGAGCATAGCCGGCATCTAGACGCCGTGGCTCCATGATGGCGATGTAGCTCTGGATACCCTCGATGACGGTGCTGCCGTCGCCGCTCATTTGGCCGTTAATGATATTGCTCTCGGCAGCGGTGAGTTTGTCGAGGGCGGTTCTCGCACGATGCCGCTGCTGAGCAACGTAGGGATGATCGGCAAATCGTTCTTCGACATCGTCATAGGCGGCCAAGGCATTAGCGAAATCCATGCGATTAAGGAGGCCGTCGCCACGACGAAGGCGCGGCGAATTGGGGGCGCTGAGCTCGACTTGGGCGACGTAGCTGGTATTGATTATTTCTTCTTCACCCTGGGTATCGCGGATGGTAAAGCTTCCTCCATCATAGCGTATGCTAGATCCGCTTTGACTTCCGTCGGTCAATACGAGGTGTCCGTCTTCCCAGGTGCCGCGGCGGGCAAAGTGGGTGAGTTCGCCCTGTCGAGTGGGTAAACCGGTGGGTTTCGGTGCGGGGGGCGGCGCTGGCGCAGGGGCGGCGGTGGGTTCCGGATCCGTTTCACCCAAAGGGGCTCCGGGGGGGCTGGCGACGGCAATGTCGTCGGTACTTGGGCTGTCCACATCGGAAGATGCAGCAGAATCCGGTGCTACCGCGGCGGCGATGGGCTCATCATCAAGGACTTGGTCGCGGCCTTGGCGCTGATGATCGGTGAGCGGTAGCGTAGCGCTATCGTTGTCCCGTTGGCTGGGCGGCGGCGGCAGGGTGCGGCTGGCCTCAGTGCTTGGCTGAGCTGTGCTTTGCCGGGTTGTAGGCGGTTGGATAACTGCCGGAGTGCTTTCGCGGCGCTGCTCATCGCGCCAACTCCCGGCTACGGGTTGATCTTGGACCGCTGAGCTGCTGCCAATATTTGAAACCACCACCAAGAGTGCCACGACGAAGGCCGCAGCAATGGCTGCCACAATAACGATCGAGCGCTGTTGGTTGTTGCTACTGCGGACTTGCCGTACTCGCGGTGCGGCGCCTCTGCCTCGGGCCATGCTTTCGCTGCGCCGCGGTGCGGCGCTATGACTTTCCGCCGCCATCGCCGAACTTTTCACCGGCGTTACCTTGGCGCGTTCGCCCTGATCGATTACCGCTTCAAGATCCTTGCAGAGGGCGGCCCAGTTTGGATAGCGATCCTCGGCGCTCAGGGCAAGGGTGCGTGCGATGATGGTGGCGAGGGGGGCGGGAACCGCACTATTGAAGGTGCGAACATGCTCTAGGCAGCTGCTCAATCGGGCACTGGCGGAGCTGGCAATGTCGTCTTCGGCAAATGGTGGACTGCCAGTGAGGGCGTGGTAAGCAACTGCGCCCAGGCTAAATTGATTAGCCAGATCATCGACGGGTTTGGCTGCCAGTTCCTCTGGTGAGACATAGTAGGGGTACATGCCGCCAGCGCTGTGATCCTCGCTTTGATAGCGGGCGGTGGTGCCAAAATCTGAAACCCGGACAACGCCATCACGGAAGATTAAGAGATTACCAGGGCGCAGGCCGTTATGGTGGAGATTCTGCCGGCTCGCTGCCTCTAGCCCCTTGGCAGCGTCGAGTAACATGGCGGCCACGATGAGCGACGGCGGTAATTCGGCGCCACTTTGATCCAGGAGATCATTGAGCGATCCGTTATCGGCCCAATCGCTGGCGATGTAGAGTAGGCCCTCTTCCTGTTCGCAGGCATGGACTCCTACCAAGTGCTCGTCGCTAAGGTTACTGGCGCGGCGGGCGGCATTGAGGATGCGGGCCCGTTCGCTGGCATCGTTGGCGATTGAAGGATCGATGATTTTCACCGCAACCTTTTGCCCGCTGCCCTGGGCTTTGGCCTCGTAGACCACCCCTAAGCTGCCGGATCCGACGCGGCGGATGAGGGTATATTTGCCCAGGCTGCGGCCAGCGAGGTCTTCAATGCGCCCATCAAGGAAGGAAAAGATGGTGGCACCAATCTGCAGGTAGTCACCCGAACGCAAACTTTGCCGGCTTTTGATTCGGTCGCCATTGAGCAAAGTTCCATTGGCGGATTTACGATCCTCAACCTGCCACACCCCATCATTTTCGACGAGGGCACAATTGATCCGACTTGCGGCTTTATCGTCGATCACCACGTCTGCGGCCTGGCCGCGGCCGATGGTCACCGCCTTGCCCAGTAGGGGTATTTCGCGACCAGGATCGCCACCGGCAATGATTTGTAGGCGGACTTGACCATGGAAACGGTCATCGGCGATCAGGCATTCGGTGGTGCCAATGGCGACGCGGTCGCCGACTCGCAGGGTGCGATTACCATCGATGAGTGAGCCATTGACCTTGGTGCCATTGCGTGAACCCAAGTCTTCAATGGTCAGCGTGCTGCCATCGCGCAGGCAAATGGCGCAGTGACTGCGACTGGCACCGATGGCATCCAGGCGAATATCTGCGGCCGCATCGCGACCTAGAACATAACGTTCGCTGGCGAGGGGAAAGCGTTGCCCTGCTTCGCGTCCAGAAACCACCACCAGATGATAAGCCATAGGTCCAATCCTTGTGCCGACAGTCCCTTATGCTGCTGAGCAGTGCGAGACGAGATGGGGCGCCTATTGTAAAAATCCTGCCCTAGGATGGCAGTATGGCCGCTATCCCTCAGGCGCTACGTGCAAATAGCACCCATTGTTACTTGATGAGCCAACCGTTTGTTGACCGCTTTAGGGTTCTGAGTGAGCACTGTGGGACACGCCCCAGCGTGATTTAACCTACATCGCATAAACCTTTTAATGCGAGTCATCGGCCTTCCCTTAGCAACCAACCAAGCGCGGGCCCCAACTGTGGATGGCACAACCTTTGCGTTGAATACCTATCCTTAGCCCCCAGGGAGCCTTCGCCATGGAACTTACCGCCCTTTTTAACCGGGAAAACCCTGCCGCGCGGCTCAATACGGATAATTCAAGCGCCTTCCGCGATGCCGATTTTCTCTCCATTATGTTGGCTGAGTTGTCCAATCAGGACCCATTCGAGCCCATGGAGACGTCAAAGCTGGTAGAGAATATGCAAAAACTGCAGGAGTTATCTAATACCCGTTTTGAACGTTATCGCAACGACCTCCGTTGGTCACAAGAGCTAATTGGTCAAGAGGTTACGGTAAATCAAAATGCCCTGCGAGAGCAGGAGGTGCAGGCCTTGCGCAATCGTGGTTTTAACCCCGATGTGGGCTATGGGGTGGTTACCGGTACGGTGAGCGGTTATCGCACCATGGGGGAAACGGTGTGGATCACCATCGACAACAAGGACTATAAACTCGATAATGTCCAGCGCATTGAGCCCAAGAAGGAAACGATCGATGGCAAGATCGATCTGGCGAATAACCTCCTCGGGTTTTTCGTTACCTATTCGGCGGACACCCAGGGCGCAAATGGCGCTGGCCTGGTTGAGGACGTGCAGTGGGACTCCTCGGGAGAGGTCTTTATT
>REDX01000088.1 GCA_007695355.1 Planctomycetota bacterium
GGATCGATGCGCGGCCGCGATGGCAATGTTCACCGCGGGAATATTGAATTTGGCTTGCTACCGATGATTAGTCATCTTGGGGCCATGATTAGCACCGTCGGCGGCATGCTTTTGGCACGCCGCCTGCAGGGCAAGCTTTGCGGCGATGCATTACCGGTGGGCCTGTGTAGCCTCGGCGATGGCGCCATGGGCACCGGCGCCGCCCACGAAGGGCTGAATGTACTTGCCGTCGAGCGCCTGCCGGTGGTGATTATGCTGGCCAATAATCAACTCGCCTATTCAACCCTGAATGATCGCAGTTTCGCTTGCCGCGATTTCTGCGATCGCGCCCTTGGCTATGGCATCCAGGCTCACACCTGCAATGGCGAGGATCCGCAATCCTGCCGCGCCGCCGCCGAGGCAGCCTTCGCTGCCGCCCGCGCCGGCCAGGGGCCGCAGATGGTGATTGCCACCATGCTGCGCCTCACCGGCCACGGCGAGCATGATGACGCCACTTACACCCCTCCCGAGCTCATGGCCAAGGCCAAGGACTGCCTCGAAGTGGCGGTGCACGAGGCGGAAGCGGCCGGTGTTGATGTCGCCGCCATGCGTGCCGAAATCGATGCACTCATCGACGAGGCAGTAAGCACCTGTCTCGCCGAACCCGAGCCCAACCCCGATGTCGAGGATTGGTGCGCCTATTCCGAACGCTGGTTGGATCAGGGGTTGGTTCCATGACAACGCAAACCGAAGAACAAACCATTTCCTACGTCGCCGCCATCCGTCAGGCCCTCGGTGATATGATGGCTGAAGACGAGTCTGTCTTTATCTATGGCGAAGACGTTGGTGGCACCTTTGGCGGGGCCTTTAAGGCTACCAAGGGCCTGGCCGAGCGCTTTCCCGGCCGGGTTCTCAATAGCCCCATCGCTGAGGATGCGATAACCGGGGTGGCGATCGGTGCAGCCCTTGAGGGGGCGCGGCCAGTAATCGAATTCCAGTTCGCGGATTTCGCTTCCATCGCCTTTAATCAATTGGTCAACCACGCCGGGGCCTTCTATTGGCGCAATGGCCGGCCCTGCCCGATTACCGCCCGCTTCCCGGTTGGCGGCACCCCCGGCGGTGGCCCCTATCACTCGCAAATGCCCGAAGCCTGGCTGACCAATCATCCCGGCCTGGTGGTGGTCGCCCCCTCCACCGTCGCCGATGCCTATGGCATGCTTAAAGACAGTATCCGCTGCAATGACCCGGTGATTTTCTGCGAGCACAAATACCTCTATAACCATCTCAAAGAGCCCTTTGATCCGGCCCTGCCGGTGGCCCCCCTGGGCGCCGCGGTGGTGCGTCGGCCGGGGCGCGATGTCACCCTGGTCAGTTATTCGGCCATGGTCCACGACTGTCTGGCCGCCGCCGAAGGTTTAATGGACGAGGCGGGGATTTCAGTGGAAGTCATCGACCTGCGCTGCCTGCGCCCCCTCGATATGGATACTATTCTCGCCTCGGTGTCGCGCACCAGTCGCCTGGTGGTGGCCACCGAGGCCTGGCCCTATGGCTCGGTGGCCGCCGAGGTGGTGAGCGCCGTCGCCCAGCTAGGCTTCCACTTGTTAGATGCGCCGCCGAAGCGCATCTGCGCCATCGACACCCCCATCCCCTATCATCCCCGCCTGTGGGCTGCCCACCGACCCGATGCCCGTCGCATTATGGCCGCCGTGGAAGAGACTGTGAGGTTTTAATTATGCCCAGCCTGCCCATCCGCATGCCCCAACTTGGCGAGTCCGCCGCCGAAGCCACCGTCCGCGAGTGGCTGATCGACATTGGCGAAACCGTAAATGTCGATCAGGATTTACTGGAGGTGGAAACCGAGAAGAGCGTCCTCACCGTCACCGCGCCAGCCACCGGCACCCTGGTTTCCCAGGAGATTGCTTCCGGCACCAGTTGTGCCGTCGGCGGTGTTCTTGGCCACCTGGAGGTGGATGCCGAAAGCGCCATGCGCGCGGCCCCCACTGAAGGGCGAAGCAAGGATAGTGCTGCTCCCCCGCCCAAGTACGTTAGCGAGCACGCCCCCCGCGGCGTCAATAGCGGTGAGCATCTACCGGTGCCGGCCAAGGCTGCCGGCATGGGCTATTTCTCCCCCCGTTTGCGCGCCCGTATGTCCGAATATGGCCTACGTAGCGATGACCTTAATGCCATCCGCGGCAGCGGCCGCGCCGGCCGGGTTTCGGTCAATGATCTTGAGCGCTTCCTCGAACAGGTGGAATCCAGCAATACCAGCCCGGCCAGCCCGATGCGCATAGCGGTGGCCGATAGCATGCGCCGCTCCTGGAACCGCCCCCTGGCGACTATCGCCATGGAATGCAGCATGGATGCCCTGATGGAGCATCGCCGTACCATCCCTGGCCGCCCTTCGGCCACGGTCTACGGCATCCGCGCCCTGGCCAAGGCTTTGAGCGAAGACGATCAGCCAGCCTGTCGCCTGGTTGGCGATCGCTTGGTACACCCCGATTCCATCAATATCGCCATCGCCATTGAGGTGGATAGCGGGGTGGTGAATCCGGTACTTGAGCGGCCAGCCGAGTGCAGCTTCGCCGAATTGGTAGAGCACTACGACGCCGCCTTTGCCGCCGGCCAAGAGCGGCGGGCGATCAATGCCCAGGCCAGCGCCGTGGCCACCGTGTCCAACTATGGAACCTTTAATATCATTTGGGCAACCCCGGTGCCACTGCCCGATCAATCCCTGATTCTGGGCATGGGCGCGGTGCGCAATGTGCCGGACTGGGATCCCCGGGAAAAGGCCTGGGGACGCCGCCGCGCCGCCGAACTCACCCTCACCTTTGACCACCGTATCGCCGATGGCGGCCACGCCGGTCGCCTGCTCAAGCGCATTATCGATCTCTTGGAGCACCCCGGCAAACTGGAGTGAAGACATGACCATTCTCTGCTACGGCGAAGCCCTCTGGGATTGCCTGCCGGCCGGCCTTTTTATGGGCGGGGCCCCGCTGAATGTGGCCTACCATCTGGGGCAATTAGGACAGCCAGCCTGCCTGGTGTCAGCCATTGGCCAAGATCAACTGGGGGAAGAATTGCGCCGGCGCGCTGATCGCCTGGGCATTGACCACAGCCTCCTGGCAAGTCTCGATGGCCCAGCAACCGGCACCGTGCAGGTGGAATTAGAGCATGGCAAACCCAGCTACACGATCACTCAAGGCGTGGCCTGGGATCAAATTACGGTGGATGCAGCCGTCCTCTCCGCCGCCGCCGGGGCCCAGGCCCTGGTCTTCGGCAGTTTGGCCCAGCGCTCGCCCTTCAATCGCCTGGGCTTAAGCCAACTGCGCAAGGCTTTAGATCCATCGGCCTTAGTGGTCTTCGATATTAATTTACGCCAGCCCTACGATGATCTCGACCTAGTACGGGAATTGGCGGTGGGCGTCGACTGCTTGAAACTCAATGACGAAGAGGCCGCCCGACTCCTTAATCTGCCCGTGGATGAATGCCCCCCCGAGGCCGCCGCCCGGCAATTGGCCGAGCAGCTGCAGATGCCGATGGTGGCCCTCACCGCCGGCGCCCAGGGCGCCGGGCTGTGGAAAGATGGTCAATGGCATTGGGCCGAGGCGCAGCCGATAACCGTAGTCGATACGGTGGGTGCCGGGGACAGCTTTATGGCCGCCCTCCTCGACGGCCTGCTGCGGCAAAAAACGCCGGCGGCGGCCCTGGAAGCAGCCTCCCGCCTTGCCGAATTCGTCGCCGCCTCCCACGGCCCTACTCCAGACCACCGCCAGCGCGGCAAGTCCTAAATCGCCATGAGCCCCCCCAATCGCTGGTGGGCCCGGCTGCTCTTACGTCAACTCATCAGCGGCGGCCTGCGACATCTGATTATCTGCCCGGGCAACCGTGATGTGCCTTTTATGGCTGCCGCCATCGATTGCTCTGACCTGCAAGTTCACAGCCACCTCGACGAGCGCTCCGCCGCCTTTCGCGCCCTTGGCCTGGCCAAGGCTACGGGACAGCCGGCGGCGGTGGTTACCACCAGCGGCAGCGCGGTCGCCAATTGCCTGCCGGCCCTCTGCGAAGCCCACGCCAGCGGCATTCCCCTGATTCTTATAAGTGCCGATCGGCCGCCCCATCTGCAGGACTGCGGGGCCCCGCAAACCATGGCCCAGGCTCATATCTTCAAACCCTTCTGCGCCGCCAGCTGCGACCTTGGGCTGCCCGCCATTGACCGCGCCCCGGCAATGCTGGTCACCCTGGCCCAGGCCCTGCACCAGGCCCTTGAACGGCCTGGTCCCCTGCACCTCAATCAGCCCTTCGACGAACCGCTCATGGAATCCCAGGATCCCCCTGGCCCTGCGCCATCACCCCAGCCGCCGCCGACCAGGGAGCCGATGGAGAATCACCCCCTCCTCGACCGGGCGCGACAGGCCCTGGCCGGGGCGCGCCGGGGACTGGTGGTCTGCGGGCCCCATGCCGGGGTGGACCCCCAATTATTAGCGCCCCTCATTGCCGCCGGCTGGCCCATTCTCAGCGATGCCTGCAGCGGCCTGCGCCCCCATGCTCTGCCCGGCCAGATGAGCAGCGCCGATTTCCTCCTGGCCGGCCCCGCCAAATCCTGGGAGGCCGATCTCATTCTGCGCCTGGGCCCAGCGCCCCTGGCTCGGCCCTGCTGGGAGTGGCTACAGCGATCCCCGGCCACCATCCTGCGCTGGGATCGCCTGCCGGTGACGGCGGATTTCTGCCACCGGGAGTTCATCAATCTCGCCATGCTCCCCAGCCCGCAGCTGGCCAGCCTCTTGACCGCCGCCGCCCCCGTCGATGGGGATTGGCGAGAGCGCTGGCTCAAACATGACGACCAGGCCCAGCGCCTGCTGGCTGATTGGCGGGAAAGCACCGAATGGGGTGAATGCCTGGCAGCCTGCCTGGCCTGTCAGCTGCCCGGCCCCTGGGCCCACCTCGCCCTCGCCAATTCGCTGAGCGTGCGCCATGGCAATTCTTTTGTCCTTCCCGGCAGCGGCTGGCAGGGGGTGTGGGCCAGCCGCGGGGTAAACGGCATCGATGGCACCATTGGCACCGCCATTGGCCTGAGTGAGGCCCTGGGGCCCCTGCGCCTCCTCATCGGCGACTTGGCCCTGCTCCACGATGCGCCGGCCCTCGCCGCCCTCCGCCAATCGGCCGCCTGCCTGCAAATCGTCGTCCTCGACAATGGCGGTGGCCGTATCTTCGACACCTTGCCCAGCGCCCGCATCCCCGGCATTGGCCCCCTCCTGCGCAGTCCGCAGCAGCTCGACTTTGCTGGTCTCGCCCGGGCCTTCGGCCTGCCAGCCACCGTCATCACTCATCGGGAACTGCTGCGCCAGGAGCTGGAAAAGCCCATACACGGCTCAGAAATGTTGGTTCTCGACTTCGCCGGAGCCGATCCCAGTGGCGAATTGGCGGCCCTCAGGTCCCGCATCGCCGGCGGCTAGTCTGGTCCTCCCCCATAACTGGCATGGTTGGTGCTTTACCGTTCCCGGGAGAACCCAGGGACCAGCAATGTACCGAATCACCACGTATCTATCCATACTTGCAACAATCGGCGGCATGAGCCTGGCCCTGGGCTGCTCCCGCAGTGCGTCCACCGATGCGCCGAACCAGCAGGAAACCGCAGCCAAGCCGCAGGCCCTGCATTCGGTGATTACGACCATTAGCCGCACCGAGGACGGTCAAACCCTCGTCGAAATCCCCCTTGGCCGCGATCATGGCTTAACCCCTGGTACCCTGATCCGCGTTATGGATCCGCAGACCGAAGGTTTTATGAAGGGCATGCTGCAAGTCCTCACCGTAGCTGAGGCAGAACTCTCCCTGGCCCGGCAAATCGGCCTGCTTGACCGCAATAATCCCATCGCCATTGGTGATCCGGTGCTAGTGATAAGCGATGTCCGCGAATTGGCCATCAGCGGCCAGGTTCGCAACGTCATGGAAGGGGAAAGCCAGCAAGCCCAAGCACAAGACACCATCGAACGCCAACAATTCACCGAACTACGCCGCAATTTCACCAATGAATTGCAAACTTTAAGCGAGCGCCATCAAAGCCAATTACAAGAAATGGAACAGCGCCACCAGCAAGAGATCAGCGATCTCCAAGCCGCCTTTCAGCGCCGCCTCGAGCGCCGGGAGGCCGAGCACCTTACCGAACTCTCAGCGGTGCGCGAAGCCCTTGCCGATGAGGCGGTCAGCGAACTGCGCCGGGACCGGGAAGCGCGTGGCGAAGAAATCAAACGGCTCACAACTGAGAAATCGCGCCTCCTGCAACAGACCGAAGGTTTGGCCAGCCAACTGGCCTTGGCTGCTGAGGACATCCGCAGCCTCCGCCGCGAGCAAGAGCGCCTGCGCAGCGCCCATGAGCGGGAAATCCGCGCCGAATTAGAAACCCGCGAAATTCTCGAACAGCGCATCCGTGAATTGGAGGTGCGCCTAGGCCTGCCCGGCAGCCGCGCGCCAGCAGTTTTAGTCGGCGATGTGGGCCGCGAAGAAACCGTCCTCGCCCGCCTCGATCGCATCTCCCGCGAGCGCAGCGAACTACTGCGCGAAGTTGAAGTGTTACGCCGCCAGGCAAGCAATCACGAAAAGGCCGAGGACGGAGAAGGCGGCGATGGAACCTCTATTCGCGCCCAACTCAGTCACCTGCAAAGTGAATTGGGACGCACTCAGGCCCGCCTAGAAGCCCTGCGCGAACGCCAGGAAGGAATGGAACTGGCGCGTCTGAGTGCGGAACGCAGCTTCTTTGATCTCGCCTCTCAGGTCCTCCGGCTACCTTCGGCCTCACCTTCAGTAAACCTGCTGCAAGAAGAGTTGCGCGAGCAATTACACGGCTTAACCGCTCCGCAGTTGAGCCCCGCGACCGAGGGAGCAAGACCATGAGTCAGCGCTGGCTAATCCCCCTTGCCGGCATCGCTTTGAGCCTCAGCGCCTGCTCTGAGCACTGGCCGGCTCGCGACGTCAGCGGGGTCAAAGCGCATGAGGCCAATGAACGCAGTAAACAGGCCGAAGCTATGGCCGCCGAGGCCCGGGAAAACGCCCGGCGCAGCCTGGAAGCAACGCAAATTATCGAACGCCAGCGAACCACCCTGAACGCCATGGAAGGCCGCCTGCGCGAGTTGGAACAACTCCTCACTCGCCATGGCCGCGGCGCTTATCGCGATGGCCCCTCTTTAGCGCTGACCAGCAGCGATGGCACGTTATTGGAAAATCTTCATCAGTTAGAAAAAATGGCTAGCGAATTGCGCAAAGAACAAGATGCCTTGAGCAGCCAGAATCAAGATCTCCGCAGCCGTCTAATCGAGGTGAATACGGTCAACGAGCGCCTGCGCGATCAACTGGAGTTACTGCGCCAAGCCGACCAAGACCTAGCTGCCGCCCAGCAAGAACGTCAACTGGCCCTGCGCGAAGCGGAGGACCTCAAAGAGCGATTGAGCGCAGCGGAAATTCAACGACTGCGCAATGAACGGCGCTACTTTGATTTAATGCGTGAGGTCTTGACGATTAAAAGTGATGAGCCGCAACGTTTATTGGGCCTCCAATCGCGCCTACGCGGTGAAGCTACAACCCTGCGTCCGGAAGACTTGAACGGAGGCCCGCAATCGCCATGAAAGCCCCGTTGCATGCTTGTCTGTTCATTGTCGCCTGTCTTTTTGCTCAGTCCTGTAGCTGGCAGCGCTCTTCAGCTCACGAGGCGAGGGAATTCTCCCGTTACCACGAGCCCGCCATTCATAGCGCCAGCCGCGTAGTTTTAATGCCCGTTTTTCTCGATAGTGGCATTGGAACCAGCGCCCGCAGTATGGACCACAGTCTCATTCGCGCTCTCACTGAACTCAACCATTTTGAGATTCTGCAGGCAAGCATAGCCGACCGGGATCAGCTTTTCCCGGAAGATCCCCTGCGCTCGAATCGCCTCAGTCAAGACAGTCTGCGCCATACGCGCGACACCTTCGGTGCCGACGCGGTTATTTTGGCGCGTATTAATCATTGGCAAAGTTTTGATCCGGTGGCGCTTAGCATTACCATAGCCATGGTGGACTGCCGGAATGGCAGCGTCTTGTGGACCGCCAGCGGCATGTGGGACAGCGCCTTACGCAATACCCAAGACGATATCAAGGAATGGTTTCAGCATCGCCGCGGTAGTGGAAACGTACCCTTAGGCGGTTGGCGCAGCGTGCTCTCAAGCCCCAGTGTGTTTAGTCGCTATGTTAGCGACCGATTGGCCGCAAGCGTTCTTTCCCCGCCGGATGGGCATCGCTAACCTCATCAACCAAGAGATCTTCTTCGGCGGCGAGACTGGTGCGAATGGCCTCAATCACAAGACCTTCGTCTTCCAAGGCCGAGCGCACGCGATCCAAGCCCAAAGCCTCTCCCATAATCACAATGCCGTGGCCGCCGCGCACCAATTTGACTCTGGAGGTTTTGGGCAAGGCCGCCAGGGCCAAGAGCATGGCGGTGCGTTGTTCGCGGCTGAGGGGGCGAGGGAAATCGACATCCATGCGCATAGCCATAAATAAAATCCTAATCCTTGCGCAGGCGGACGATATTATCTGCCGTCTCTGCCAAATAGACCTCGTAAAGCTCCATTCCACGACCCTTTAAGGCTGGCTCGAGGACCTGCCAGATGCGCTGCGAGAGATTTTCCATGGTCGTCGGAACCACGCCCTCAAAGAGGGGAATGTCATTGAGGAACTGATGTTCACAGGGATCTGCAACCAATTCATCAACCACTTCTTTGAGATCCATAACATTACAGAAGAAACCCCGATCGGCATCAAGCTGCCCACGCACCGTGATCTCCATGCGGTAATTGTGACCATGGACATTTTCGCACATGCCAAAAGCACAGGCATTGTCCTGCACCGAAAGGGCCGGGTTGTGCAGGCGATGACTTGCAGAAAAGGTAAAGCCACGGGTGAGATAATGCATGGGAATCCTCAGTGAGTCTGCGGTGCAGTCCGCCGTTATGACGCCAGGGGTTTGAACCGGTTGAGCGCTAGAGCTTAGACCTCGACGTCTGCGGACAAGCCAGGAAAGGTACCCTGACAGAACTGCACCCCGCCATCAGTGCTCAGTTCTAACCAACGCCCCTCGGTCGCCTCCCAGTGGCCGCAGAGATGACAGTCAATGCCGCGTATACGATGATGCCACTGCTGGTGAATATGGCCGGCGATTAAGCTTTGTACGCCCCGTCCAGCAGCTTCCACTCGACGCGGATCTAGCAGTCGCAGGGGGGGACCAATTTCAGCATTGCGCCTACCCTTGCGCTGGCTGCCAGCCCGCAACAGCCGCGCGATACGTTGATGCAAGGCAAAGGGCGCGCAGGCCTGCCAGGCACGAAACCACCAACTTTCCAATACCGAAGCAAAGAATCGATACCCCGGATCACGGACAAGGCGATCGCCGTGCACGATCCGCAAGCGTCGACCCTGGCACTCAATATCCAGGCGGCGGCGCAGCACCCTCCATGGAGCAGCTGCCTGGAGATGCGGACCCGCCACCAATTCGCGATTGCCAAGCACCAGGTGAAGATGCACCCCAGAGGCATGTAACCGATGCAATTGGACAAAAAGAGATTCATAGCTGCGGGTAAAGCTTTGATTGTCGAGCCAGTAATCGAAGAGGTCTCCGAGAATGATCAGATGCTGTGGCGGCGCCAGCAACAAGCGATCCAAGAAGGCGGTGAAGGCGGAAACTTCTCCTACGCGCAAATGCACATCCCCGCATACCACCGCCCACGGGCCCTGACTCAGCGCTCCGCTAGGGGTCAGCGGCAGCGGTAATGGGCTGGGTCGCAGCATCATGGGCGAGGATGATCCCCATCTTCTTCGTCCCCCTCTTCGCCGTCTCCATCTCCGTCCCCTGGCAGATCTTCATCCATGGCCGCCCGGCGCAGGTCTTCGCTTGCGTCAGCCGTTTCGGCTTCTTGAGCCTCGGCAAGCCGGCGCTTCTTGGCCAAGGCCCGCCGATTTGCCCGCAATTTACGCAGGGGCTTTTTGTAATCATCAAGTCGGCGGCGATCTGCATCAATCATGCGCACTATAAAAATCAGCAAACTGGTAAAGACGATGAGAAATCCCACCTGCAAGAAGAGGGTGCTGATTTCCGTGCGTGGAGGTTCTGAGGAGAAGGAACCTGCAACGATAAACTTGAAATACACCGAGTCTGAAAGGGCGCGATCGGTATTGCGTAAACTCCCGCGATTGAAGACGAAATCCTGGGTTACCTGTTGTCGCTGCACTTTTAAGAAGCGGCCGGTTGCGGATATCTGATCGCGGGGCTGCGGAAGTTCGACATCCGGCCCCACCACTATAGCAAGGTCGTACACTGCCGGTTGCGATGAAACCAAAGTATGGTCTCGGCCGTCGACTTGAATTACCCGCTCTTCGGGAACCAATGCCCACAGCCACATACGGATAACCCGCTGCACACCAAATGGCCGATCCCGGGCCACCTCCCAGTCTTCCCAGGCACGCAGAACCTGCCCGCGCACGGTAACCGGATGCCCGCGGAAATTTTCGGGCCCATGGTGCAGTTTCTGTTCATAGCGATTGGCATCAAGGGGATCATTATAAACGCCAGGTGTGGTGCGATCGGCGACGATCAGGCCCAAAAGATAGTAGTAAGCCCGGCGTTCCAAGCGCAGAGACATATCATCAACATCGTCAAACACTGTCGGATCGAGGCGGAAGGGGCCTGTTCCAGGACGCTCGCCAACGCCAAGACGCAGCAGCGAGGCCATATCAATGCCCGATCCCCCTTCGATCACCGTGCCGGTCTGGGCAGCCATGGTTGGGAGCAAAACCGTGGCACCCTCATCGTTGAGCACTGGCGTTGCCACCGTCCCCAGATAACGGCCCACCACATTGATCTCGGCGCCATAGGGAAGTTCGGCTGCCTGGCCGCTGGCAAGGACTTGGAAATGCACCTGGGGAGCCGCCTCCACCAGCAGGCGCTGCCACTGCTCGACAACCTCCCCATCATTATCGGTAATTGCAAAGGGTAGAATCTCTACCACTTGACCACTCATCGCCACCCGCGAACCGGCACGAATGCTAAACCCGGGATCCATGGCAATGCGGCCAATGTCACTAGGCCCCACCCGCATCGGGATGGGCTGCCGCGCCGCATCCCGTGTCAATTGCCGCTGCGCCCAACCAACCAACACCGGCAAGGGTTGCCCGAAAATCCGATCGGGCCGCTCTAAATACTCAGCAATGGCCACTTCCACCGCGCTTATATCAGACTGAGAAACACGGTTCTCAAGGGCCGCTAATTTCGGGTAGGGCATTTCCCGCAAGCCAATGGGATCGCCAAATTCCACCTCATCCTGCTGGCTCCAGGAATCCGGCCAAAAGCCGAAGAGGACAACGGCAAAGGCAAAAGCAATCATCATGACGAGAATCGTCTCGCGGCGCCCCATAAAGGGTCGCGGCACCTGATTGCGCGTCACCAGGCGGTCATCGGATGGCTGATGGGGATTAATCGGCATGGTGGCACTTTCAACGACTGCAAGCAGGGACCCAAAGCAAGGCCCTTTGAGTGCTGGGATGATATGGAATTTACGCTAGTGCCAACGCGCAAGCAGGGGCCCGGGTTCAGTGCACCGAACACCCGTCTCAGGCCTATCGAGTTGACAGACGATACTTTGACCCAAGCCTCCAATAGGATGGCGGGAATAGGCCGGGAATGGCCGGGCAAGCTGTAGCCGCAGAAAAGCAGGCCTGGAGCTAAGCGGGGATGAGAAACCTGCCCACGCTCAGCGCAGAGGCGAGAGATCCGGGCGGGGCAAAGCGTGCTGGGAAAAAGAATGCCCGCTTCACGGGGCATGCTTTTCGCTCAAAACACAGCCTTTCGGAGAATATTTGCTCGCCGATACAGACCCAGGGACAAGCTTTACGCCGCCCTGCAGACAAGCCCAGGTCCGAGCTTGCGTGGCTGAGATACAGCGATCATAATCAAGCATGGCTTTTAAAGACTGGACCCGTTTTTTCCGGCGCAGCGAAACCGACCTGCAACCCCTGGCTTCTGATCAGGATGCAGCGGGGGCAGAGACGCCGCGCAGCAGCGCTGGCGAACCTGATCGCGAGCAGCAACTTTCCCGCACGGCCCTGATGAAAGAGCTTGAACAGGGCTTCCATCAGGTGGGACGGGTGGTGGAACGGTTTGACGAACACCTCGGCACCACCAATCGACTGATGGAATCGGTGGCAGCAGAGCAAGAACGCTTGCCTGCCCTGATCACCGAACTCACCGCTGCCGCTTCAGCCAGTCGCCACGCCCATGAAGCGGTGGCGCAAACCCTGAGCAGTCGCGATGAGGCCAATCAAAAGCTGCTGGCCCACCTCGGCACCCTCAGCGATAGCTTTGAACTAGAGCGAGACCAGCATCGCGCCCAGTTGGCTTTGGTCCTGCGACTCCAGAGGGGAAGCCGGCGTGTACTGATTCTCCTGCTCCTTTTCTCGTTTCTCCTTATCAGCATTTTACTCATGCTGGTCCTCATCCTTGCCCTGCGTCCAGATCTCATTGGCAGCGATCGCATCGCTAACCCCTGGCTGACCTCCTCCAATGCGGCACAGGTCGAAGTTCAGCCCCTGAATTCTAGCATTCGCGCCGCCGCAATGAGCCCCGAACCGGCGATTCAGGCAACCGCCAAGGAACTACTCGAACAGACAAGCCCGGAAGCAGCAGAATAATATGGCCAAAACCACCGCCAAGAATGTCCTTGGCAAGCCCCTCCAACCCTGTTGTTTTGACCCCCTCACCGGCTTTTATCGAGATGGCCACTGTAATACCGGAGCCGAAGACCGGGGGCTGCATCTGGTTTGCGTAGAGGTTACCGATGATTTCCTCGAATTCTCCGCCCGTGCCGGCAACGACCTCATTACCCCGCGTCCGGAATACGGCTTTCCCGGGCTACGCGAAGGTGACTGCTGGTGCCTCTGCGTTCTACGCTGGAAAGAAGCCCTAGAAGCTGGGGTAGCGCCGCAGGTGAAGCTTTCAGCCACCCACATCTCGTCCCTCGAATTCGTTAGCTTGGCCCAACTCCAAGCCATGGCCTTGGACGAGGATGACGAAGATCTGGCCGACAACTAATTTATTAATCTTATCGCCGTCCCGCCCCCTGTGAGCCCTACGCGCACTCGCAGCACGGGGCGTGGCCGCTATCCATCTTGAGCTTACCACATGCACCTGGTTGTTGTCGAATCGCCCAATAAGGTCGCCAAAATACGAGCCATTCTCGGCCGCGATTACGAAGTGGCCGCGAGTTCTGGTCATGTTGCCGATCTTCCTGCCCGCGGCGATCTCGCGGTTGAATTTCGCGATGGACAGGTGATCCCACGATACGAACCGCTAGAACGATCCAGCCGCGCCATTAGCCATTTGCGCCAGTTGGCCAAACGGGCCGAAAGCATTATTCTCGCTACCGATCCCGATCGCGAAGGGGAGGCGATTGCCTGGCATGTCCTGCGCCTGATGGAAACGCAGCGGCCGGTGCAACGGGTGGTTTTCAATGCCGTCACCGAAACTGCCATACGCAAGGCCATGGCCCAACCGCGGCAGCTGGATCAGGGCCTGGTGGATGCGCAGCAGGCGCGGCGGGTCCTGGACCGGGTGGTTGGCTGGGTGGTTTCCCCCACCCTGCGCCGGGGTTGCAAAAATCCTCAAGCGAAAAGCGCCGGGCGAGTCCAATCAGCGGCCCTGCGGCTGGTCTGCGAGCGCGAGCGCGAAATCAACAGCCACGCTACCGCCGTCTTTTTCGCCATCGATGCCTTGGTTACCCTGCCGGAAAGCGGAAATGCCCAGGTATGGGTGCGGCTGAGTCGCTGGAAGGGCGAAGAGCTGGGACACCGACTCGATTCCTTGGAATTGGCCGAACGCACCCTTCGCTGGTGCCGCAATCAGCCCTGGAAGGTGGCCAATTACCAGCAACGTATCCAGCGCCGCCGCCCACCCCCACCCTTTACCACCGCCACCGTTCAGCAAGCCGCTTCGGTGCGTCTGCGGATGAATCCCAAGGCCACCATGGCCACCCTGCAAAAACTCTTTGAACAGGGCCACATTACCTATCACCGTACGGACTCCACCGCCCTGGACCCTGAGGCAGTGACCCAGGCGCGAGAGATTATCCGCGAGCGATTTGGCCCAGCTCTCTTACCGGCACAGCCGGTGCTTCACCAAACCAAAGGGGCAAATACTCAAGAAGCCCACGAGGCCATTCGCCCCACCCACCCCGAACAAGGCCCAGACCTGCGTAGCGCCGGTGACGGCGCCGCCCTCTACCGCCTCATCTGGGAGCGCTTTATCGCCTGCCAAATGGCCGATGGCAGCGATGAAGTTTCCACCATCGATATTGCCGTAGCCCCGGATGGCTGGACCGATGAGCAGGGCCAGGTTTCAGCGGTGGGCGTTTTTAGCGCCAAGGTCACGCGGGTGATTGAGGCTGGCTGGCGACAGTTGGGAGATGACAGCACCGACGAGCCGGCCAAGCGCCGACGCTCAACGGCCAAGGACGATGACGACGACGAATCACCAAAGAATTCCCATATCCCCCCGGCCAAGGCCGGCGACCCGGCCCTGCCCGAAGATATGCGCTCGAGCGAACGCAAAACCAAGGCCCCAGCCCGCTATACCCAGGCGAGTCTCATCAAACGATTAGAAAAAGAGGGTATTGGGCGGCCCAGTACCTACGCCACCATTATGACCACCCTGCTAGACCGCAATTATGTGGTGGAAAAGCAGCGCAAACTCCAGGCCAGCGAACTAGGAATGACGGTTACCGATTACCTAGTTCATCACTTTGTCGGCGACTTTATCGACCTCGCCTACACTGCCAGATTGGAAGCAGCCCTTGATGCCGTTGCCCGGGGCGAGCGGATTTGGCATCAGGTAGTAACCGTTGCCGCCGAACGGGTGCGCGATGCCGCCCGCCTGGCTGGACTCTGGTACGACCCTCTCGCTGGTGGGGCACCAGCCGCAGGGCTGCCAGACTGTCCAAACCCCTGCCCCCTCTGCGCTGCCAGCATGGTTGCCCGCAATGGCCCCTATGGCCCCTTCTACGCCTGCAGCGTCCGCAGCTGCCCCGGCATCTTGGATGCCCAGGGTAAGCCCAATCGCAAAACCCGTGAACTACTGAACAAGCGCAGCCGCAAAAAACCGCCGAAGGACAATTCTTAGGACAGCACTGGCAGCGAGCGGAGTGAAGCGCGCAAAGCAAATGCCGACAGACGAGCAGCGCTTAATGACGATCATCAGCTAAAGATCCTCGACCCTCATTCGCTGCTCAATCTTCGTCGTTCCCAAGTATGCGGATAACCATAACCGTAAGATCGTCATTGACCACGCCGTCAGATTCTTCGGCAATATCGCCCAACACCGCCTGGATTTGCAGATGGGGATCTAGGTTCATATGGGCAAAGAAGCTGCAGCGAACCAACATTTCGCCAAGCTCTTCACCGTTTTCATCCATGGTTTCGGTAATGCCATCGGTGTAGATGGCGAGCACATCTCCGGGAACCAAGGTGTAGTGCTCGCTGTGCATTTGCTTACGAAAGGTTTCCGAGCGGACAATACCAATTCCCATACCGTGCTTACCGATTTCGCGGATCGGTTCGGCTTGATGAGCATTCAAACAAATGGTTGGGTGATGGCCAGAGCAGACGCACTCAAGATCAACGGTTTCTCCAGAGGTGTCAATAATACCGGAAAATGCGGTGAAAAACTTGCCGCTAGGCAGGCATTCGCGCATATAGTCGTTGAGCTCACAAATAATATCTTCAAGGCTCAATTCTGCGGCCCGACGGAGAATGATTTTGAGCGAGTTGACAATGGAGGAGACAATCAGGGCAGCCTGTACGCCATGGCCCGAAACATCACCAACCATAAAAAAGAATCGCTCGTCACCCAACTTAACCACCTGGTAAAAATCCCCGCCAATGCTGGTGTAGGGCCGGTATTCGATGGCCAGGTCGATATCTTTCAGCGCCGGAATGCCGCCGAGGAGGTGCCCCTGCACCGCCCCAGCCTTTTGCATGTCCTCGGCCCATTCGTCGTCATCGACATTGCCCCCGGGGCTCTGCTCTTCGTCCTCATCGCCGGGAAGTTCATCAAAGCTATAATCATCATCATCAAGCCCGCTCTCATCCCCCTCTCGAGGTTCAAGGGCCTTTCCCGGGCCCTGGTGAGCGCCAGTGGCGATTTTATCCGCCACCAAGGAGATGCTGCGCAAACTGGAAACCAAGGATTCAATCGCTTCTTGGGAGAGCTGACTGCTGGATACCACCGGCACGCTCGAGCCCACCCCGCCAGAGGCTTCCTGCTTGCGACGCAATTCGCCAGTATCGATATCATCGCGCATGCTGATCAGGCAATTATAGATTTCCTGATTGCTTGGCCCGCCACGACTCGCCGCCTCAACGGCAAGAACATCGCGCAGGTCGTAAAGGGCCTGGAGAAGCGCTTCAGAGGATTCAGGGATGCGATGCTGGGGACTATGGGCGATGAGCTGCTGCTCGAGCGCTTGCTCGCTCAAGGCATGGGCGCTTTGAATGTCGCGCACCGCCTCCGCCACCAGAGCCTGGGCCCGGCCGCTATGGGGCAGGGCCAAGGCAGGCAAAGTACCAATGCCTGTCCCTGGCCCTGCCGCTGGTTGGACTGGCGCCATGCCTGGTTGCACCCCCTGCCCAGCAGCCGGCACAGCCCCCCCCGCACTGGGAACCACCGGCATCGTTCCTCCCTGCGCTACGACGTAGGCCACATGCCCCGGCGGCACCGCGACGGGAGCGGTTCCCGGCTCTGCCATGGGCACCGGAGCCTTATGGGCATCGGCCATAATCCCCGCTTGGGTCTGGCGAATGCCGCTGCCATGACCGGTTTCCACCACTTCTTCCGGCGGCGGCTCGCGCAGGCCCAAATCCACCTCGAGGGCTTCCAATTTGGGCATGGTATGGGGCGAATTTTCAGGGTTCTGTGCAAGCTCTTGGGCTATCCGACGGAGAAAATGCCCGCTTCGTGCCGCCATCTCACTGCTTATAGATTCGCTAGCGCGACGCTCACAGGGATTAAACCAACGACCTTCTTCGGTGAATAGGGTAAAACGGGGATCCCTGCCCTGATCCTCTTCAAGCCAAAGTAACCAACGCTGTGCATACAGTTGAATCGGTGAACGGGTGCGGCCACCGCGCCAATGCTCATGGCTGCGGAAATGTTCGCGTATGGTGTCTTCAAGATCAAAGGGTGCTGAGACGAGCTCTCCATTGAAGGGGTCTATCCAGTACAAACCATCAAAGGTCATGAGGCGAAATAGCGGATGACCGCCAATCGCCACTTCAAGACGCTGCCAAGCCTCATCAACCACCTCTTCGGGCTGAATCTCCGTAAAGTCCGGCTCTACCGGGAGCTGATCATTATCTTTTTTGCGACCCCAAGAAAACAGTGCCATTAGGAATCCTCCATAGCTTGCAGGCAACGAGCCAGATATGGGGCATCAAACTTATAGAGTAGGGCGCGCTGCTCACCAAATCGAGCCGCAAGAACCTCTATGACCCGTCGATGAAAATCGATGCCCTGACGACGCTGCTCGGCGTCCGCGCTGGTCAGCCACGGTAGATGGCGCATGGCATCGCTCAGGGCCTGAATGTCAGCCAGTATTCCATCCTGTTGACGATCATTGCCCTGGTTGACCTCAGGCGGTTGCGATTGCGCGCCGCCGCTAATCCGCTCGGTAATAGAGCGTGCCTTGGCATAGCGAGTGCTAAGTACTCGCTGCTGACGCATTGCCGAACTCGCCTCGCGTATGGCTGTCGCAAGGTGACAAGCAAAAAGCGCCACGGCATTACTGGGGCTGACCGTTATCGCATCGTCCATCTCCGACTCCTCCCCTGGATTCTAGGTGTCGCCCCCAGCAACTCCACCCCTGGCCAGTCGCCGCCTACGGGCGGGTGAGACACAAGCCCTATCGTCAATTTCACCCATCTCCTTGCCTAAAGCTTCAAGAAGAGATTATGCGGAGATGACACTCGACACCACGCTCCTGCTTCCAGGAATCCTCACCACCCTCGGCCAGTCTCTGGCGGTGATTATTCTTCTCATCGGCGGCGGCATCGTCAGCGGCCTTATTCTGCGACGAGCCGCACGTCTAAGTGACAGCGAAACGATCCAGCTCCGACTGGCCGGCATTCAGCGTTCAATACGCCATACGCTACTGCTGATCGGCATTATCTCAACGCTGGCCTTATTGGGCTGGAACGCCTATTTGGTCGCCGATGGGGTTGACCCCTGGCGACATTTTCTCAATCGCGTCATCCACATAGATCCTGATCTGCGCAATCAATTCCTACAAGGCTTGGGCCTTACCATCCTCTACATCATAGGCGCTAAACTGCTTAATCGCATAATCATACGCGCCGCGGGCTACAGCAGTCAAGCGTTAAGCAAATGGGGCCGCTTAGAGGCCAATGACGAAGCGATAGCCCGTTTTTTCCGCGGTCTTCAGCGCGCCCTCACGAATACGGTTTGGCTGGCCGTCCTCATTCTCACTTGCATGAATTTACAGCTTCCTGATCTATTTCTCGCCGCACTTTGGCGCCTCGCAATCATCTATCTTATTATTAGCGTTGGCTTGTGTATTATCCGTATAACCGCAGTCATTGTCGACACTGCAGACGGACTTTCAGGGCGCTATCTCGAACAACATACCTGGTCGAATTATTATCGCCAATTGCGCCCACTCATCCCCCTACTTCGGCGCTGCCTTGAGTATATTTTATGGATTGGGGTCGCCACCTTGGTAATGGCACAATTACCTGCCCTTGACCCCTTTGTCGCTTATGGACCGATGATTATCCAGGCGATAGGCATCTTTTTCCTAGCCCGAGTCGGCATCGAACTTACTCATCTTTTTATCGACCAAGTAATGCTGGGAGACCAGGATATCCCTGAGGCAGAACGTAAACGACGGATTACCATCGTCCCGCTAATAAAAACGATCAGTAAACAGGTTATCTACTTTGCCTCATTCGTCCTTATTCTCTCCAGCGCTGGCTTTGATCCCATGCCCTTCCTCGCCGGTGCTGGCGTCCTCGGCGTGGTTATCGGCCTGGGTGCCCAGCCGCTGATCAATGACGTGGTGTCGGGCTTCTTTATTCTCTTTGAAAACACCTTTCTGGTTGGCGACACCATCCGCAGCGGAGACACCTACGGCAGCGTAGTCGCCATTGATTTCCGCACCACCCGGATCCGGGACTTCGATGGCAATCTCCACGTTCTACGCAATGGGGACCTGCGCCACGTCATCAATTATTCCAAGGATTTCACCCACGCCGTCTTAGAAATTGCCATCGGCCACGATGGGGATTTAGAACAGGCCTTGAACATCATTGCTAACTGCGGAGCAGGATTAGAAGCGGATGAACGCGTGCGCGGACCCTTGCTCGTGCGTGGAGTAACCCGCGTCGATTCCACTGGCGTCCACCTGCGCGCAGTCATGGAGGTGGTGCCCGGAGAACACTTCTCCATCTCCGCTCAATTGCGGGCCCGGGCTATAACGGCCCTGCAACAAGCCGGTGTTCCGCTGGCTGTTCAACAGCGCGTTAGCTGGTCTTCAGCGCAAAAATCCTGTCAGTTAGCCGAGGATGCCAACGAGGCTCCACCCTCACCTGCCTAAGCCCAAATCAAGAACTTAACTCAATCATTAGAAAGAGATTACACAGCGTATACATCGCGCAGATAGCGCTTGTCCTTCTTTAATTGCTTGACGAAAACAACCGCATCTTCGTGGCTCATACCGCCATGTTCTTGAACCACCTGATGCAGGGCTGCATCCACGTCTTTGGCCATGCGCAGGGCATCGCCACACACATAAAAAATGGCACCACCCTGTATCCAACGCCAGAGTTCAGCGCCCCGTTCAAGCATCCGATGCTGGACATATACTTTATGGCCCTGATCGCGGCTAAACGCCAAATCCACCCGATGAAGAATGCCTTCTTGCTGCAGCGACGCCATTTCTTCGTGATATAAGTAATCAGTGGCGGAATGTTGATCGCCAAAAAACAACCAATTGCGACCGGACCCACCAACAATACGTCGCTCTTCAAGGAAAGCACGGAAGGGAGCGATTCCCGTTCCCGGTCCCACCATGATAATGTCGGTGGCAGGATCTTCGGGAAGTCCGAAGTTTTTGCTGTGATGAACAAACACCTCAACTTTACTGCCGCTGCATGAGCGCCGCCCCAAATACGACGAAGCCACCCCCTCGCGCAGACGGCCATGGGATTCCCAGGTCACAACACCCACGGTGAGATGAACTTCGCCAGGATGGGCGCGAGGGCTTGAAGCGATAGAGTATAATCGTGGCAACAGGGGTTTTAGTCCATCGACGAGCTCTTGAGCGCTGAGTGCGCCAGGGCGACAAACAGCGAGGATGTCGCAAAGATCTCGACCGTCGCAATAGGCGGTAAGAAGCTCTTTTTCGGTGGGATCAGCTAGCTTGCGTAACACCTCATCGTTAGTGTGCGCCGAAAGCGGCTGCAACAAA
Organism: Planctomycetota bacterium; assembly: GCA_007695355.1. Lineage (GTDB taxonomy): Bacteria > Planctomycetota > UBA11346 > UBA11346 > UBA11346 > REDP01. Next base: position 20,522 of record REDX01000088.1, read on the forward strand.
TTTTTCGGCACCTTACTAATTTCTAAGCATTGCAGAGCCTCGCTCAACGGCAAGGTTCCCCCACCTTTGGGCAAATCTACCGATTCGTCGGCCTTGGCACCCAGCCAGTCGATGACCCGCTGAACCAACTCCGGATTATTACGTGGGAGAATCCCCAAGCTGTCCCCAGGGACATATTGAGGCCCCTCTTCGCCAAGATAGATAATGACGTGGCGGGTATCCTTTTGTGATCCTGCACCATTGAGTTCGCGAATTTCACTAATGGTCGCTTGGTATGGGTGTTTAGCATTATAGATGGCGTCAACAGTCATAAACGATTCCTTCCCGCTGTGGTACACCCGGGATCTAGCTTAAGAAATACGAGGGTCTCATAGCGCACCAATGTCCTAGCCAATGCCTTTGGCATCGGCGTCATAAACTTGAACTCGCGCCCATAGATCACGACACTCAGTGATAAAAGCATGATGTATGGGGTGATCCTGGTAGGCGTCATGCGCCGCGACATCGGCAAACATACAGATCAACGCTGCGTCATAGGTGTCATCAAGCACCGGGCGTGCCGGCGTCGCTGCCGGACCGCCGATCCAAACGGCACTCGCCGAATCAATGTCGCCAAGCATGCTTAGGGCCTTCTGAAACCGCGTGCGGTCTGCTTCCGAACAGTCAGCCTTCAACCAAAAGTAGACAGTATGAATGATCATCGGTCCATCCTCACAAGGCGGCGCCGGGCCTTGCCCCAATAGGAATGAAGAAAAAAGTGGGCCCACTCGGATTCGAACCGAGGACCAAGGGATTATGAGTCCCCTGCTCTAACCGCTGAGCTATAGGCCCGGAAAGGAAGTCCGGTCACTTGCGAAGGAAAGGGTGTAACAAAGGACGGCAACGGCTCAAGACCGAAGCAGCGGCCAATCAAGCGGGGCGATGACTAACCCAGATGAGGCCCTAGCCGCGATGACGGCGACGATCTCGCCAACGACTGGGGCTGACACCATAATGCTGAGCAAAGCTGCGACTGAAAACTTCATGAGATCGGAAACCGGCCTCCTGGGCAATGGCTTTGAGGGGGAGGTCGCCAGCTTCTATAAGCCCTTCGGCGCGCCGTAAGCGGATGCTAGCCAGTGCCTGCAGCGGACTGCAACCGCGATGGGCATGAACCAAACGGCGAAAATGGGCCGGGGAACAAAATGCTGCCTGAGCCACAGCATCGACCGAGGGCGAGAGGTAAAGATGCTGCCGATACCATTGCAGGGCGTCTTCTACCCGCTGGCGGTCCACCTCCCTTGGATTATCGAGAGGACGGTCGCCTAGATGCTCCCATAGAAGGCAGCATAGCTCTGCAGCAATTCGCATAAAATGGCTTTGCGATGAAGCACGAGGGCGCTGGAGATGCTCCTTGGCCAATGCACTCGAAGCACGAATGCTTTGCACCTGCTCAACAGTCAAAGGCATACTCACCGGGCCCTGGCTGCAGAGTCCACGCTCGATACCCTCCGGCACCCATGAAAAATGGAATACGACCACTTCCGCCACCTGGCCGTTCCCCATCCAGCCATGAATGATCTGGGGCGGAAATAACCATAATCGCGCCCCCTGACCTGTATCTGCCGCCACGCCACCATCAAGGATTGGGTAGATATGGCCGCTGAGAGCCGCCTCGAATTCCCACCAAGCACGCCGATCCGGACGAATCGATCGCTGAGCGTAGTTTCGCTGGCCTGTACCGAGGTAACGCAGCATAAAGGCATCCTAGGCCGTGAGCGAAAAGGTCAAATACTTGGGCGGCCCGATCATGGACATTTACCTCCTCGTTACTAAAGTGCTTCCCATATACCCCGTCCCCTCCGAGGCACGTAAGCGCGGCTCGACTGCCGCAGAAGGATTTTTTGATGAGTAATTGCAAACGCTATGCCGTCATCGGCACCGGTGCACGTTCTGGTATGTTCACGAGTGCTTTATGTAAAGATTTCAGCGAACATGGGAAGCTCGTTGCGCTCTGCGATATAAACCATACCCGGATGGCATACAATGTGCAAATGCTTAAGGAAAAGCATGAATTGCAGCATGATATTCCCTGTTACGGAATTGAATCCTTTGATGAAATGATCCGCAAAGAGCGGGTTGATACGGTTATTGTAACGACCGTAGATCGCACGCATCACACCTGGATTATCCGTGCCATGGAAGCCGGCTGTGATGCAATTAGCGAAAAGCCGATGACCACCGATGAGGTAAAATGCCGGCACATCCTGGATGCCATCGAGCGTACGGGACGTTCGCTGCGGGTCACCTTCAATTACCGCTACTCACCGCGCAACAGCAAAGTTAAAGAGCTGCTAATGCAAGGAGTGATCGGAGAGGTCAAGAGCGTGCACTTCGAGTGGCTACTTGATACTAAGCATGGAGCTGACTATTTTCGCCGCTGGCATCGCGACAAGAATAACTCAGGTGGACTCATGGTGCATAAAGCCACCCATCACTTTGACTTGGTCAATTGGTGGTTAGATAGTTCACCAGAGACCGTCTATGCCCAGGGCGGATTGGTTTTTTACGGGCGCGAGAACGCTGAAAAACGAGGCGTGATGCAGTTTTATGATCGCGGCACTGGCAATCCCCTAGCGGCAAATGACCCCTTTGCCCTAGATCTCTCCAAAAACGATCATAAACGGCAACTCTACCTAGAGGCAGAGCACGAGGACGGCTACCGGCGCGACCAATCGGTATTCAGCGATGGTATATCCATCGAAGATGACATGGCAGTACTAGTGCGCTACCGTTCTGGCGCCACCATGACCTATCACCTCACGGCCTATAGCCCCTGGGAAGGCTGGCGCATTGCCTTTAATGGCACCAAGGGCCGCCTTGAGTACGATGTCCATGAAAATAGTTATATTTCGGGCAGTGATGAGGACAGCAATCGGCCCGATGTACGCGATAGCAAGGCTGTCGATCTCAAAGAGCCCGCCCGCATTCTTATTCGCCCCCATTGGGGCCAACCGGTGGAGGTGGAGGTGGAGTCCGGTGGTGGTGGCCATGGTGGCGGTGATGTTCGCCTACTGCGTGACATTTTCGTTGGCGACGAGGCCGACCCCCTAGCCCGTGCCGCCGACCATATTGCTGGCGCACGCTCTATTCTTACCGGCATTGCAGCCAATAAGAGCTTCGCCACCGGCATGCCAGTTCAGGTGGACGATTTGGTGCGCGTGCCTTGAGATCACCCATACGCATGGGCCGGGTCGTCTCTTCAGCCCCTATTCCCTGAGCCCACAGATCCGCCGCAGCAATTGTTCGCCCATGGTGGCGAGGAAGGGCACTTCGCCTCTCTCCTCGCCACCACGGCGATGGATTTTCCCTGGGCCTAGGCCATAATAGAGCCATGACGCACACCCCCATCGGCACTGCCCTTATTGGCTGCGGGAATTTCGCCCGCTGGCAGCATCTACCCAATTTGGCACGGTTGCCAGGCGCTCAATTACTTTGGCTATGCGATCACAATCACGATCTCGTAGCCATGCTAGGAGATCAGTATGACTGCCAAAGCACCACCGATGCCAAGGATGTTTTAACTGACCCTCGGGTTGAGGCTGTGGTCATTGCGGTACGCGATGACCAGCAAGCAGAGCTTTGCTTAGCCGCCCTAGCACAACGCAAGCACGTGTATGTCGAAAAGCCCGTGGGCAACTCCCCACAACAGGCCCTGTCCATCGCGAAGTCGGCTACCCATAGCGGACGGCAAGTGGCCGTGGGATTCCAAAAACGCTGCGCCCCAGCGTATGTCAAAGCCAAACAGCTGCTCGATGCAGATGGTGGAGTTCGCAACCTTTCCTTGCGCATGGTCGATGATGCATGGCGCTGGGCTAGCGGCTACCCTAAAGGCGCGTTACTGGCCTTAGACTGCTGTCACTTGTTTGACTTAGCTCGTTTTTTTTGTGACAGCGAAGTTGCTGAAATAACTGCCCGCCGTTCTCGTCCGGATGACGATGCGATGCTGCTGCAAATGGAAAATGGGGCCATCGTTAGCATAACCCTCTCCGGGCATGGCACGATGGATATGCCCAAAGAGCGGCTGGATGCCGTCTCCATGCGCGGCGGTGTATGCGTGGAAGATTTTTGCGAATTGCGTGCCTACGGTTATCCGGAAATTGAACCAATCCAACGCTTTGCAGGCGCCTCTCACCCTGATTATCCGCTCCTACCCCGCTATTTGCTCGCTGAGCAGGGAGCATCTGGGCTCGCCAGTATCCGCCGCATCGCCTGGCAGTTACGACAAGACCAAGCCGCAGGAAAGCTGAATGAACGTTATGACGCTGCGGAAATCGAGTCCTTCATTACCCATACCATCCCAAATTTTCTCCGTGATCAGGGTTGGCTCTCGGCCATGGAAGGATTTCTTCAGGCCTGCGCGGGGGCATCGACAAACCTCAACATTGCTAGGGCCGAAGACGCCTGGGCAGCGCAAATCATCACCGAAGCCGCACTGCGCTCACAATGCGATCAGTCTACCATCATCATTGACCACAAACCCTCTCAATAAGGCCCCATGGCTTAGGGCCGCGATCCCTATCCTTACCAGACAGCAATCACCATGCATGCCATAGAAACTAGGTGAGCTGGGGTTCACCCTCTGGCTGGCGGTGGCGCAAATACCACGCCCGTTGGCTGCGTCCGTTTACCTGTACCCGATCTGCTATCGTACAGCCAGGTATCCACACCACTCCCTCATCATCGGCGACGACTACCATCCGCCGACGAGCACGGGAAGGAATGCCGCGATCGGCGAGATAGCGCAATACGGTTTTCGAGCCTTCGCTGCCAAAGCTGCGCCAGCGTTCACCATCAAGAGGGAAACGCCAAACCAATGGCCCTCGAATCGACGACTCGTCAATGAATGCCTCGTGGGGGGCAGCGATCACGTCAACGGGATCTTCCAATAAACGACATTGAATCGTGGCCCCATCGCCAAGCGAGGTTTCTCCTGGCAATTGGATGGGGTGACTCTCATTGGGATCACTAGGCAAGGGGACTTTGATCTCCCAACTCAAGCGTTGGGCATGCTTGAGAAACAGAGTGTTCCCAAGGTCAAAACGCCGCCCCTGTTCACCATGGGCGAGATCTTCCAGAGCGGCGATAATTCGCCGATCAATGGGAAGACGAAGATTCAGGCACAATTGCCGCCACAAAAGCGAGCGCACACTTAACGGCGCCGCAAGGATCGCTGGCAGCCTCAGACTCGATAAGCCTTCTGCCTCGCTGGTCAGAAGTCTCGCCACTTCAAGCACGGCCTCGGCGGCCTGCTCGCGCTGATCTTGAGCATAATCTAAAAGAGCTTGGGTAAACCCTGGGACCCCCTCTTCTAATGCAGGAAGAACATCATGACGCAGCCGATTGCGCCAAAACCGTACGTCAAGATTACTGCTATCCTCCACCCAGTCTAAACCTTGGGACGTGAGATGCTGGCAGCAGTCATCATGGTTGCAACTAAGTAAAGGGCGCACAATGCGTATGCCTTGGATTAATTGACGTTCTTCTGGCATGCCACCCAGGCCAATCGGACCAGCACCGCGCAGCATATGAGCGATAACCGTTTCTGCCTGATCTCCGCGATGGTGCGCCGTGGCCACTACCTCGGCTCGGTGGTCGACTGCAACTTGGCCCAAGGTGCGATAACGCAGATCACGACCAGCCTCCTCGAGACCAATTCGTTGGACACTAGCAAGGCTTGCAACGTCGGCCCGATGGAAGGATTCAATTAGATCGGCCTGACAGTTATCTCGATACCAAGCGATGCGACGACGCAAAAACTCCGCTTCATCGCCCGACTCCTCGCGCAGGCAGTGATCAATATGACAGACAATCAAGGGCCAACGACGCAGGCGAACCAAGCCGTCGAGTAGAGCGCAGCTGTCTGCGCCACCACTCACCGCGACAACCACCGGCTGACCTTGGGGCGGGAAGAGCCGCAGGGCTTGAATACACAGTTGCTCAAGAAGGGTGCTGCGATTGGAAGGGGTCAAGATGCTTGTTCCACGGAGGAGTTTAGGGTATGTTGCTGAGCCCTTATTACGGCGGAGGTTAGTTGATCTACCAAATGCGGCAAGATGCTAGCAGCGCTGCCCTGAAGATGAACGGTTACCGAGTCACTTAGTGGCGTCCTTGCAATATTCACCTCGACGACCGGCAGACCTGCCAAGGCCATTTCGGGAGGAATTGCTGCAATCGGCTGCACCACAGAACTTGAACCAACCACTAGGCAACCATCGGCGGCGAAATCTTCGAGCGCCTGTGTGAGCTCAGGATCTAATTTTTCGCCAAACCAGATACTCCCAGGACGGGTGCGGGCCCCGCAACGGGGACAATCCCGTAAACTCCAAGCATTGTCAGCATCATCGCTAACCTCCCAACCACAACTGTCTAGACAACGAGTGGTAAAAAGGCTACCGTGCAATTGGATCACTGATTCGAGACCTGCCCGTTCAAGTAAGTCATCTTCGTTGGTGGTGGCGACGAGAACCTGCATGGCTTCAGGACTAAAGCGCTGCAAGAGGGCCAAGCTGCGCTGCCCGGGATGCGGTTCCACCGATGCGATTTCAAAACGGCGCTGTCGGTACCACTCCCAAACCTTGTCAGGCTCAGCAAGAAAGCCGTCAAGGCTTGCATAAATCTCCGGATCTACATCGCCCCATAAGCCTTGGTGTCCACGGAAGGTTGGGACGCCAGCGTCGGCCGACATGCCCGCACCGGTAAGCACCAGCAGGCGACGACAGCCAGCCAAGGCCACGGCAGCGCGATTTAACTCCGCGGTAACCTGATTCACGGCCTAGTCCCATTTCCGAATTCGCGGACGCGCTGGCAATCAATCGCAATCTGCTGACGCAATGCCTCAAGACTGGAGAAGCGCCGCTCAGCTCGCAGGTGAGCATGAAAATCTAAGCGCATGGCCTGATCATAAATATCTCCCCCGGAATAGTCCAGAAGATGGGCTTCAACGCTTAGCTGGCGCTGTTGGGCAATACTCGGCAGATAACCAATATTTACCGCTGCCCACCAGGATGTGCCATCCGCAAGCACCGCCTGGGCAGCATAGACGCCGTTGGCCGGCAGCATATTGGCCACGTCGGCCACATTGGCCGTTGGGAAACCCAATTCACGCCCACGACCATCTCCACGCACGATACGGCCGGTAATGCGATAGGCGCGGCCCAAAAGATGGGCAGCGAGATCCACCTCTCCCTGTTCAAGGGCACGGCGAATACAGGAGGATGAAATAGGGATTAGCCCACGACCGGGAACCTCTTCCTGCAGCATTGGCACCACTTGCACCGGTAGGCCGTGTTTCTCAGCCCAGGATTGTAGCTGGGCAACATCACCACGACGCTGATGTCCAAAGCGAAAATCCTCGCCTACCACCACCCCTCCCACCTGTAAATCCTTATGCAGAAAAGCTAAGAAATCATCAGCGCAAAGCGTGCGAACCGTCGCAAAAGCGATCCGTAAAACGCATATTTCTTTTCCTAACACCTCTGACCATTTCCCTAAAATGGCAGGGCGTTCCCCGGGACATACCAGAGGAGGGCGCGGTTCCCATCCTAGTACTTCAGCCATTCCACTGAGATGAAGCATCGAAGGTGGACCAAGTTCTGCTGCAGCTTGAAGAAGAGCCTGATGTCCCCGATGCAAGGCGTCGAACTTGCCCAAACAAAGAATTGTTCCCGCCGCAGATCCTGAAAGCACCCGCACCATTACTGAGACTCCTCGGTGTACCAGCGTATACCACCGCGGATATGTGACGGCGAGCGCCACCATGCATCATCCTCTATCGCCTGCCGCAAAGGCTCAAAGTCTCGATCCATGACCTGACGGGCAAGGCTTTCTCCCTGTTGCGGGTTAGAGGCCAATTCGCGAATTAATTGCGCCAACTTGCGCCGCAGGGCACCCTCTTGCCGATCATGGTTAATGCGCGTTATGCGCACCTGATCATACTCACGGAAGAAAGAGCGAGGGTCTTCTCCGGCTGCTTCGCGCTCGGCAAAACTAGCAGAACGAGCCTCGGCCCAGTGATAGGTCTCACGCCAAGCATCAAGGGCCTGGAGGTAGTGGCGCATTGCCTCCCGATGCCGGCCGCGATTACGAGCAAGGTTGCCGTCATGCTCATAATTGAGGGGGAGAATACGACGCACAAAGGCGGGAACACGAAAGCCTCGTACTTCTTCATTAACTAAGATAAAACGATAAATAGTCGCACCGATGGCGTAGGGAGAAGCTCCAGGCTCTGGCGCCTGCAGACCAGCTGGCGCTAAAAGCGGATTGAGTAAAGGCCCCCAATCAATGGCCTCAACTTCTGGCACAAACCGCGAACCACGGTGGATGAACATCCAAGCTAAATAGCGCATGAGACGTTCTGCTCGAGGATTGCGAATGGAGCCCTCTACAGCCGCCTGCAAACCCGAGAGGAACCATGCGAATTTGGCTTCTCTACCGTCAACCTCGCTGGCGATATTATAGGCCATGTCCCAGGCCATATACTCCCAAACGGTTTCGAATTGGGGCTGGGTTTTACTAATGAGCTGAAAAAGGGCTACGCTTTCATAGAAACGACCAGCATCCTTGGCGCTGGTAGCGCGCATCCATAAGAGATCAATGGCAAGGCCGCGGAAGCCCGCCAGCATGAGGGTGCCAGCGAGTTCGCCAACATCCATTTCCGCCAACACTGGCGGACTATCCTCGATTCCGGCCACCGCCATATGTGGCCGCTGCTGGTGAGCCAAACGGGCAACCACGCTGGCCAAGATCAGGAGAATTATGGCGAGAGTGATCGGCAGCAAAAGCGAACGTGGCTTGCGGTTAACGGGAACTATCGGCGCATGGGAGAGAGCGGTCATTGGTCAAAGCTCCTTACGCCGAAGCGCAATCCAAGCGAGCGCAAGCAAGACCAGCGTCCATATGCCAAAGTAAAGCCAAGAACTGAGTATGGTGAAGGGCGACACGGCCTGGGCTGCGGCCAATTGAGCCGCCACCGGGAAACGGGAAAAGTCTGGAATCACCGGAACCAAAAGATCGATCAGCCGCCGAGCCAATAATCCCGTTTGCGGAGAGGCTGACACCTCAGCAATAAATCCCACCGCGTGGGCACCAAAGAATAGGGTGAGACAGCCAAGTAAGGAGGTGCCAATACCGGCCATGAGCACTAAAAGCAGAGCCGCGGCGGCAAGAATTCCGGTATGAGCCAGCTGTACGAATCCCGCGATGAACATCGAGGTGAGAAACGCTGGGCCAGGGTGGGCCAGGATAATCCCGTCTCGACGAGGTACCGTAATCACTGCCTCACCATCGAGGCGCAGCATTTGAATACGCAGATCACCACTCCCCTGCCGAAACTCAGAGGGAATGGCAAAGCGTATATAATCAACCTGAAGATCGGTGCGCTGTAAACCTCGGTGACGCAATAGCACGGGCTTGGCCGGGTCAGATTCCCCCAGTGGGGCCAGTAACTGAGCGCGTTCGACCCCCTCCTGATCGGTGTGCAGGAGAGCAATCTGGATGGGGGTTGTGGCATGGGGCGAGAACCCATCGCGGGAGCGCACCATGGCTTTTACTAATAATTCCCCTGGTTGATCACCCAGCCCCCGAAAGTGAGCACGCAAGCCCGAACCAGGCCGTTGGTCAAGGGTAATCGCACTCAGGTCGGCTCGTGGTGTGTGCAAGCCTCCAAACCCATCAATCAGAGACCAATTATCAACCTGGCTTAAAGAAAGCGGACGAGGCACTGAGCCCAACTGCAAGGCAATGGCCAAAACACCGGCCAAGGAGAGCAGGAGCATGGCCACTGCCATCGCCACAACCGTCCCCAGCCATCGCCCTAGGCAGTAACCAAGGCGCGATAAGGGTTTTGAGAAAAGCATGAACGAACAGCGAGTTTCTAAATCGCGGCGCACACTTACTACCACCAGAAACACCGATGCCAGGGTGGTAATAAAGCCAATGGTGCCGGCGACCGCCGCAACACTGAGTTTGACCTGGGCCGCCTCATCGACAGCGGTAAGCCGGGGAATGAGCAGCAGTAGGCCCACCATACCAGCAATAACCAGCCACCAGAATCGTTGCCGAGTGGCTTCCAAGACGGTTAGCCGAGCCATCGCCAAGGTGCCGGCAATAAAGGCCGCAATTGCCTGAGGTGGAGCAGCCGGGTCTCGGCTCATGGCTTGGATTCCGCTGTCGAGGACACTGGCTGGGAAGCGGCCCCGCCATCGGCCCGGGCCACGATGTCACGAAAGTGCTGTTCGAGGCGCTCTCGCGGATGTTCAACCGCGGCAAGATGATCGCCAGCCACCGCACGCAGACGCTCGATTAAGTCGGGGCCTGGGTTATTAAGGGTAAGGACGGTTTGGTTACTGCGCACCAATAAATCATCGACGCGGCCCTGCTCTTGGAGCTTGCCATGGTAGAGAATCGCCAAGCGATCGCAGACGTCTTCTACGTCAGCGAGAAGATGACTACACAGCAGGACAGTTTTGCCGGCATCGCGCAGGGAAATAATGAGATCTTTAACTTCCGCGGTGCCAATGGGGTCAAGGCCTGAGGTTGGCTCGTCGAGGATGACTAAGTCCGGATCGTTAATCAAGGCCTGGGCCAAACCGAGACGACGGGCCATGCCCTTTGAGTATTCACCGAGCCGGCGATGGCGGGCATGGGCAAGGCCGACTTGCTCGATGAGGCGCTGCGATCGCTCTGCAATCACCCGCTGCGACAGGGAGAACAGTCTTCCATAAAAAGCCAGGGTCTCTTCGGCGTTCAAGAAGCGATAGAGGTACGTTTCTTCGGGAAGGTAGCCAAGACGGTGCTGGGCCTGGCGATCGCCGGGATCACAGCCAAAGACAAAGGCGCTGCCGCTGCTTGGCCGCAGCAGGCCCAAGAGCAGCTTAATCGTTGTCGTTTTCCCGCTGCCGTTGGGGCCAAGCAGGCCAAAGACCTCGCCCCGGCGAACCTCTAAATCTAGGGGTTCAAGGGCGCGCACCCGTGGCCTACCCCAAAAATCAGCATAGGTTTTACTCAGACCGATGGTGCGTAGAACCAGTTCGTCATGTTGCATAAACGGCAGTGTCAGAAACTGTTCCCACTGGCAAGACCCGGTCGCCCTGATTGCAGATGAGGCTGTCACCTTCCTACGGCCCTTGCCATGGGCCTCTTCTGGTTCTGCAGCGGCCATTCTCGGCCCATGCATTGTGGTGCACACCGCCTCCCTTCCGGCAATAGCGCACCTTGCCCCGGTCTAGCCCCAAGTGTCAAATCAAACCATGCCTAGCCAGATCTCTGCTGTTTTGCTTATCCCCCTTGCCATACTCGCCTTATTTGCAACGGGCTGCCAGCGATCGTCGGCGCCGGTTGCACAGTCGGCCGCGACCGGTGGCGATCAGCGCTGGGACGGCGATATCCGCCAGCTACCTTGGCGCGAGCCTTCCCTGGGCGACCACCATGTATCCCGCAGTGGCGCGACCACCTACCTGCCAGGGCGGCCGCCCAATCGCACCCATCACCGCCAGGAAACCCATATTGATCAGCGCACCCGCGCTGGCCGACGGGCCCTGCCGCATAATGACAGCATTAAGCACTAGCATCTCCAGTCCCGACAAGCGGAAATCTCACCAGCGCTAAACGCTTGGCGCCATTGAGCTTCAGTGATCGGGATGCGTATGAGCGTCTGCTGCACGACTAAAGGGAACAGCTTAAGCGAAGGCCCCGATTTTTGATTTAAGCCACAATAGAATCAATCTTTAGGCGATTGATGGTCTACCGCCGGCGATAGGGCCCAGCAGGCGATGCTGGCAGCCATGGCCGCATTTAGGGATTCCACACCAGGTGCCATCGGCAGCGTTACCTTGCTAGAAGCACATTCTAGCCACGCCGCGGGCAATCCATGTGCTTCGCTGCCAACCGCGAGAATCGGCAAAGAACCAAGCTTCACCTGGGCCGGCGCTGAACCACCGCGCGGCACCAAGGCCAACAACTGACCCTGGGCGGCCAGGATCTGGGGATCGTAGTTGAGAGGACAGCGACGAATACGTAGCGCCGGCAAGGCTCCGGCTGAAGCGGCAATGACCTTGGGGGCAAAGGGATCGACGCCACCAATAAGGAGGAGTTGCCGCCATGAAAAAGCCAGCGCACTGCGCATCAAGGTACCAAGGTTGCCAGGATCACTAACCCCCACCAGGGCCAAGGATGGCTCTTCTGCCAGGGCTTCATCGGGATCAATGCTGGGTGGCAGACTAAACAGCGCCCCGTATTCTGAAGGGGTGGCAGCTCTGCTGATTTTTCGCCAAACCGGCTCGCTTAGCCGGTAACTCTCTGCCTCCGGCCAATTATCAGGACGAGCATTAGCTAAACCCAATAAGGTGCCGATAGGAGTCCAACCGTTCACAATGAAACCATCGATGGCCCGGCGCCCCTCGACAAGAAACATCCCCTGGCGCCGACGGCCATCAGTGCTTTGCAGATCCGCCAGGGTTTTCACCACAGGATTATTCGTTGATGATATGACTCGGTCTTGCATGAGGGGCCCCTCAGGTATTTACATCTGCATCATTGAGCATCTAAGCCGCCTTGCTGACGCAGCAAAAAACCCACGCAAATTGACAAGGACATGCCAAAAAGGTAGTAATCCACCGCCGGAGAGGCGACAGCAAAAGCGCGCACGCCACGAGAGGGGGAATTGTGCATGGCTGAAAGTCCTACCCTCAGGGTAATGAAGGACAAGCGCCCAAGCCGAGGAGATGCTGGCCAGAAGGCTCGCCAATACAGACCCAAAGGGATGTATTGCCTCAATTTATCGAGCAGCAGCGGCAATAAACTCCCGAAGCGGGCACCATCAACTCCAAGCGAGCCTGCTGCCCAGCCTGCTCTAACCGGGCCAGCTTTCGCAAGTGATTTGTCTGCAGCCACAAGCGAGAGCATTGACGCTTGCCAAGAGTGGCTAAGAATGCCCCACCGTCATCAAAGATGGCTCCGTTGACTCTATGCCTGACAGCCCACGGTGTTGGACCTTACTCAATCCCCACCCCCGGTCCTGGTAAACCCTGGCGTGCCCCATTGGCCGCCTCTAGTTAAGCGCGAGGCCACATCGCAAGGAGCGTGAATGTCCGAAACCCGCATGTCCGATATCATCGTCAAGAAGGCGTTCACCCAGCTAGATGCCGATGCCGATAAGCGCACGGTCATCACCGCCCTAGCCCAAAGCTTGGTGACCGCCAAGCAAATTGCGGCTCAGGATGTGGAGGACATCGTGGAAGGAGCCATGGCCAGAGAAGCCATTGGCTCTACCGGCATTGGTCATGGCATCGCCATCCCCCACTGCCGCACCGCCTTGGTTAAGCGCATCGTCTGTGCCTATGGACGGGCCACCGAGGGGGTAGACTTTGACAGCCTTGATGGCGAGCCCGTGCACTCAGTCTTCCTGCTGCTCACTCCACCGGAACTCAAAGAGCAGCACCTTCAATTGATGAAGAATTTCGCCAGTCAAATCCGCAAGGAGAATTTCTGCGAATTCCTCCATCAAAACACCAACACCCAAGGAGTGGTAGAGCTCTTGACGGAGTTCGAAAACCGTTGAGCAAGCCCCACTCGGTCCTCATCGACCTGGGCCCGTATCTGAGCGCCCAGAGGGTCATCTTTCTCCAAGATGGAGTGACCAAGGACCAGGCCTTGCGGACCTTGGCCGTAACCACAGCCAATGACCCCAGCGTGACCGAAAAGGATGCTTTCATCCAGGCAATTTTTGAGCGCGAAGAAGTAAGTTCCACCGGCGTTGGCGGCGGCATTGCCGTCCCCCACGCTAAGCTCCCCTTTAACCTCGACTTTGTCATGACCATAGGCATCTGTCCCGGCGGAATCAACTTCCAAGCCAAAGACAACGAGCCGGTCAACATTTTGGTAATGATTGCTGCCCCTGAGTCAGAACGCACCACCTACCTGCGCGTTTTGGCGACGGTGGCCGCCCTGCTCAAGGATCGCGAATTAGTTGAGCGCCTGCGTGCAGCCCGCAGTGGGACGGAAGCCATCGACTGTCTCAGCGTTGGCTAGCCACCCTGGTGGTACTTCTCAGCCCCTCTCTTAGGGGGGCTCGCCTTGGTTCTATTTGGCCATCAAGGCGGCTCAAAGCTTTCCCCCGGGATCGCCGATCTCCTGATCGGCCAGCAAAAATGTCCTGAATTGGGCGCTTTTGTGCTAAAAGCATCCACCGCGAAGCGGCAATTCCTCACCCAAGGCGAGCTTTGAGCCGCCCTGATTTGGCCATTTGGCGATCGGTTGCCTTGGCGCGAGTACGCCCTATAAACCTGCCCCCACGGTGCGGCTCCCACCGTTGATCGACGGCCCACCATCACATCTTCCCATTAGCACTACTAGCGAAGGTTCTATTCATGCAGACCACCGTCAGCGATGCAGGCCAACTGCGCAAGAAGCTCACCATCTCCATCCCCCAGAGCGAGATCGCCGAACGGCGCAATAAGCTCTTGGAGCGTTACGCCTCACAGGTGCAAATGAAGGGCTTCCGTCCTGGCAAAAAGCCCCCCCGCTCGCTCATTGAAAAACGGCTTGGCAGCAGCATCGACGACGAAGTCTTCCAAATCCTGGTTGAAGAAGGTGTCAGCCAAGGCATTAAGGATAACGCCCTCAAGCCAATCGGCCAAATTAGCACCGAGGAAAGTCAACGCGAAGGCGATATCACCCACACCGTTGCCTTTGATGTCCAGCCCGAAATAGTCCTTCCTGAACCAGCCTCAATCCCCGTAGCCGTCGTCAAAGCCGAAGTCAGCGATGCTGACCTCGACGAAGAGCTCGCCTCCATGGCCAAACGCATGGGCGAATTTAGCGACCTCGGCGGCGATGACACCATCGCTAAGGATGACATTGTCACCCTTTCCGGCAGCGTTACCCACGCAGGCGAAAAGATTCGCGACCTCCAGGATCTACAGCACATGGTGGGCGCCTATCCACTCCTGGGCCTGGAGCCTGATGAGATCGTCGCCAAGGTAAGCACCCTGAAAGTCGGCGAAGTGCTAAGCTTTAGCAGCACTCTCCCCGACTCCTTCACCCCCGAAGAACACGCCGGCAAGGCCGCTGAGGTTAGCCTCACCATCCAAAGCGCCCGCCGTCAAGTGCCCGCCGCGATTGACGAAGCCTTTGCCAAGCGTTTCGGCATAGACAACGTCGAGACCCTAAAAGATCGCATTAAATCGAGTATGACTAGCCGCAAAGAAGAAGAAATTCACAACCAACAGAGCGAAGAAGTCATGAATTACTTAATCGCTCATTGCCAGTTCGAGCTCCCTGAAAAACTTCGCCAAGACATCGTCGACCAACAAATTGCCCAAGAAAAAGAGAAGTCGGAAAACGTTGACGAAGCCAAAGTGATTGGCGATGTCGAGAAAGATCTTCGCCGCCACCTCATTACCGAAGCGATTGCCGAACAATTAAAGGTGTCAGCATCACAGCAGGACCTCAATCAGCAAATCACCATGGCAGCATACCAAAGTGGACGCAAGCCCGAAGAGATTGCCAAACAACTCCAAGAAAGCGGCCGCATTCAGCAGGTTGCCATGGAAATTCGTTCAGCCAAAGCTGTTGGTATGTTTGTCGAACAAGTGGTTGCCGCCAAGGGTGGTAAGCAGGAAGAGACCAGCGAGGACAGCCCGGCATGAGTACCCCACTGGTCGTAGATGGCAACTTAGATCCGCAGGCTATCGCGGCCAGCAGCGCCGGTCCCTGGTGCCTTGATGCTTTACAGCGCGGCCACGGCGATGCTGCCGCCGTAGCCCTTCTCTGCGGACGCGATGGCTTCCAGGATGCCATCCCCCGCCTAGTCGGGCTCCTTGATGAAGATGACCTCCTGGCGCAGGCCAGCACCTGGGCCCTTGGTCAACTCTGCGCCATCGACCAACTCTTTGAGCTTGCCCTTAACGGTGGACTAGATCAGCGCGAAAATGCTTATCGCGGCTTATGCATCGCCGCCACCAAGCAGCCGCAAGCCATTATGGCAGACCGAGTGATTGATGGCGTGGAGGCAGAGATTGCCCGCGCCCAGGGCGGTCGCAGCGGCCTCGGCGAACACGCCTGCCGACTTCTAGCCGTCCTCGGGGACGAACGCTGCCCGCAGATGATTCAGCGAATCACCGAATGCGACCCCCTCACCGATCGCTTTGAACTGCAGCGCCTGCGCAAAGCCTTTGAGGAATCTGGCCGCGACCAAGAGACCATTGATGCGCTAAGCGGCCCATGGGAACAAGTCTTCGCTGAATACCTGCACACCCCAGCAGCAGCGAGCAGCGATCCGACGGTCGATCCTGATGCCGCCGCCCTAGCTGAGGAAGCGCAGTTTATTAGCGAAGAGGAAGCCCATCTTGAGGCTAGTCTCGAGCAAGAAGAAGAAACGGCAGCGAGTGGCCTGGATGTCGAAGGTTACCTCGCCAGCCAGGACAGCGATGGAAACCCGCAGCTTCGCCTTCTGGCCCAAGTCGTGCCCATGCTAGAACAGATCTCCGAACAAGCCGTCGGCCGCCCTTTGGGCCAACTCAGCGCTCAGGAGTTTGCGCTCCTCATTTTACAAGTGCTCCCCCAGGCCCTGCCACCCCAATACATTCAGGCCCTGCTGAGTCCGCAAGCGATCAATATCCTCAGCTCCTTCCTGCGCTGGCATGAGCAACAAGGCGGGGGATCAGAATTGCTCGCCGGGCTCAAATTGGTGCGTCATCAACTGCAGGAACAGGTTCGCGCCAGCGGCATGCTTGGCGGGCCCGATTTCAGCGATCCCGAAGATATGCACGACCGTGAAGACTCGCAATCCGATCCCTAATTTCATAGATGTCTCCCCCTCGTTAAAGTAAGTCTGGCTGGAGAGAACAGCCCTTGCTATCCACGCCTTATCGCTATAAAGCCGCCCTTCCCTAAGGAGTAACCCATGGCCATTGGTCTGCGCCGCAAAGTTCGTCTCGATTCCCGTCGTGAGCGTCAAGGCATTAACCGTCAAAAAAACAGCAGTGATAAGCGCCCAGAGCGCATTCGCCGAGACGCTCGTCTCGCTGCCAAGCTGGCACAACAGCTGCCGAATCTCGATAGCGTCGGCTTAAGCCCCGATGTGGCGAGTTGGGCATCCGTTCAGCTAGGCCGTCGCGCCAGCAAATTGACCGGCGAAGACCTCAAGACCCTTATCGGCTAATTCGCCAGCGATTCCCTTATCGTTTCCCGAGCCCCCGGTGCCCTAGGCCCCGGGGGCTTACTTATGCATGGGCTTTGAGGGCCAGCCCACAGGCGCACCCCCCTTAACGCCAAAGGACCGCAGAATGAACCCGGTTATAAATGCCTTTATGACCCAGATTACTCCGCCACTCTCAGTCGACGAGGAGGCCAGGCTACGCTTTATGTGCCGCTATTTTGCCCGCTCAAATCTTTGGCCATCCCGCTGGTGCCGCATTGAGGCAACGGGGGAACTGATTATCTATTTGGCCAATGAGGCCGAGCGCTTTGAACTGACCATGAGCGAAATGAGAACCCTCTATGAAGGCCTGCAACAAGGCCAGGCCGTAGATTGGGCGAAGCTCAAGCGTCTACGCTGAAAAGGGCTGATCAGCTGGGACCCTTGGCCCATGTCAAACCCCGCTAAACGATCCATCAGCTTTCTGGATTGCGCAGATCCTCTCCTGTCCAAAGTAGAGCTGTAGGTATCTGCCACCGCAACCAGCCCAGCAAGGTCGATAACATGCCCAGCGATAACCAATCCCTTGAGTTCCCCGATCTCAATCCTGAACCCAAGAAGCGGGTCATCACCGAGGAAACCCGGGTTGAGACCGCCTCTGAAGAGGCTATCAATAGTCAACTCGATTCGATGACTCGCCGCACCACTATCGAAGAGTTGGCCCGACGTGGCAAAACCAAAAACATCAAAACCCTCTCAGAGCGCAACCTCAAACAATGGATCCAAGAAGCTCTTCGTCGGGTTATCTCGCAATCGACCACCATCGATGAGGATGAGGCCGAGCGTTTGCTTGCCAGCACTCGATCTGAACTCGGCACCATCATGGCCGAACGTCAAGCCGAAGCCAGCAACCGCGCAGCGGACGCACAAAAATTAGACCAAATGACCGCTCAGGTCCAATCTATGGGACGCCAGATCGCCGAATTAGAGCACCAACTTAATCTTAGCGAAGCCGAAAATTACCGCCTGCTTGAACAGGTCCAGGACCTCGACGCCGATCTTGCCAGCAAAGAGTACTCAAGCTCTAACGATGCTATAAATGCTCTACGCGAAGAGCTCAGCGTCATGAAAGACAAGCATGCAATCACCCAGCATGAACAAACCCAGTTGCGCAAAAATCTTGGGCGTCAACTGGTGGCATCGGCTGAAGTCGTCACCGCCCTCCTCGCAATTGATCAGCGATTCTATAATGGCCGTCATCAACCTGAATCAAATGAGCAGCAAGGCCAGGAAGGTGGCGATGTCTTTTTTGCCGACCAAAACGCCGCCGCAGAAGTTGCCACCCAATTACGCGATGATCTGGGAAGAATTCACAGCCGCTTAGAAGATTTAGTGCCTGCCATCAGCCAAGGTGATGATGGTGCAATCCCTGCCGACATTCTTCGCCTTGATGAATTAATGTGGGTTAAAGAACACGAAGACACCGTGGAAGGCCTTGAGCAGAGACTCCGGGAATCCCTGGCAGCAAACACCCAAGGTGCCGATGCAACGCTACAGGAAGAAGTGGATCGCCTACGTGCAGAATTAGACGATGCGGAAATCACCGCCGAAGCTTATGAGGCCCGAGTCGCTGAACTTAATGCCCAAGAGGCAGACTTGGCTGAGGAACTCGCCGGGCTCAAGGATCGCCTAAAATCCCAGCCCGTGGATTCTCATGCACTCACCGAAGCTCAAGCCAAAGCCAGTGGCCTGCGAGAAGAGCTCGATCGGCTGCGACGGGAATACGATCAAGGCAAGAAGGATAATATCATTCTCCAGGGCACTCTCTCTAGCCTGCGGCGTCAACTGCAACGGGCCCAAGAGC
This sequence comes from Planctomycetota bacterium, assembly GCA_007695355.1. Taxonomy (GTDB): domain Bacteria; phylum Planctomycetota; class UBA11346; order UBA11346; family UBA11346; genus REDP01. The sequence goes on from REDX01000088.1 coordinate 39,562, forward strand.
AACTCAATGCCCGACAGGCCGAGCCGATAGCCGAATTTGAAGCTGAACTCAAAGATTTGCGGGATACCATCATTGCCGTGCGCGAAGATCGCGACCGAGCCAGCGAACAGGCCCTTGAACTTGGGGAACAACTCCTAAACGCCCAGCAGGCGAATGCCCAATTACAGCAGAAACTTGACGAGCTCCAATCAGAACAAGGCCAACGATATGCCGAAATAGACGCCCTGCGTGAACAACTGCAGCAGGTATCCAGCAACAACGCAGAAGAAACCACTGCCAAGGCCCTTAACGAGGAAAATCTTCGTGCCATGCGTGAGGATCGTGACCAGGCCAAGCAACACGCCCAGGCATTAGAAGATCAACTCCGTGTCGCTCAGCAAAACTCAGCCCAATTATTAGATCAATTCAACCAGTTGCAGTCCGAACAGGGGCGACAACTCATCGAGATGGAAGATCTTCGCCAACAATTGCAGGCCAACCATGAAACTCATGAGGCCCAGCAAGCCCATGCCAACGATCTAGCAGCGCTGCGACAAACACTTGCAGAGCGCGAAGCTAAACTCAACACAGCAGAGGCAATGCGGCAAAAGCTTGAACATTCCCTGGCCGAGCAAGCTCAAGAGTTGGCTGCAGCGAATACAAAAGCCACCATCCTTAAAGATCAACTAGACAAACAAGACGATGAGATCCAATCGCTGAAGACCAAAATCGCTGAACTCGGCAAAGAACCCCCGTCAACTGTGCTCACCGAATCTACACCAAGCGAAATTCCACCTCAGGCCGAAATCGCCGAGGCCTTGGCCAGGGCCCGTGCTGTGGTCACGGTCGCCGATGGGGCCCCCTTCGAATCAATGGCGGGAATCATTTCCCCGCGCAAGCCGGGAATGTGGTTTACCGCATGGCGCGACCCTAAGGGCCGTTTAAAAATCGCCCGTACAACCGGCGATCGCTGGGTCACTGCTGGCCGCAATAAGGACCTGCCTGCACCTGAAAATCTTTTCGGCGAACCATCGATTATCGGCAACTCTGAAGGCGGCACTGCCGTCTATCGCGATACTGATGGTAAAGCGCAAATGGTTCCATTCGACAAGGCTGGACGCATCTGCGCGGCAGCCACGACTCTCGGCCCAGCCCTTGGCATCCCTGGCCTAAGCCGCGTCAGTGGAGACGCACCAACCTTTATCGTCAGAACAGACCAAGCTGGGCACGTCCATCTCCATCCCGGGACTGGACCCTCGGTCAATATGCATCGTCTCCTTGATATCCCGCCTGCCGCTGGACCTGCCTGCGCTTGGCATTGGGGCCTGGAAGGCAGCCGCCATATTAGTTACCGCGATATCGAAGGCGCCATCCATGAACTCCTGGAGCTTAAAGGCATCTGGTACCATGCCCCGTTGAGCGAACAAACTGGCGCTCCCGCGGCGTCCAGTGACCCCCTCGGCTACGCTCCCTCAGACCACGAACATGTAATTTATCTCGGCAGCGATGGCCATGTGCATGAACTCTGTTTTGATGGGCGCGACTGGCATCATCACGATATTCACGCCCTCACCGCCGGCACTCCAGCTGCGGCCGCCGCCCCCGGCGGAGGCTACATTCTCGGACGTCATCACATCGCCTTTAAAGGCGTTGACGGCCATGCCCATATTCTTCGTCACAATCGAGATTGGCGGCATCATTCCCTTGATGAATTAGGCACCATCGATGGGCACCTCCATTTCAGTTCTTGCGGGGATGCTGGAGCAATCATCTACAGCACTCCCAATGGCGAACGTCGGTGCGCAACAATCACTCTCGACCTTAACGATATCACCTACAAGGAAATGCCGTAGGCCCAACACCGCCGGGCTTTGCCTTCAAAAAAATAAGGGCTCTTTGCTGTTTCAGCAGTCTGCCGTTTCCGCATTGCGGGCCAGCCCTTCCACATAGGGGCGCAAACGTTCCGGAACTCCCCGCTTACTCGTCCGACGGCTGGCATCCAGAGCCAGCACCTGCAGCACCCGATCCTGGCTATGGCCGCTCGTGATGAGATAGTCTATGAGAAGATCATACTGTCTGGTAAGTGCAAACTGATGCTCTTGACGTGTTGTCGCCCACAGCCAATCGCTAAAAGCAAGCAGGGCAGCACATGGACTCGATTGGCCCTGCAAGAGAAGCTGAATACCTGCGGGGAAACGGCCGCTATTGATAAAGATTTCGTGATAGCGAGCAAATCGCTTATATCGCTGCATAACGGCAAAGGGGAAATCCACACTGGCCAGGAGGTCGTAAGGTGGATCGCCATTGTAAATCATGGAAAATGACTCGGTATGACGTCTCAGCGGCGTGCCGCGCAAAAGCTTTAGAATGCCTAGCTGGATCTCATCGGGGCCCAAGGCAAATAACCGATCATAGCTTTCGTGAAAAGATTCAGGAGTCTCGCCAGGAAGACCAATGATCAAGTCGGCGTGCACATGAACAAGACCACCGTCACGCAGGTAGCGTAAATTATTCTCAGTCTGTTGTTGGTCCATGCGCCGACTGATTAATTCACCGACCTTTGGCGTGAAACTTTGGATACCCACCTCAAATTGAATTGATCCGGCAGGAAATCGCTCAATCAGAGCCTTAATCGAATCCGGCAGACGGTCTGGAACCATTTCGAAATGCAGAAAAAAAGATTCGTTACGCATCTCGCCTCCATCCATCTGACGGCTACTCAAAGGCGCAATTAAGTCTCCTTTTGCATCCCGTGGCCACTGTTCATAGAAAAAATCAAGGATTGCAGCGCATGAACTCGGCTTCAGGTTAAAGGTGCGATCAACAAATTTAAAAGTCCGACAGCCACGTAATACCAGATCAGCCATCGCCGCCAAAAACTTTTCCATGGGTACGCTGCGTACTTTTTCGTCGATCGAAGATAGGCAAAATTCACAGGTGAAGGGACAGCCACGACTCGCTTCGACGTAGATGATTCGCTGCCGCAAATCCTCATCGCTGTATTCCCCATAGGGCAAGGCCATGCTCGATAAATTGGGTTTCTGCTCAGCAATCCGGGGAGGCGGCTTGGCACCTGCCAAAACGGCAGCAGCCACCCTGGCAAAGGCCTCCTCCCCTTCACCAGAAATTATGGAGTCGGCATGTACCCCCAAACTACTATGATCTATGCCGTGGCTCACTTCAGGGCCTCCACACACTACTGTAATTTCGGGATGTAGTGCTTTCAGCATTGCGACCACTCGCTCGGTTTCGCGCAAATTCCAAATATAAACACCAAAGCCGATCAGACGTGGTTTTTCAAATAGCAAGGTCTCGACAATGTGATCACAACGATCCTGAATGGTAAATTCACGGATCACTGACCTCTCGCGGAGGTTTCCGAGATTAGCCCGAAGACATCTCAAGCCCATGCTGGCATGACTCCAGCGAGCGTTTAGGGTGGCAAGTACAATGTCAGCCACAAGGACTCCTCTCTGCAGAGATACCGTAG
>REDX01000136.1 GCA_007695355.1 Planctomycetota bacterium
ACAAGGGTTATTTTTAGCCATGTAAAATATTGGACCCAATTTGGGACCCAGTAGAAAGCTCCACGCCCGGCGTTCGAGGTAAAAAAGGAGCAGGGGAGCCCCTCCTCCTTTTCCCTCCCAGCCTTCAACGAGGACCATTGATGTCGTCGTCGTAGGCGAGAAGGTGCCCGTAATGCAAATGTACCATGCTGGTGTCTGCGTGGCCCAACCAGTGGCGTACTTATCGGCCCCCGCCTGCGTAACATCGGAGGACACCTGATTCTCCCCATGCACGACTCCTACATCGCCGAGATACCGACAGACCGCCTCCACGAAGGGGCTCAGATCATCGCCGAAGGCATGGAAGCGGCGCCGCTAGCACTGGGCTTAAAGAGCCCCCGCCTAACCACCGATATCAATGCCGATGCCCCCTGGTGCTGGAACAAAGACGGCCACCACGACTCTTTAGAACGGCTGATTGCAGACCCCGCCTACCACATTTAACCGCGCTACCAAACGGGCAACCCAAACGGCCCCGCTCTTTGAAATACTCATATTTGTGGAAATGATTGTCAACACGACGCCACCCCGGCCCCCTGGCAGAGACGCCACGGGGCCGGGGCGAGGCTCCCCTGCCCTCAAGAACAACCCGCCAAGGCACCGGGACAGCGACGCTGCCTAGGCGCCGGGCTTAAGCCCCCTCAAGATGCAGACAGGGCGTGCGAGCACTGGCAAGCAACCTGCCAAAATAGCCACAAGGCCCACACAAAACCGAACAGTGATGTAAGGGCGCCCTTGTGTACCCCCCATAGCACTTAGGCTCACCCCAGCCACACCGGCGGATTTTTACGCAACCCTGCGTAAAGAACCCGCTGACGCCCGACAACCGCCAACTGGCCTACCCCTGGAAGCCCTGCCGTGCCAGCCCGAAGCTCCCCTGCCAATACCCCTACCAAACGCGCCACCCGCCTCAACCTGGCCCAGTTAGAACGCCATTTGTTCAAGGCGGCGGATATTCTGCGTGGCAAGATGGATGCCTCAGAGTTCAAGGAGTTCATCTTTGGTATTCTATTTCTCAAACGGGCCTCGGACCAGTTCGAGGCAGCGGCAGAGGCGGTGTACCAAGAGCAGATTCGCCGGGGGCGCAGCCCAGAACAGGCCCGCGAGCGCGCCGAATCGCCCTCGCTCTACGCCGACACCTTCTTCGTACCGCCCGAGGCGCGCTGGCCGCACCTGCGCGATGAGCTGCAGCGCAATGTCGGCGAGGGTCTCAATATCGCCCTGGCCAAGCTCGAGGAAGCCAACAGCGCCAGCCTGGAAGGGGTGTTGCAGCACATCGATTTCACCGCCAAGATTGGCGACAAGAAGACCCTCAAAGACATTGAGCTACGCAAGCTCATCCTGCACTTCAATAAGTACCGCCTGCGCACCGAAGACTTCGAGTTTCAGGATCTCCTGGGCGCCGCCTACGAATACCTCATCGGCCAGTTCGCCGACTCTGCCGGCAAGAAGGGTGGCGAGTTCTACACTCCCCGCGATGTGGTGCAGTTGATGGTGAACATCGCCGATCCGCCCCCCGGCAGTGAGGTAGACGACCCCTGCTGCGGCTCGGCTGGTATGCTGATTTTGAGCCACACCTACGCCGAGGAACGCTACCGCAATCTGCCGCCCAGCCAGCGCCGACTCAAACTCTACGGCCAAGAACGCAACCCCACCACCTGGGCGATCAGCAAGCTCAATCTTCTGCTGCACGGCATCAACGGTGCCGACATCCGCAACGACGACACCCTCACCGATCCACTGCATGTGCGCGGTGGGGCATTACAGCGCTTTGATCGGGTGATCACCAACCCACCCTTCAGCCAGCCGGTCCCCACCAAAGACAGCCCCAACGACCCCGAACCCCTCAGCAATTTCAGCGAGCGTTTCCGCTTTGGCCACACCAGTGGCAAGAAGGCCGACCTCATGTTTGCCCAGCACATGGTAGCAGTGCTCAAGGCAGACGGCCTGGCCGCCACCGTCATGCCCCACGGCGTGCTCTTCCGGGGCGGGGCCGAGAAGAACATCCGCCAGGGCTTCATCGACGAGGACATCCTTGATGCCGTGATCGGCCTGCCGCCGCAGCTCTTCTACAATACCGGCATTCCCGCCTGCATCCTGGTCCTACGCGCCCCCGGGGCCAAGCCCCCCGAGCGCCAGGGCAAAGTGCTGTTCATCAACGCCGACCGCGAGTTCCGCGAGGGTCGGGCCCAGAACCGCCTGCGCCCCGAAGACATCGAGAAGATCAGCAGCACCTGGCGCCGTTTCGAGGCCATCCCCGGCTACAGCGCCGTGGTCAGCCGCGCCCAACTGGCCGCCGAAGGCTACAACTGCAACATCCGCCGCTACGCCGACAACACGCCACCGCCCGAACCACAGGATGTGCGCGCCCACCGCCACGGCGGTATCCCCGCCGACGAGGTCCTGGCTGCCATCGACCACGCCGCAAGCCTGGGCTTTGACCTGCGCGCCCTCGTCCAGCCAGCGGCGGAGGGTTACCACGGCTGGGTCGAGGACCTGCAACAGCGCAGCGACCTTGCCGCCACCATCCGTCAACACCCCGGTGTGCAGCGCCGCCAAGACCGCCTGAATGACCTGGTCAACCTCTGGTGGCAACACGGCAGCCAGATCCTGGCTGATCTCCCCCAGGCCACCGACACCGCCGCCGCCCGCGAGGCCCTGCTCACTGGCTTCACCAGCGCCTTGGAGGCAGATACCATCCTCGACCGCTTTCAGGTTAGTGGCACCATCGCCAGTTGGTGGATGGCCAACCAGTAAGACCTTCGCGCCCTGGCCAATGTCGGCTTCGGCGGCCTGGTCGATGGCTGGATCAGCAGCATCCACGCCGCCGCCGAAGACGAAAACAACAAAGACGACCCCTTTGACCACCGCCTCGTCCACCACCTGCTGGCTGACTACCTCGCGGCCATGGACGAACTGCAAGCCCAAATCAGCGCCATCGACAGCCAACTCAGCGCCGACGATGACGCCGGTGAAGACGGCGACGAATCAGAGGACGATGACAGCGACGAGGGCCTGAGCGAGGAGGAGATCAAAGCCCTCAAGAAGCAGCAGCGCGAGCTGAAGAAGCAGCTCAAAAACCAACGCGCCGGCCTCCTGGCCCAACTCTATGCCGAACGCGACGCCCTGGATGAGGCCGGGCTCCAGGCCCTGGTCCTGGCCCTACTCAAGGCCGAACTCGAGGCCGAAGTCAGCAGCCGCGTCAACGCCCACCGCCAAGCCCTGATCAGCCAAGCTGAAAGCTGGTGGGACAAGTACCGGGTGACGATGAAGGAGCTGGAGGCTGAGCGGCAAGAGGCGGCGGCCGAGCTGGCTCGGTGGATGGGGGAGTTGGGGTATGAGTGATCTCTATTGTCTTGGTCAGTTGTTATCGCCACTAACCGCAGGTGTGAGCGTCAACTCAAATGATGAGCCCGCTGGCGAGGATGAGCCAGCCGTCTTGAAAACATCGTGCGTCTCGACCGGACATTTCCGGGCGACCGAACATAAACGAATTGTAAGTCGAGTTGAGCAGCGCAGGGCATGCACGCCCGTTCTGGCCAATTCAATCATTATCAGCAGGATGAACACACCGATCCTTGTCGGCGAAAATGCCTATGTCGGGAAGGCGTATCCCAATCGCTATTTGCCTGATCGCCTATGGCAGACCTCCAGTGCTGATGAGTCGCTGGCGATTACACGATGGATTTCTTTTGTTCTTGGGTCGCCGGATTTCCGGCAGCGGATTCGCGATCTGGCTACCGGCACATCTGGAAGCATGAAGAACATCGCCAAGAAGGACTTCCTCGGTCTGGTTGTTGATCTTCCACCCCTCGAAGAACAACGCCGCATCGCCGCCATCCTCGACGCCTCCGAGGCCACCATCCGCGCCACCGAAGCGGTGATCGAGAAACTGCGATTGGAGCGGGAGGGACTGACCCTTCGGATCTTGCATGCGACCAGCGGCACCACCCCGATGACCCTAGGTGATCTATTGGAACAAGACGGCGGCACGATCCAGACCGGCCCCTTCGGCAGTCAGCTTCATGCCTGGGAATACCAAGATGAGGGTATTCCTGTGGTTATGCCCCAAGACATCGATCCTGATTGGGACTCCATCTCTGTTCGCCAGATTGCCAGAATCACGCCACGTCGCGCCGGTGACTTGAGCCGACATGCTATGGTCCCCGGCGACATTGTATTCGCCCGGCGCGGCGACCTGATCCGTGCAGCTACGATCTCAGAAGATCATCGGGGATGGATTTGCGGCACCGGCTGCTTCCTCGTGCGTACTGTCGGCGGGACCATCAACCCCAAATGGCTTGTACTGGCTTATCGTGGGCCAGAGGTACAGCGCCAAGTGGCCATTGATGCTACGGGAACCACCATGCCGAATCTCAACGGCACCATCATGCGAGGTCTGCGGCTCGCTGTACCAGGGCGCGAGCAGCAAGACAAGATTGTTCAAATAGTCGGTGCCGCTACTTCGACCATCAACAGCGAGCAGGCCAAGCTCGCCAAACTCCGCCTCCAACACCAAGCCCTCCTCCACGACCTCCTCACCGGTACGGTGCGCACCTGTGCCTGATCCCGATTGCATCGCCCTGACCTTCCGCCTCGGTAAACCCGAGGAGCTCCCCTCGGTGGCCGACGCCATCGCCGCCCACCACGACATTGCCCAAGCCCACGGCCACGCCGCCCTCGGCAAAACCGGCCGCGCCCTGGCCACCCCCACCATCGACCGTGCCATCGCCCCCGATCGCCCCACCCTGCTCATCATCACCCGCAGCGGCGCCGACTTCCACGCCCACTGCGCCCCCATCCACGACATCCTCAGCCACCCCCACGCACCCGCCGAGCACCTGATCCCCCGCTACTACCGCCACCTCCGCCACGACATCCGCACCTGGATCATGATCGGCCCCATCACCCCACTCCCCGCCGAAACCCTCGCCACCACCACCCTCCGCTCCAACAACCGCCCCCTGCTCGAAGTCCTCCGCACCACCCGCACCGCCAACATGCTGGTGAGGATGCTTGCATGATGGATCATCCCCTTGACCCCACCCTCTGGCGTGAAGGCCAGGACTTCGAGGCCAAGGAGGCCCAGGGCCAGGACGGCGCAGGCAAGTTGCCGCGTTCGTTCTGGGAGACCTACAGCGCCATGGCTAATAGTGATGGTGGGCAGGTAGTCTTGGGGGTGAAGGAACAGGCCAACGGTCGTTTAGAGCTTATGGGGATCGCCCGTCCGGACGCAGTGCTGAAGGAGTTGTGGGATCAGCTCAACAATCCCCAGCGGGTCAGTGCCAATCTGCTGCAAAGCGGCGATGCCCGGGTGGAGACGATTGATGGGAAATCGGTCATCACCATCACCATCCCCAGGGCCGAACGCAGCCAGCGACCGGTGTATCTGGGCGGTAATCCGCTGACGGGCACCTATCGCCGGGGCCACGAAGGGGACTACCGTTGTAGCCCAGAGCAGGTGAAGCGCCTCCTGGCCGATGCCAGCCAACGGCCCAGGGATGGCGAAGTGCTGCCGCACTACGGACTGGATGACTTGGATGCCGATAGCCTCAGCGCCTACCGCAATCTGTTTCGTTCAGTGGCCCCCGGTCATCCCTTCTTGGCGGGCGATGATCACGATCTGCTGCGCCAATTGGGCGGCTGGGCCACGGATCGGGAGACCGGCAGCGAAGGGTTGACGGTTGCGGGCCTCGTGATGTTTGGTCGACAGCGTTCCATCCTGGATCAACTGCCCTATTTCCACCTCGACTATCAACGACTGCCCCCTGATAATCAGGCAGGTGCCCCGCGCTGGATTGACCGGGTCACCATTGATGGCACCTGGGCGGGCAATCTTTTCGAATTCTACCGTCGAATCTGGCCGCGCCTGACGGAGACTCTCCGGGTGCCCTTTCAGTTGGGACCAGATATGCAACGGCGCGATGAAACCCCGCAGCATGAAGCCTTGCGCGAGGCCCTGATCAACGCCTTGATTCATGCCGACCACGCAGGCCGCGGAGGCATTCGAGTGCGGCGCTTGCGCAGCGGTTTTGAGTTCATCAACCCTGGCTGCCTGCGCCTGCCGGTGGAACAGGTACGCGCCGGTGGTCGCAGCGATCCGCGCAATCCTGCCCTGCAGCAGATGTTTCAAATGCTGGGCTGGGGCGAGAAAGCGGGATCTGGCTATCCTAAAATTCGTATGGCATGGCAGGAACAGCACTGGCGCACCCCATCATTAACCGAGGACCGTGAGCTGGATGAAACCCACCTGCGTTTGACCACCGAAAGCCTGCTGCCACAAGAAGTGATGAGCGAGCTTGACCAGCGCTTTCCAGGCCGCCTTGCCGCCATTGGTGAACTCGGCCGGATTGCGTTGGCCACCGCCCACATTGAGGAGTCCGTGAATAATCGGCGCCTGCAGGAGCTCACCGATCGCGCAGGACACGAACTAACGGCGCTCTTGCAAGACCTCTGCACCCAGGGCTTGATGGACAAAACCGGTCGCACCACCGGAACCATCTACCGCGTGGCTGATGCCCCAGTGCAGGCCGATGATGCCGAGGCTAAGGAGGTAAGCTTAGGGGCTAAAGGGGTAAGCTTGGGGGCTAAGGAGGTAAGCTCGGGGGCTAAAGGGGTAAGCTCGGGCGCTAAGGGCCCAAGCTCGACTGAACCTGGGGCTGATCCAGTCAAGACGGTGGCGCAATCCCAGCGCGTCAAACCCGCGGTGCTACGCGCTGCCCTTATGCAGTTGTGCCGGACTGACTACCGGCGTCCGGACGAACTGGCTGCAATCCTAGATCGAACCGCGAAAACACTGCAAAACAAGTATTTAGGGCCGATGGTCAAAGAGGGCCTGTTGGAAGCATTGCATGCCGAGCCCACCCATCCCCGCCAAGCCTACCGCGTGCGAGGTGGAGCATGACCGACGCCATCCCCAACGAGCAGACCTTCGTCGAAGACCGGCTGCTGGCCCAATTGGCTGGCTTTCGCGAGCTGGCCTGGCAGCAGGTTGCTGGCCGGGCCGATGGTCAGTATCAGTTGCTGGGCCGCCGCGACTATCGTCAGGTCCTCCTTCCCGATATTCTGCGCGAGAGCCTGCGACGCATCAATCCCGGCCCCGATGGCCAGCCTTGGCTGGATGAACCGCGTCTGGCCCAGGCGCTGGCCCGGCTGGAGCGCCTGCCCCCGGGGGCCTTGCTTGAGGTCAACCAAACCATCACCGAGTTGCTGCTGGCCGGCACCGAGGTTGATGGGGCGGCAGACTGGCTGGGCGGCCGGGATCAGCGCATCGACTACATCGATTTTACCCATCCCGAGCGCAACGACTTCCGGGCAATCAACCAGTTCCGCGTGGACGGACCGGGGGCCAGCGGCAATCGGGGCTTTATTGTCCCCGATGTGGTGCTGTTTGTAAACGGCATCCCGCTGGTGGTGATTGAGTGCAAGAGCCCCAACCGTACCGACCCCATTGAAGAGGCGGTCAACCAGTTGCGTCGCTACAGCAATCAGCGCGAAGATGTTGAACAGCAAGAGGGCGCCGAGCGTCTCTTCCATTTTGCCCAGGTGCTGGTGGCGACCAGCTTCTACCAAGCCAAGGCCGGCACGATCAGTAGTACGGTTTCTCATTACCAATCGTGGCGCGACACCGCGCCGCTGCCAACCGCCCTGGTGGCGGCAGAGCTGGGCGGCAAAGAACGACTTGAAGAGCAGGAGATGCTGTGCGCAGGTTTGCTGCGCCCAGAGCACTTCCTGGACATCATGCAAAACTTTGTGCTGTGTATGAATTTGCCCACGGGTAAGCGGATCAAGGCCCTGTGCCGCTACCAACAATTCCGCGCCGTGCGCGCCGCCGTGAGCCGACTCAGCAGCGGCCAGACGCGCAGGCAGCACGCGCAGGCCGACCAGCGCGGAGGCATTGTTTGGCACACCCAGGGCAGTGGCAAAAGTCTGACCATGGTATTCCTCATCCGCAAACTGCGCACCATGGCAGCGCTGCGACGGTTCAAGGTGGTGGTGATAACCGACCGTACGCAGTTGCAGGAGCAGCTTGCCGAGACCGCCGAGTTAAGTGGCGAGGTGGTGGAAGTGCCCAAAACCAGCGCGGCGGTGAAACGGGCCCTAAGCGCCCCGGGGGCTGGCCTGGTCTTTGCGATGATTCAGAAGTATCAAGAGCGCGAAGGGGAAGCCCCGCCACCCCTGCGCCTGCCCACCCGGACCGGGCCGCCCACACCGCAGGCGGCCGAGGCCGATCCCGTGGCACAGGCCGTTGCCGGAAGCACCTTTTCCCTGCTCAACGATAGCGAGGACATTCTGGTTCTGGTGGACGAGGCACACCGTTCCCAATCAAGTGCCTTGCACGCCAACCTACTGCAGGCTTTGCCTAACTGCGCGCGCATTGGTTTTACTGGCACGCCCATTCTGATGGGCGAACGTAAGCGCACCCACGAGATCTTTGGTGATTTCATCGATCGTTATACCATAAAAGAGTCAGAGCGCGATGGCGCGACGGTGCCGATTCTGTACGAGGGCCGCGATAGCCAGGCCTTCATCGAAGGTGCGGAGAGTTTAGATCAACTCTTTGACGATGGATTCAGCTCCTACAGCGATGCTGAGCGCGAAGCGATCAAAGCCCGCCATGCCAACCAAACTGCGGTGCTGGAAGCCGAAGAGTTGATCCGTGCCAAGGCCGCGGACTTGGTTCGGCATTATATCTCCTGCATTCTGCCCGGTGGTTTTAAGGCCCAGGTGGTGGCGGTCAGCCGTCTTGCCGCGGTGCGCTACCAGCAAGCGATTAGTGCGGAGTTGCTGCGTCTGCGCGAACGCCTTGATGCTCTGGATGAGCGCGTGCAGGACTTGGATGATGAGAGCCTCGCCAGCCATGATGAGGAGACCCAGTTTCTGGTAAGGGCGTGGCGTCAGCGCGCTGTGATCAGCGGTTTGCAAGCGGCTGCGGTGATCTCTGGTCAAGAGAATGAGCGCGACCGCTTCGGCGATTGGTGGGAGCCGGCTAAGGTCAAGCAACACACCGAGCGTTTCACCAAACCACTGACCAGCGATAGCCTGGCTTTTCTATGTGTCAAAAGCATGTTGCTTACCGGATTCGATGCCCCGATTGAGCAGGTCTTGTACCTCGACCGCTTTATGCAGGGCCACGAACTGCTGCAAACCATTGCCCGGACTAACCGCACCTATGCGGGGAAGCACTGTGGGATCATTGTGGATTATGTGGGGCTGGCCCGGCGACTGAAGGAAGCTCTGGCCGTCTACGCAGAGGAAGACATTGACGGTGCCCTGGCGGATCTGCGCGATGAGCTGCCCCTGTTGCGCGATCGCGATCACGCGGTGTGCGAGGTGCTGGCCAAGATCGGCATCACCGATCTGACTCCCTCAATAGCAACAGTGGAAAAGGCGGTTGAAGCCCTGCGTCCAGAACGGGAGCGCGCTGCATTCACCATCCGTCTCAAGCAGTTTCTGAGCACTCTGGATACGGTCCTCCCCCGGCCAGAGGCCCTCCCCTATGTGCCTCATGCCAAACTCTTCGGTTTTATTGCCAATGCGGCCAAGAATCGATACCGCGATACGCGGGTTAATATCAGCGGTGCCGGCGAGAAAGTGCGCGCCCTCATTGATCAGCACCTCAAAACCCATGGCATCAATCCTATCCTACCGCCGATTGCGATCACCGACGCCCAGTTTGCATCGGAGGTAGATAAAGCCGGTACCCGTCGTGCTGCCGCCAGCGAAATGGAGCACGCAGCACGGCACCACATTGAAGTCCACTTCGATGAGGACCCAGCCCGCTACAGCAAACTCAGCGAGAAACTGGCATCAATCCTTGACCATTTTCACGACAATTGGGAAGAACAAATCGAAGCCCTGCAGCAGTTGATCAGCGACATCCGCAACAGCGAAGGTGCCGGACCAGCAGGCCTACCGGAGACCCACGGCCCATTCTTCGGGCTGCTCAACCAGCACCTTCCAGGAACCGACCATCAGATTTTATGCGCGGCCACGGTGGAGCTGGTAGAGCACATCCGCCAAGAGCTGGCAACTACTGCATTCTGGGACACTCTCAGCTACCAACACGCCCTGCGAACCTGGCTCATCGACAGCATCGATCGCATGAACCTCGAGCCGCAGGGCAACCTGGGCAAAATCGAACACCTGGCTGACCTTCTAATGGAGCTGGCCCGGCACAACCATCACAAGCTGATACGGCCATGACCACCGAACAGATTGCCGTTGAGGACTTGGTCTTCCGCCTACGCCGCAGTGCCCGACGCCACAATATCGGCATCACGGTTGAACGGGATGGCCAGCTCACGGTGAGCGCCCCAAGCCAAGCCCCTCAGGCGCGGGTGGAGGCAGCCGTGCGCAGCCGCCTGTTCTGGGTCTATGAGAAGCTCAGCCTGCGCGACCTTAATCAACGTCGTCAGGAAGAGCGCGCCTACACCACCGGCGAGTCCTACGCCTACCTGGGCCGCAGCTACCGCCTGCAGATCCTACCACCGGTCCAGCCGGACCAGGCAGCCGTGGGGCTTTACGGCGGACGCCTCATCCTACGTAGCGACCGGCAGGGACGAGCCTTTCACCATCTCCGCGACTGGTACCGCCAGCGCGGCCAAGCCTGGCTACCTGAACGCAGCCAAGCCTGGATTGACCGTCTCCAGCTGCAGCCCTCAGGCATCCAAGTGCGCGACCTCAAAAACCGCTGGGGCAGCTGTACCCCCACAGGCGAGATCAACTTCCACTGGCAGGTGATGACGCTGCCGCCATCGGTGATCGACTACATCATCGTCCACGAACTGGCCCACCTCGAGCACCGCAACCACACCCCCGCCTTTTGGGGCCTGGTAGAACGCACCATGCCCGACTACCCCCGCCGCAAAGACCGCCTCAGCCACCACGGCGGCGGGTATGTACTATAAGCCAACGACCGCCAAATCTTGGACCCAGTTCTTTGCAGCGCTTGCAGCAGATGCCTACTGCCGATGAAGGGACCGTGCAGGCCTTACGTTGTGCATTGGGCACCTGCATTTACTTGACCGTCGCCACAGCCAAGCAATAATGTCCCTCCAAACTCCCCAAGGAACTTATAAAAGCCATGCGTACGCAAATACTCCCCCTCTCCATCCTCGGTTCCGTGTCCCTGGCATTTCTCCTCGGCTGCGGGGGAAGCAGTGGTAACAACAACACGGATCAACAAACGCTGCCTCAGGCACCAAGCTTAGAGTTTGCAAATCTTACCGCAGCAGACTTCAGCCTAGATGACAGCAACTCCGCGGTAAAACTTCCGCCAAGTGGCGTCACACAATTTTGGGAAGTGAGATATGTCTATAACTCTGGGGACGATAGTGATGAGGTCGTCTCACGCCGGAAGGTATGGGGGACAGAAAATGTAACGGTAGAAGGCGTTACCTTCGAGGCCATTACTGCCACCGTCTCAAGACTCCAAGGTTCAACATGGGAAGTGGTTGAGAATCATATCGAAGGATACACCATACTCCACGATTGGGTTTGGCGTTACACCGACAAATATTCAGACAATGGTGAACTTGTCTCTGTTCTTTACCCCGTTGCCCCTACCCAGTTGAACAACGACTCACAGTTCGAAACCACCGACAGATGGACAGTCTTCCGCCATCATCGCGTGCAGACAGGGGTTCAGTCCCCTGCGCCACGGGAAGAAGACAATAGCATCCGCGTCGACTTCACCTTTCGTGAAAGTAACGGCGAAGTCTACACTGGAGACGGCCATCAATACTTCGGCAGCGAAGGGCTGATCTATTTCTACCAGAGGGACGATGATCAAGATGGAGAGACCGAAATTCGCAAGCTCCTGAACGAAGAGCCAACCCCCAACATCAAGAGCTCAGAAGCTATCCCGGCGTACGCCTTCTAGCGACGCCTTGAGGGTGGTCGCCGCCAAATCTTGGACCCAGTTCTTTGCAGCGCTTGCAGCACCTGTTGCAGCTAGGCCAAAACAGGCGCCATTCTGGACCCTGCAGTCCCCTCATTTAAGCCGTTGCAGAGACTGGGCTTTCGCCTTATGTCTTGTCATGTAAATAGTTTACGGAATATCCTGGCAGCCATTCGCAATGAACAGGTCAGGGGTTCGAATCCCCTTGGCTCCACCATGCCAAAAAT
>REDX01000152.1 GCA_007695355.1 Planctomycetota bacterium
TTTCAACCACCCCCAGCCCTCCGTGCCCCCGAGTAGACTTGAGATCAGTCTTGTGCCCTAATTAAATAAGCTGAAACGATTTATTTGCGATCACAGAACGGCATTGGGGGGGGCAATGCCGTTTGGCGATCGTATGTGTATCGTCGCCGGGCTGCCTCGTGAGATTTCCTCTCACCGAGCCGCTGAGCCCACGGAGAGGCCCAAAGAGAAAGACCCGGTTGATCCGTGGCAACATGTTGTTCAAGACCCAGAGCCCTCCGTGCCTCCGCGTCCCCGTGAGAACCGTGTTTTGCCCGCATTGATTAAGCCGAAACGATTTATTTGCGATCACGCAGCGGCATTGGGGGCTGGGGAACTCTAGCACTTAGAGTTCGGGTAAAGGGAAATCATCCTGGTGATCTGCCAACCACTGCGCCAAGAGGCCATGCAGACGTTGGCGCTGGGGAAAGTACTTGGGCACCCAAGCCATATTGTGCAACTCAAAGGGATCTTCGTTGAGATCATGCATAATCAGGGGGGCGTGGGGAATGCACACATACTTCCAGCCATCGCGGGTGACCACGCCGCGCCAGGCGCGGTCGATGGAATTGGTGTGCTTTTTACGCACCAAGTGCTCAATAAATACCGCTTCCGGTTCATCGGGCTTGGGCGCCGGATCGGCCTTGCGCCAGTAGTGAGAATAATCGTAGCCAGGCAGCTCATCTGGCTTGGGGAGACCGCACAGGCCAAGGGTGGTGGGCAGGATGTCGACGGTGCAGATGGGCGCGTCAACGCTTTGGAAGCGGTGCTGCTTATAAGGAATCTGGCCAGAAATAATGAAGGGGATACGAATGCTCTCTTCCCAGGGGCTGGATTTTTCATCCATGCCATGGCTACCCATCATATCGCCGTGATCGGCGAAAAACATAATGATCGTATCATCGGCCAAGCCTAACTCATCGAGGGCGGCGCGGATACGCCCAACATTGGCATCTAGGTTTTCGATTTGCGCATAATAGCCCGCCAGCTTGCGCTGGGCATCAGAGCGAATGCGCGGGATGGGCGGCACATTGGGCCGCAGTTCCACCCGCCCGGGGGTATGCCGCGCCTGCTCGGCCGGCGGCGCCACGCAGGGGCCATGGGGTGGCTGCACCGAGAGTACGGCGAGGAAGGGTGCATCGTCACCGGCGCGCTGACGCGCTGCCTCGCAGCCCAAGCGCTCAATAAAGAGATCGGTGAGGGCATCGGTTTCGTAGCCCGGCAACTTCTGCAGATCGACGCTGCTACCATCCTCGCGGTGGCCATGCACCCAGCAGTCGTATTGGCTATTATTGTTTTCATAACCAATCCAGGAATCAAAACCGCCGCGCTCATTAGCCGGCACGATGTGCTTATCCGAAGGCTCCCGCGGGCCATTGAGATGCCACTTACCAATATAGTGGCTGCGATAGCCATGGGGACGCAGCATGGTGGCCACCGTCGGCAAGCTAGGATCCAGGCGCTCTGGGGTGCGGTGCACGGCGCGATGGGCATGCAAGCCGGTAATCAGGGAGCCGCGAAAGGGCGTGCACCAGGGGCAATTGCTCACCGCCTGGGGAAAGTACAGCCCCTGCCGCGCCATGGTGTCCAAGTGCGGAGTGCAGACATTGGGATCCCCGGCATAACCCAGGGCCTGGGCCCGGTGCTGATCGCCAAAAATCCATAAGACATTCGGGCGTTTGGCCATGGGTCCATCCCTAGGCGGTTTCAATAATTGCGATGCGATAGATCAATTGGCTGCCGTAGGGATAGGGCGTGGCGCTATAGACCAGGCGCTCCCCATCCTGGGTGAAAGACAGGGGCTCGCCATTATCGGCCCAGCGCATGGCGCTGACCCGGCCCAGGGGGCCAGCGATGGTTTGCAGACCATCGCCGGGTTCGCCGTTGGCGAGGTGGGTATTGCCCTTAATGCGCACCTGGGGCACGAAATGATAGACGGTGCTCCCCTGGCGCAGCAGTACACTGCCGCCGCGGCCAGTCAAAGACCAGTCAGGGCGTGCATCGTAGACCGCACTCGGGCAGATCTGACACCAGCGGCCGACCAGCTTTAACACCTCCCGTTCATAGCCGGGAATGCTGCCATCGCCCAGGGGGCCGAGATTCATTAACAGATTCCCCCCCACCGCGCGGCAGGCCACCAAGTTGCGGATAATGTCTTCGGGAGCCTTATGCGAAAGATCGTGCGCACCCACCCCCCAGTGACTATTCATGGTATCGCACATTTCCGCGGCGCGGTATTTGGCCGCCCCGCGCTGATTGCGACGACTCGGCGCCCCCTGCTCAAAGGTGACCGCATCCGTATCCGGATGACCCTCGGCGCCTTTGGCGCCAATGGAGGAATTATTGACAATAATCGCCTCCGGCTGGTGGGACCGGATCATGCCGTAAAGGGCATCTTCCTGCCAGTCGCGATCCTTACGCGCCCAATTGCCGTCAAACCACAACCCATCAACCCGCCCATACTGGGTGCAGAGGATTTTCACCGAATCGCGGAGGTACTGCTGATAGGCATCCCAATTGCCATCAAAGTCCGGATGCCACCAATCAAGGGTGGTATGGTAGAAAAATTTCTTGAGGCCATGCTTTTCGCAGGCGGCGCTGTATTCGGCGATGAGATCGCGGCCGCAGGCATGGGGCGCATCGTAGTCATTGAGGCCACGGGTATCGTAAAGACTGAAGCCTTCGTGATGGCGGGTGGTCAGGCAGATATAGCGGCAGCCGGCCTCGGCAGCCAAAGCGCACAGGGCATCGGCATCAAAGCCTTTGGGATCGAAGCTGGCAAACAGCTCTAGATACTTCTCGCGATCCATCTGATGGTGGTACCACACCCACTCGCCCTGACCCAATTGGGAATAGAGGCCAAAGTGCACGAAGAGCCCGAATCCTAACCCCTCAAAGGCCTGCACCCGGGGCAAGGCCTGCGGTTCAATCAAAGCGGCGCGGGGATCAACGGCGCCGTCCTGCACAAAATCGTCGGTCATGAAAGGGCTCCTGGCGCCGAAGGGTGGTGGTGGCATGGAATCGCGAAGCGATACCGCCACTGCTGGGGAGGCCGACGACCCACCAGAACACCGACTAGGCCGATGGGTAGGTCGCTTGGCGAGTGGAGGGCGAAGCCCTGAGGATTAAAAACCAAAGTATTGTTTGGCATTGCGGTAGCTAATGTCGGAAACCATGCCGCCCACCAGGTCAAAATCCCGGGGCACGGCGCCGCGCCGCATATCATTGCCGAGAATATTACAGAGCAGGCGACGGAAATATTCGTGGCGGGTATAGCTCAAAAAGCTGCGGCTATCGGTGAGCATGCCGACAAAGCGCGAGAGCAGGCCAAGGTTGGAAAGGGCCTCGATCTGCTTGCTCATGCCATCCCATTGATCCAAGAACCACCAGCCGGAGCCAAACTGCATTTTCCCAGGGATCGAACCGTCCTGGAAATTGCCAATCATGGTTGCCATCAGTTCATTATCCCGGGGATTGAGATTGTAGAGAATGGTGCGCGGTAATTGATCGGTGGTGTCGAGGGCATCCAAAAAGCGACTTAAAGGGCGGCCCTGCTCGTAGTCGCCAATGGAATCAAAGCCCGTATCCGGGCCCAGGGCGCGGAAGAGGCGGGCATTATTATTGCGCATGGCGCCCAGGTGCAGCTGCATGGTCCAGCCCCGGGCGTGGTCCATACGGCCGAATTCCAGCATCAGTGCGCTCTTCACCTGTTCCAATTCATCGGCATCGGGGGCCTTGCCGGCGCGCGCATTTTGGAAGATGTGCGCCACCTGGGCAGCGGTGAAGGGCGCGGCATAGCAGCGCTCTAAACCGCGGTCTGACAGTCGACAGCCGACATCGTGGAAGAATTGATGGCGCTGATCCAAAGCCGCGAGAAACTGATCCCAGGTGCTAATCTCGGCCTTGGTCAATTCGCCGAGGCGATCGACCCAGGCATTCCAAGTGCGGGGATCTTCTAAGGCCATGGCCTTATCTGGGCGCCAGGTGGGCAGCATGCGGGTGGCGCCGGGGGAGCGAGCATGAGCGAGATGGTGCTCAAGGCTATCACAGGGATCATCGGTGGTGCACACCACCTCCACCTTCATCTGCGCCAGAATGCCCTGGGTGCTGAATTCAGGGCTTGCCAGTTGGGCATTGGCCCGCTCCCACACGCAATCAGCCGTCGCCGGCGAGAGCAGCACATCGTCAATACCAAAGGGCCGACGCAGCTCTAAATGGGTCCAGTGATAGAGGGGATTGCGCAGGCACTTGGGCACGGTGGCGGCCCAGGCATCAAACTTTTCGCGATCCGTAGCCTCGCCGGTGCACAGACGTTCGTTGACGCCATTGGAGCGCATGGCCCGCCACTTGTAGTGATCGCCATAAAGCCAGGCCTGGGTGAGATTGGCAAAGCGGTGATTGGCCGCAATCTGATCCGGCGGTAGGTGGCAGTGATAATCGATGATTGGCTGGTCCTTGGCGTACTCGTGGAAAAGGCGCTGGGCCTCGTCGCTTTCAAGGAGGAAATGATCGTGAATAAAGGCTTGAGCTGTCATGGGGAAAGACCTTTGGATACAGGGAGTCAAATGAGGATAATGTGTGTGCTGAGGGCGGGCACTTCGCACTCAGCGTCTAAGACGGCGCCGGTCAAGAGATCGGTGCCGCCGCTGGGCAGGGTAATCTGCTCGGCCTGCTTGCCGTAATTAACCACCGCGTAGGCCACGGTGTGGCCCTCGGCATCGACCCGCGGAATGACCAGCACCCGATCGCCGCCATCAGCCACCGGGCCGAGATCGCAGTCGGCGCAAAGTTCGCGCACCAATTTGAGATAGGTGGCCTCATCGCTGGCAGCGCCAACGGTAATCACCCGACCTTCGCCGAAGCGGTGATCCAACACCGCAGCGTGGCCGTGACCCCAGCCGCCGTGGTAGGTGGCGCGGACCTGGGCGCTGGTGGGCTCAAAGCCCTCGCACCAAATGCGCGGATTGGTGCTATGATCATCGTCAAAGAGGATTTCCACGCTATCTTCTACCCAGTGGGGACTAAAGCGAGCCGACGACACACCGCCAATGAGTTTTTCAAGGCCACCAAATTCCTGATCGGTCCAGGTGGTCATATCATCCTTGCGAGTGCCCACCATGGGTCCGAGGAGGAGACGGCCACCGGCCGCCACCCATTCCTCAAGCCGCTGACGGGTGGCCGCCGGGAGGATTGGCAGGTGCGGCAGGATCAACACCCGGTAGCGGCTGAGGTCGGCATCGACGCCAATAATATCGCGCCACAGATGATTGCGCACCAGGGGCAGGTGATAATCATCGCGGATCCGCGTTTCGTAGTGATTATCGGGATGAATGGGATCGATGGAGAAGACCCAGGAGGAGGCGACGCAGGCCATAATGCCGATATCGGCCTGGCGCGGCGGGTGCTGCAATAGCCATGGGCCGTGCTTGACGAAGGCTTCGCCCAGACGCTGCCAGGATTCCTTACCCGGCATCCACTTGCCGGTTTGCGAGACATGGGTGCCGTGCTGCATTTCCTGCCCCGCCCAGTGACTGCGCCACTGCCAGAACAGCGTGCAGCAACCGCCAAGGAGAAGATTCATCCATGCCATCACCTCTAGGCCCCGGGGCTCGTGGTGAATATTCCAAATCGGCCCACCGCCGGACCAGTTGGGGGCGGTTTCCATGAGCAGATACGGGGTATCCGGCTTTTGCGCGCGCATCGTGTCATAGCGGCTAACATTGTAATGGTAGTAGCTTAAATCCGCATAAACGCTGAAGCCCACGCAATCTAGCTGTTGGTAGATGCGGTGCCAATCCATACCGCCGCCAATCCAGCCGGTCTTATTGGTGGTAATCATCCAGGGCCCGTGGGCGCGAATCGCATCGCGCTGACCCGAAATAAATTCCACCCAGCCCTGATTTTGAAAGTCGGCAATCGCCAGCAAAAGAGAGGGATGATGGCGCTCTGGCACATCCCGCGATCCTATCTCAGCCACGCACAGGGGCACCTGATCAAAGGACTGATAGGCCTGAGACCAGAACTCCAGGCCCCAGGCCTGATTCATCGACTCAATGCTGCCAAAGCGCTGCTCTAAATAGCGATGGAAGGCGGACCGGGTCTCATCGCCATAGTCAAAGCCACTCATTTCATTATCGATTTGCCAGGAATGCACCGCCGGGTGCGAGCCCAATTCCTCGGCCATTTTGCCGGCGATGCCCACCGCGTATTGGCGATAACGCTGGGAATGATGATTGTAATGCTTGCGCATGCCATGGCCTTGGCGCTGGCCATCAGCTTTAGTGCCCAATACCTCGGGATAGGCAGTGGTAAGCCAGGCCGGGGGGGCAGCGGTGGGGGTGCCAATCATCGCCTTAAGGCCATGCTGGTGGAGAAGATCCAAGACTCGCCGAGCCCACTCAAAATCATAGACCCCCGGCTGCGGCTCGAAGCGATGCCAGGCGAATTCAAAGACCCGGATCAGATTAAAGCGCAGCTCCGCCATTTTCGCCACATCCGATGCCCACTCGCTTTCCGGCCACATTTCTGGGTACCAACTGGCGCCGTAGAGGATTTCATCGGGCTTAAAGGGGCGGACGGCTTGGGACATGGGGGAGGGCTCCAGGGGAATATCTGCAAAAGGCCATGCAGCCTAGGCCCCTGCCCCCCCTGACAAGCGCTGCCCCTCACTGCTTCAACCACGCTTGCCCATCAGCCCCCCTGCACCTGCAGCCGATTTTGAGCATGGCGCCAGAGGCGGATATTACCCAGTCTCAAAATCAATACCCACATCAGACCCAAAGCGCAAACGGTAGCGAAAGAACCAAGACCGGATTGTTCCAGAGTGCCGGTATAAGCGAGGGTGGGAAAATAACCGATAAAGGCCAGCGGGGTGCTAATCAGGATGAATACCCCCATACTGCCAATGAGGGGCTCCAGAAAATGCAGCGGCACCATCAGCCCCGAGGCCAGCATCACCAGATTCCGCTTAAGGCTCATGAGCCCGGTAATGTCCTCGAGGTAAAAACAGAGGGTGCCGGCGAGCAAATTGATCTCGGCATTTATCCAAAAAGCGATGAGAAAGAGGAGGGTGAACTGCCACCAGCCGTTTTCCGCTGGCGGCAAAACGCCAAAGAGGGGTACCATTACCAAGGCCATGGGCAGGGTGAAGAAGAGCAGCCGAAAAAGGGTCTCTCCTGCACCCTGAGCCAGCCAATTGCCATGGAAATTGAGGGGCTTAATCAGATCCATAACCACTTCGCCGGATTGGAAGCGCGTGGCAATTTCAGAATCGGTATTGGTGTAATAGGCTGCCCGCGCCATGTAGCCCACCGCCAAATAGGTGGCGAGGGTGCGCAGGTCCATGCCGCCAATCTCCTCGCCCTCGGCGAGGCTGGCGTAAACCGCCGACCAAACCGCATAATGCACACCCACAAAAATGCTGTAGGTGGCTATCCCGGTGACATAGCGCATGCGGTAAGCCATGCGAGTCAGAAAGGCAGTGCGACAAAGGTGCAAATAGGGAGCCAACTGCATGGCGATGCGCATGGCCCAGCTCACTTATGCGCCACGCCTAGGCGCTTCCCGTCCCAGCACCGCCAATACCGCCTGGAGATCCAACCAGGCAAATTTCTTAGCTGGCTCATTGCGCAGCAGGTAGGAAGGGTGAAAGGTGGGGATCCAGGGAATCCCCCGCCACTCTCGCTGCTGCCCGCGCAGGCGGGTAATGCCGGCGCGGGGATCACCGGATAGGGCGCGCAGGGGCACCGCCCCGAGACTGCAAATGACCTTCGGCGAGAGGGCCGCAAGCTGCTCTTCGAGGTAGGGTAGACAGGCCGCGATTTCATCGGCCTCGGGCGCGCGATTACCCGGCGGCCGGCATTTCACCACATTGGCAATAAAGACCTGGGAGCGCGCAAGCCCCATCGCCCCAATCATGCGATCGAGGAGCTGGCCGTCGGCACCGACGAAGGGACGACCGCTTTGATCCTCCTCAAAGCCCGGCCCTTCGCCGACAAAGACAATCTCCGGTAGAACATTACCTTCGCCGGGCACCGTATTATTGCGACCTTTGCACAGGCCGCAGCGCTGGCAGGCGGCCACCGCCTGTGCCACCGCCGCCAAGCGCTCGCTGGCATTGCCGGGGGCAAATTCCAGGGCTGGCGGAAGGCCAGGCGAGGGCGCCGGGCTGGGGCTGGCCGCCGATGGCACCGGAGCGGCGGCGGACTCTGGTTCGGCAGCTGCGTCCTGCTGGTGCCGAGGTGCAAAGGCGACACCGCTGCCCACCTCCAACTCTAGGAGTTGGCGCAGTTGGCTGTAAAGCCGGGCTGGCGAATCGGGGCCTTCTCGGGATGGGCCGGTCATAGGAGGTTAGCTGCCTGTTCGCGGATTTGTTCCAATACCTGCTTGGCCTCCAGGACCAGGGCGGCGAGGGCGGCGTCATTGGCCTTGGCGCCAGTGGTATTGACCTCCCGTCCCAACTCCTGCAGTAAAAATTCCAGAGGCCGCCCCACCGCCTGATCGCCGGGGCTGGCCAAGAGTTCGTCGAGGGCGCTGAGATGGGCGGCGAGGCGGGTCATTTCCTCGCTAACGTCGATGCGATCGGCGGCGAGGGCGCATTCCCGGGCCAAAAGTTCTGGATCGATACCCTCCACGCCGGCTTCGCGCAAACGTTCACGCAGAGCCTCGCGCCAGGGTCCCAGGCGCTGGGGCGCCCGCTGGGCCATCGCTGCCACCAACCGGCCTAAATCGGCGGCGCGCTGGCGCAGATCGGCAGCAATCGCCTCGCCCTCCTCGGCGCGGCGCTCGCGGCAGGCGGCCAAAGCCTGCTCCACCGCCGCTAAGCCGGCGCTCAGCAGGGCTTCGTCGAAGGCTTCGCTGGAGCCGCTATTACCACTGCGGGAAAGCAAGGGCAAGGCGGCCTCAATGCCGGGCTGGGGGGCGCCCACCTCGGCAGCGAGCTCGGCCAAACGCCGATACAAAGCCTGCAACTCATAAGAATTAAAGACCTCTATCTGATCCCGCTGCAGGTTTAACTGCAGCGTGACTGCCCCGCGCTGAAGGCCTTCGCGCAGGCGCTTGCGGACCTGGTCTTCAAAGCCCAAATCCCGCAGCTCGCTGCGCAGTTGAATTTGGCAACTGCGGTGGTTAACGCAGGCCAGTTGTACCTCAATGGCGCCACCCTCATAGCTCACGCGCGCCTGCCCAAATCCGGTCATTGAATGCATGCCTCCATGGTTGAGCTGGGCGCCGAGCTGCAAGAGCGCAGCATTGCCCCGCCGGCATGCCTGGGCTAGGATGATGGATATGCATGACCTGCCCGACAGCGGTGATCCCTTCGCCAGCCGCCTCAGCCAGGCCTTTGACCACCTGCGGCCAGAACGTCGCCAGGAAATCGAAGCGGCAATGGCCGAACAGGGTCTTGATGGCGGGATTAAAGGTGGGCTTGCCCGGCTCGCCGGCATGAGCAGCGCCAGCATGCTCTCCGATATGCTGTCCGGCCGGATTCGTGGCCAACGCTATCGTCCACCATTGGCGAAATGGCTTGGCATCTCCCTGGCCTGGCTCGAAGGCAGCGATGCCCCAGAGCACTGCCCAGAATGGGCCCTGCTGCCGGCCGCCGCCTACGAACGCTGGCTGCGTCGGGTGCGCATTGCCTGGCAGGCCTGGTGCATCGATCAGCGGGGCGGGCCTAGTGCCACCACCGCCATGGGACTGCGCTTAAGCCACAGCGGTGGCTTTCGCCTCAGTGCCGAGGAGCGGGCCCACCTCGCCGAACTCCTCGATCTTGATGCCGATGACGCCATCCTCAATGCCCTCTCCCGCGGCCAGTGGCACGCCATTCCTTTCGCCATGCAACTCGCCATCGCCGAAGAACTCGGGGCCCCAGCACCGGAAAATCCCGAGCATCTCGCCCAGGGCCACCGCAGTCTTCAGGATGCCGCCGAAGATCGAGCCTGGGTCGACAGTCGCTATCGCGACCAGTGGCTGCGCTACCACCTGCCACCACGCCTCTTCCAATTGACCCGCCTCGCCCTGGTTGGGCTCCTCGCCCAACGCCAATACCAGGGTAAGGATGTAGAAGCGGTGCGCGACTGCCTGGAATTGCTCTGGCGTCAACAATTACAGCGCCGGGGCGAGGAGGCACCTAACCCCCCGGCCGCTTGCCAGGAAGAGACCGGGCGGGCGCGCTGGACCCGCATTGATGAATTACTCGCCCGTCATG
This sequence comes from Planctomycetota bacterium, assembly GCA_007695355.1. Lineage (GTDB taxonomy): Bacteria > Planctomycetota > UBA11346 > UBA11346 > UBA11346 > REDP01. The sequence continues at coordinate 10,223 of REDX01000152.1, forward strand.
CCGACGACGGCGAAGCCAGTGGGGATGATCCCTATCGCTCGCTGCCGCCGCCATCCTCTTGATCAAGGCGCTGGCGCAGTCGCTGCACCAGGGCCTGATAGCGCTCGCCTTCACCGCCGATGGTGGCTAAAGCTTGACCATGCTGAAAGCGGGCGAAGGCAGCTTCAACTTCCCCCTGGTCAAGCAGGGCTAAACCTTCGGCAAGCATCGCCGCACTAAGCTCGCGGGCGCGACGCACCGCCTGCTGACGCAAATCCTGCCAGGCGGCGTAACGATCGGCGTCCTGGGCGATGGCCTCGGGAATACGCTCACTCCACGCCCAGGCCTCGACAACCTCATCGTGAATTAATTCTTCGCGGAAACGATCAAGGCCATAGTCGATGGTTCGGATCTGCTCTGCATTCAAGGCCTGGGTCAAGGCGGGGGTAGGCTCATGGTCCTGGGCTTGATCCTGGATCCCAGGGTTGGAGTGATCTTTGGCGTCCGTCGGCTTGGCGCCTTTATCGCCATCTTCGCCGGTACTTCCCAAGGCTTCTTCTACGCTGGCCTTTTCATCTGCCATTGCCACCTGCTCATCGCTGGCGGTGTCCATGGCGTGCGGGTTGGGAACTAAAAAGAGCAGGGGAATACCGACGGCCACCACCAGGGCAAGAAGCCCAAAAACCACCACATGACGAAGGCCGTAGGTTGGCCCCGAAGCCGGAGCCGCTGCCATTTCCGCTGCCACCGTGCTCATTCGCCGATCATCCTCCTCATAGGAGGGGAGGTGGGCGCTGCCACGGTCGGCAAGGGATGTTTTGAGGGTGCTTGCCGTACTCACCGCTGGTCCACCCAGGGAACTCATGAGCTCTGGCACCAGACGGGGAATGTAAATACCCTCAGCCACCAGGGCTTGCAGTTCGTGCGCTAGCTGCTCTGCTGACAGGGGACGGTCTTGAGGATCTTTGGCCAAACAGCGGTGAACCATTTCGGCGATCGCTGCCGGCACATGAGGTTGCACCGCCGCAATCGGCTCCGGCGATTGCTCGGCGTGGGCCCGCAAAAGCATCATCGTATTGCGATCCTGGAAAACCGGCCGGCCGCAGAGCAGATGATACCAGGTGGCCCCGAGTGAGTAAAGATCACCAGCGTGGCCCACCTCCTCGCCACGGCAGGCCTCGGGAGGCATATAGTAAGGGGTGCCCACCAGCGACCCCTCCATGGTCATGCCATGGGAATCAGCCGCCTTCGCCAGGCCAAAATCCGCCAACTTGGCTTGGCCCTTGCTGCTAATCATAATATTGTCTGGCTTGATATCGCGATGCACAATGCCGTGCTCAGCCGCCGCCGCCAAACCTTCAGCAACCTGGAGAATAATCGAGGTAGCCTGCCGCCAATCCATACCGTGGCGCAGGAGTTCTCGGGCATTGCCACCGCCCTCCACCAATTCCATGACCAATAACCAGTGACCCTTGCCGGCCTGATCGGTGAAGTGGCCAAATTCGTATACCGCAAGGACATGGGGGCTCGACACTCGAGCAATGCATTGGGCCTCGCGCTCAAAACGGGCAAGCACCGATGGCTCGTCGATGAGATGTTCGGCAATCCGTTTAATCGCCACCGGTCGCTTCAGCGAGCGCTGTTCACCAGCATACACTTCGCCCATCGCGCCGCGGCCCAGCAAGGGGCCAATGCGCAAGCCGGAGAATTCACTACCTGGTGTCAGCATGCTTGCAGTGTGTGGCCTGTACTGGCACTGCCAAGTAGCGTCCTGTAGGCTGTATCCACAAGAATGGCTGTAATCGGGTAGGAGGCCCCCTCGCGGGGGCCGTCCTCCCACACCACCGTACGTACTCATCGTATACGGCGGTTACTG
>REDX01000129.1 GCA_007695355.1 Planctomycetota bacterium
GTTGAGGGTCTGGAACGATTAGCCGCTGCGGCGGGTCAGGTGCGCGATCCCTGGGCGCGACATTGGTTGGTGATGCCCGGGCAGGGGCGGCCAGATTGGCTACAGCAGGAGTGGGCACGGCAGACAGGGATAGCCTCGCGCTCACAGGTGCTGCGCGTACGCGCACTGGTGGAATTAGCCGCCGCCGGGGCCGATGAACGGCGGCGTTTTCATCTCGATGCCCTCACCCTGGCCATTGCCGACTGCCTCCCCGACTACAGCGGCGCTGCTGGGGCGCAGCAGGTGCCCCTGGCGGCACCGCTGCCAGCCGGGGGGCCCGTTGATGGTCTGACGCTGAGTTGGGCGCGACAGTTGGCCGACGCCATTGATACGGGCTTATTATGCCGCAGGGATCCCAGCACCCGCTTTGCTGATGCCCCCTTTCTGGCGGCCTTAGTTGCGGATGAGCGCCTGCAGCCGGCACTCAGTCGCCACCTCGGCAATATGGATGCCACCACCTTTGCCAGCCAGGCCCAGGCCTTTCTCAAGCACTGGCAGCAACGGGAAGGGGTGCCCTACTGCTGGCTGTATCTCGACGGGGGCTTGCCAGAAGTGCTGTGGGCGCGCTTGGTGGATCTCTTGCGCTGCTACCCAGAAGGGCGCGGCCAGGTGGTGGCCTTGAGTCCCAGCCTGCAGTTTTGGGGCGATTTACGCACCGGTCGTCGGGCCGGTTTGGCCGAGGAGGATCTTCAGCCGGGCCCCATCCTGGGCCCCTTTGGCCGGCGTAGCCAAGATCTTCACCAGCAATTGTGTGACGATATCCTGGGCAGCGGTGACGGCGGTGAGGATCTCCCTAGCGCCGCCTGTGGCGATCATTTGCTCGGCCGCTTACAGCACAGCTGCCGTAACCTCAAGGCCCCCGATCAGCCCCAACCCCTCGCCGAGGACGATCGCTCGTTCAGCGTGCATGGTTGCCGTTCTCCCCTGCGTGAACTCGAGGCCGTACGCGACCGCATACGCCAGGCCCTCGCCGCCGATCCGGCGCTCACGCCCGATCAGATCCTCGTCCTCTTGGTGGATCCCGATGTTCACGGGCCCCTGGTTGCCGCAGCCTTTGCCGGCGATGCGGATGAGCGCAGTCACCTGCCCTTCCGCCTGATGAGCGGCCAAGCGGCAACCCCGGCGGGGATTGCGGAGGCCCTGGCCTGTCTGTGGCAGGTGCTGTGCGGTCGCTGTCAGCGCGAAGACCTGCGCGGCCTCCTCGATCAACCGCTGATTCGCGAGCGCTTCCAACTTGACGAGGTGGACAACGCCACCCTCATGCAATGGCTCGATGATGCCTCCTTTACCTGGGGTCTGAATGGGCCGCAGCGCCTGCGTGAACAGGGCCCGCTGGGCGACCGTCGCCATCTGCGCGCCGCCCTGCGCCGCCTGGCCCTGGGCGCAGTAGTGGCCCCAGAGCAGCGCGATCAGCTACACGGCGGCAGCCTACCCTTGGAGCGCGCCCATGGCCTCGCCACTGCTGGGCTCGCTGATCTCGCCCGTCTGTGGCAGGCTCTCAATCAGGCCCGTAGTCAGTGGGCCGATGACGATGATCAGGGCCAGCCACAGCAGGCCAGCGGCCAGGAATGGTGCCAGCGTTTGCGCCGTTTGGTGCACACCTTCCTGGGCCAGGGCGGCCCAGATACCCGCCAACAACGGGGCACCCTACTCGAACAGACCATCCCTGCCCTGGAAGGAATAATGCCCCTGGGGCTGACCTTCACCGCTGCTGCCATGCGCAAACTCATGACCAATCAACTCAAGGAACTCAGCCAGAGCAGCGGTAGTGGCGGCGGCGGCATCCTGGTGGGATCCCTTGCCGAGTGGGCTGGCCGGCCAGCGGCGATGGTATGTATCTGCGGCTTGAGCGATGGCAGTTTCCCGCGCAATGATGAACGGCCAGCCTGGCACCCCTTAAGCCAGCGCCGCCACTGGGGTGATGCCAGCCGTCGCGATGATGATCGCCATGCCCTGCTTTTGGCCCTGCTGGCAGCCCAGCAGCAGGTGGTCTGCACCTATGAGGCTGGTTCCACCAATGATGCCACCCTGCGCCCCCCAGCCACGCCCCTGGCAGACCTGCTGAACGCTGCCAAAGCCTGCTGCCCTCTCGCAGATCATGCCCGCCTCCATCATCTGCATCCCCTCAATGGCTTTACCCCGGCATCCGTAGCTCCAGAGACCCACGCGCTCGCGCGCTCCTTTGCACACAGTGATGCCCTGGGTGCCCAGGCCCTGTGGCGGGGCCGGCAGCAAGCGCAGGCCAGCGTTGGTTTGTGGAGCGAAGCGCTGCCACCGCCAGTGAGCCGGGGCATGCGCGTTGCCGATCTTATGGCCGCCATCAAAATGCCCTGCCAGTGTTTTATTCGCCATCTCGGCCTGCGCCTGCCCGAAGACCCCGAAGAGCAGCCCGTCGCCGAACCCCTCGGCCTAGACCATCTCCAGCGCTGGGAACAGCGCCGGCGCCTGATTGGTGAACGCCTTGCCGGCCGCGACATTGATCCCGCTCAAGAGCACCTGCAAGCCAGTGGTTTACTGGGCCCTGGGGTCTACGGTGTAGGCGATTGGCAGAGCATCGTCTCCCGCCTGCCCGATCTTGAGCCCATCCCGGACACCAGCACCCCCGTTGAGGCCAGTCTGGCCGTGCCTCTGCCCCATGGCGGCTGGCTTATCGAAGGCAGCCTACGCCAGCGCTGGCTGCGCCTGCCAGGGGATGGGGGCATCTACGGCATCAGCGCCAGTTCACTCGATCGCGCCACCCAGGCCAAGGTCAAGAAGGGCGAGCCAGCGGCCCCCCTCTCGCGCCCGGTCACACCCAGCCTGGGCCTGCCCACCGCGATTGAGATGCTGCTCTTGGCCGCCAGCGGTGAGCGCGGTCGCGCGCGCCTCCACTTCTGCGGCCGCGATGGTGGCGGCATACTGCGCCTGGATTTGCCCAGCCGTGACGCTGCCCAGGCAGCCCTTGCGGATTGGTGTGAATTGGTGGCCACCGCCATGCGGGTAGCCATCCCCATGGCCGCCGACCTCCTTGACCAAGCATTGTACTACGATCCTGAGAACGAGGAGTGGCGACTGCTTGATGGGGTGCAGGAAATACTCGAGGAAAAGTGGGTAGATAGCGGGTTCAATAATCCGCGGCCCGCGCCGGCCCAGCATCCCGCCGTGCGCGTGGCCCTGCGTGGACTGGATGATCCCTGCCGCTGGCCCGGCCCAGATCCCCAACCAGACCCAGCCCTCGCCCTGCCTGACACCAGCCAGTCCGTAAGCCTACGCTGGTTACAGGCCCTCGCCGATTGGCTCAATACCCACCTCGGCCAGGGGGTACTTGAAGAACTGACGCCCAGGGAGCAGTCATCATGAGCAGCACCTCCTTTGATCCCCTGACCCAAGATCTCCAGGGCCTGCACAGCATTGAGGCCAGTGCCGGCACCGGCAAGACCTACACCATTGCCCTGCTCTGGCTGCGCTTGATTTGCGAGGAAGGCCTGCCGGTGGAGCGGGTCTTGGTGAGTACCTTCACCCGTGCCGCCACCGCTGAGCTGCGTGACCGCCTGCGCCAGGGTCTGCTTGAGGTCCTCAGCGCGATTGAGGCCCCAGCGCAGGCAGGCGGCGCCGTGGGGGTGATGGTCCGCCGCATCCTGGATGGTCATCACGGCCGTCCTGCACTCAGCCCTGAGGCCCTCAGGCTGCGGGTGCGCCGCGCCCTCTCGGACTTTGATCTGGCCCCCATTAGCACCATCCACGGCTTCTGTTCGGCCCTTATCGCCCGCCACTGCCTGGAACTGGGGGCAGATCCCGATGCCGACTTGGTGGAGTCCTCATCAGTAACCCTCGAGCGCATGGTGGTCGATGAATTGATCCGCGCCGCCACCACCACCAGCGCCCCCGTAGAGAACTGCGTTAGCGCCGCTATGGCCATAGCTCAAGAAGCCGGGATAAGCGATGAATCGCTGGAGTTGCCGGTGGTGCTCGGCAGCGCCGACGCGGCGGCCTGGAGCCAGGCGCGCCAGGCGGTAATCGATAGCGCTGCTGGAGCCGTTCAACGGATAACCAATAAATCAGTGCGCAATGCCGTGCAAACACGCATCGATGAAATACAATTCCATACCATCCTGACGGCTGAAGCTGTTGGAATATTCTCGCAAAAATTGCAAAAAGAATCAGGGAAGAAAAATGATTCTGGCTGGTTTGCTGCAACCCATGCGCCTGCCATTGCCGAGCAGGCACCTGAGTTTTTCCACGCCTGCGAGCAGGCCCGGCAAACCGCCCGCGACATCCACAACGATCTCTGGTGCCGCTTGGTTCAGCGCGTGCGCGAAGATTATCCCGCCGCCAAGGCGCGCCTGGGTGAGCGCAGTTTTGATGATCTCCTCTTCACCGTCCTGCAGGCCCTGCAATCGCCGCGCGGCAACGAACTGGCCCAGGCCCTGCGCCAACGCTTTCAGGCGGTCATGGTTGATGAGTGCCAAGATTCGGATGCGGTGCAGATTCAGGTCTTCCGGCGACTCTTTGCCGGTGATGCCGTGGGCCAGACGGCCGCTCCCACCCGTTGTTTCCTGGTGATTGGCGATCCCAAACAAAGTATCTACCGCTTCCGTGGCGCAGATTTAGCCTCTTACCGCTCCTTAAGCGCCCTCGCCCTGCCGGCCGCCAGCATGGACACCAACTGGCGCAGTGATGCCCCGCTGGTCGCAGCCATTGATCAGCTCTACCAAAACCATCACGCAGACTTTGCCGACAGCGCGAATACCCAGCCCATTGCCTATGTGCCGGTCAGCGCCAGCCCGGATCACCAACAACCGCGCATCCGTGACCCCTGGTTAGCGCAGCATCCCCCCTGCGCCGCGGCGAGCCAACAGGCCCTCTTGGGCCTCTTTAGTAGCAACGACAAGGCGCGGCCCGCCAAGGCCGATCTGGCGGCCCAGTGCGCCGCCGAATGTCAGCGCCTCCTGCAGCAGAAAGTGCAGATCGAAGACCGCCACAGCCACCAGTGGCGGGACATACAGGCCGATGATATCGCAATTATTGCCGGCACCCGCGGCGACCTCAATCAGGTGCGGCGGGCCCTGCAACGCCTCGGCATTCCCAGCCAATTCAGTGGCCGTGGCCTGGGGTCGGTCTTGGCCAGCGATGAGGCCCGGGATCTTCAGGTATGGCTGGATTGCCTGGCCGCCAGCGAAGCCGCAGGCAGCGATCTGCTCAACCATCTGCTGGCCTGGGCGGCAACTCCGCTCATGGCCTGCAGTGCCAGCGACTGCTTTCACCTCGCCCAAGATCCAGCCCGGCAGGCGGCATTGGCCGACTCCTGCCGCCGCCAGGCCGCCGCCCTGCAGCGCCAAGGGCCCCTGCCGGTGCTGCTGCGCCTGCTCAATAAGCAGGATCGTTTGCAGCGCTGCCTACAGCGCCATGGTGGCGAACGCCAGATCACCAACTGGCGTCATGTGGCCGATCTCCTGCAGGCCGCCTGGGCCAGCCGCGCCCACGCCGCGCGCAATGCCGCCGGCTGTGCCGATGCACTGATGGCCCTCATGGCCGAGGCCCTGCACCAGCCCGATCACAGCGTCGAGCGCTTAGAAACGGATTTGAGCGCCGTGCAGTTGGTGACCACCCACGGCTGTAAGGGCTTAGAGTACCCGGTTACCTTTTGTCCCTTTCTGTGGCAGCAAAAAAGCCGCAGCAAACGCCGCTCGGATATGCAGGTGGCCATTGCGCGGACCAGCGCCGGCAGCGCCCTCGCCCTGCGTGGTGCGGAATCCTTTGAAGAACGGCAGAAAATCGCCATGGCGCAACAGGATGAGGAAGAGCAGCGCCTGTGCTATGTCGCCCTGACCAGGGCCCGCCATCGCTGCTACCTGGGCCTGGCGGCGGTGGCAGATAGTCGCGGTGGTCATGAAAACGGTGCCCATCGTTCAGCCCTTGCCCGCCTGCTGGGCCTCGACAAGTGTGATCCTGCGGGCGAGCTTATCATTCCCCTCGCACAATGGCGCGAGCACCTGCAACGCCTCCTGCCCCTGGTCGAGCCCCTGGACGATGAGCCAGACAGCAGCCCACAGGCATCCCCGCCCGCCACTCTCACCGAGCTCGATCTGGTCATGCCCCCAGACCTCAGCTGGGCCAGCTATGTACCCCCGCGCATAGCCAGCTTTTCCGGCCTGGCCCACTCCAGCCGTCAGGAAGTGGTGCATAACCGTGACGAGGACGAGGACGACCTCGCCCCGCGCAAACAGGCCGGGCTCTTTGCCCACTGCGGCGATGGGGTCGCATTGGGCAACCGCGTCCACAACCTCTTAGAGGCCGTGATTGGCAACCGCGCCGAACTGGACACCGTACTCCCGCCCCTGGAAGCGGGCCAGGATGCCGAGCGCAGCACCCGCCAGCAGCACCTCCGCCAGGCCCTGCAAACGGTGCTCGATACGCCCTTCTGTTTCATTGATGAGTCCACCCCGGCCTCGCTCTACGATCGCCGCGAACAGGCCTTTGCCGAAATGCACTTCCTGCTGCCGGTGGCCGACCTGCGTCCCGCTGATCTGGCCGCCGCCCTCCTCGCTGACCCAGCGATGCAAGACAACGAGTCCCGTCGCGCCTGGGCCGAGCAGATCGGCGCCTGGTCCTTCCAGCGCCTGCAGGGTTTTCTCCAAGGTTTTATTGATCTGACCGTGCGCGATCAGCACGGCCGGTGGTGGGTATTGGACTACAAGACCAATCAACTCCCCGCCTACGATTGGGCGCACTGCGAAGCCAGCATGCTGCACAGCCACTACCTGCTCCAGGGCCGGCTGTATCTCTTAGCCCTGCATCGCCATCTGCGCCATCACCTGGATGGCTACGACCCAGCCCAGCACCTCGGCGGCTGTGCCTATGCCTATGTGCGCGGCTTTGACCCAGCCCAACCAGGCCAGGGCCTGTGGCAGGAACGGGTGGCCGTATCGGCCATCCTGGCCTTGGATGCCTGCTGCACTGGCCACCCCTCCCCTACACCGCAAGCGACCCTGGGAGCTTCCGCATGAGCCCATCCCCTGCCGCCCCCGCGCAAACGCCGCCCCCGCCAGCTCCGCCGGCCTACGAACGCTTCCTCGCCCTGGCCGAATTAGCCCTGGATAGCGCCGCGCATCCCTGGCTCATTCCCCTGGCCCAATTGTTTGAGGCCGCCAGTCGGGGGGTGGGATCCTTGGATGTGCCGCCGTCGGGCGACGTGGCCCAACCCCCGCCATCGCTGATCGTCGTCGATGGTGATCAGATGCTGCTGGCGCGCAGCGCCGCACACTGGGCCTGCGTGCGCAGCCAGCTGGAACAACGCCTCGCCCAGCCCCCCCAGCGCGCCGAAGACGATCAGGTTCGTCAGCACCTGGACCGCATTGTGCCAGCGCAGCGGGAATGCGGCCCCGATGGGCAAACCCTGGTGGATAACGCCCAACAACGCCTGGCCGCCGCCCTGCTGGTGGATGCCCCGGTGGGAGTCCTCACCGGTGGGCCGGGCACCGGCAAAACCACCTCGGCCGCCGCCCTCATTGCCCTCGCCTGCGCCCTCGATCCCAGCCTGGGCGCCGAGGACATCCTCATCTGTGCCCCCACCGGCAAGGCAGCCAATCGCCTGCGCCAATCCCTGCACGGCGCCGCAAGCCGCCTCACACTACGCCCGGCAGAGGCCGCGATTATCGCCGCCCTGCGCCCGATCACCATGCACCGCGCCCTGGGCTGGACCCCAGTGCCGGTGGAATCCGGCGGTCCCTGGCTGCACCACCCCGGTCGGCCCCTGCCCCAGCGCCTGGTGGTGGTGGATGAGGCCAGCATGGCCGATGTGGGCCTACTGGCAGCCCTGGTCAGCGCCCTGGGCCAGCAAAGCCGTTTACTGATTCTGGGTGACCGCGATCAGCTGGATTCCGTCGAGGCCGGCGGCGTCTTGGCCGAACTGGTGCAGCGTGGCGCCGCCGCCGATTTGCAGCCCGCCCAGCAGGCCCTGCTGTGCGCCCGCTGCGGCCCTGAGGCGGTAGAACAGTGGCGCGCCGGCCTGCCGCCCCTCAGCCCCGCTGCTGCCAGCCGGCCCCCACTGCCGGGCCTGGTTGCCGGCCTGCGCTGGAGTTATCGCGCCAAATCTGCCCCCTGGATTCTCAGCCTGGCAGACCTCGTGCGCCCCGGTAGCAGCCAGGGTGCCGACGCCCTGCTGGCCTTTTGTGAACGCTGCGATCCCCAGCAGATCACCCGCTGCCTGCAGCAGCGCCAGTTGGATAGCCACTGCGCCCAGGCCTGGCTGGCCCTGGCTCAAACTGCCGCCGCCTGGAACCACCAGCAACTGCCCGACCAAGAGGCCTTAAGCCAGGCCCTCGCCACCCACCAGTGCATCGTTGCCACCAATGCCCAAGTCGAACGCGCCAATGCCCTTGGCCAGCGCCTCCTCAGCCTAGCCGGCGCCCAGCCCAATCCCCAGCAGCCACCGCCCATCCCCCTGCTTGCCCCGGCCACCAGCGCCCGCCGCCACGGCAGCAGCAACCCCGCCCAGCGCCAGGGCCCCCTCCTGCACGGCACCCCGATTATGGTCCTCGCCAACGAACGCGCCCTGGATCTTGCCAACGGCGACATTGGCCTTGCCCTCGGCCCCGGCCCTGGCCAGCAAGCCACCATCGCCTGCTTCCCCAACCTGCCCCAACCCATCCCCCTCGCCCGCCTTCCCGAGCACGCCTCAGCCCACGCCATTACCATCCACAAAAGCCAAGGGTCTGAGTGGACCCACATCAGCATCGACCTCCCCCACCACGCCGGCGACCTCCTCGACCGCCGCCTCCTCTACACCGCCATCACCCGCTCCAGCCACCACCTGGCCATTCATGCCAGCCACACCACTCTCAGTCAAATATGTTATAGTGACAGGATTTACTAGTTTCGACATAGTGAACAAACACTGAAACCCCAAAGCCACTACTCCAAAGCCTTGGGGTATTCTTGAATCCATCTTCAAAAACCTTTGACTCTCTATACCATTTTCTTTGTGTTTGCCATTTTTCGAGCACGCTGGTCATATTGTTACCAGTCCTCATTGATACACAGCAAGAAAGTTCGTGCACAAGATGAACAACTACTCAGACCTCTCGGACCTAAGTGAACTCAATCGACATATAGATGATCTCCGCATCCGCATGGAAGAACGGCTTAAGGCCAATCGTGAGCGTTTTAATGTGTTCTCTACGCTCCTCAATGCTGGTGATGAAGTGCGTCTGCACACCCGTTTCCTCCACGAACTACTTAATCCACTAGGAACTCACGACTGTGGCAGATTATTCCTTGATCTATTTTGGTCTACACTGTCCGAAAATCCTCCAGTCGACCACGATGATGAGCCAATTGATCCGATTTCCCTGCCTGGACTGGAAAGTGGACCTAAGTGGCAAGTCTGGAGAGAGGCGACTAGAGGTGACTTGGGACGCATTGACCTACTGATGGAGTGTGCCCAGCGGAGGGTCGCCATTGAAAACAAGATCTGGGCACTCGAACAACCGAGCCAGATCGCACGATATCACACCTACTGCAAGGAATGCGGGCCAGACAGCATCGTCATGTACCTGACCCTCGACGGCAAGAAATCATGCAGTCACCAGGGAATGCCCTACTTCCGCATCTCCTACTGCATACATATTCTTTCCTGGCTAGAACGCTGCTTGCAAGCGAGCTACGCTTGGGCACCAGTCAATCAAGTTCTTCAACAATATCATCGTCTAGTCGAACGATTAACCGGGAAAACCCTCGAAAGGACTGAAATGAATGCCATAGAGACCTTTATACGCAATCACCCCTCAATCATTACCAATGCTGCTGCAATCAACACCGCGGTGGAAAACTTAAAACATCAGCAGCGAGAATCTTTTGGAAAGAAACTCCTGGAATCGCTTAAGTCAAAGATACCTTCGGCAAGGTTTCGACCTAAAATGGGCAAAAAGGACTCCTTCGCAGACGACTTTAACCCTGGCGTGGTATTCGACCATTGTTTTGGTCAAGGAGATCAATCCTTAAGCGTGGAAATTTGGATCGAACATCACGCCCGCAGGGATCTCATTATTGGCATTGAGTCGAAATGGAAAAAGGAATCCACGAGTAAATTAGCCGGGGGTATCTTTAGCAGCATGCGCAAAATTCTTACCGAAAAGGAAACAGACCCAACAACCTACTGCCATAACCAGAAGACTTGGCACGGCACGCATTGGCCCCTCGGTTGGCGTATTCTGGTATCGGATTTCCTTTACGCCGATGAAGATAAGGCCAAAAATTTTGACGATAGCGACTTGCAGAGCACAATCAATGGTATCGTGGAAGGGGCGATGAAGTTCCTTGAAGATATTAACAGTGTCTACCAGCAAGCATGCAAGCTGACCATCGATGGAGATCAATAGCGCCTGTAGACTAAATTGTTCCCTAACGCAAATCTTTCATCTGATCTTGTCAGATTCAACATCATTCATTCTTGATAGTGTCCACCACCAACCAACCCGATCCAAGGAATAAGCATGCACCCTGAGCCTCCCCCGATAATGTAGACGGTCCTTTAAGCGCCTCTAAGCGCAGATAGGATCATGTTCATGAACAAGCGACGTACTTTCACGCCTGAGTTCAAGCTCGAGGCAGTAGCCCTCGCCAAGCGCGATGGGTTTTCCGCAACCGCCGCCGCCTTGAAGGTGAGCGAGCCCAACCTCCGCAACTGGGCAAAGCAAGTGGGCGAACGGGGCCACAAAGCCTTTGCTTCGTTATCTGAACGCACAGATGTGGAAGCAGAGCTACGCCGCCTGAAAGAGGAGAATCGTCAGCTCCGGCTGGAGCGCGATATTTTAAAAAAAGCGACGGCGTTCTTCGCCAAGGAAAACGGGTGAGGTACAAATTCATGTTTGACCATCACAAAAGCAAAGGATGGCCATTGCGGGTTATGGCTCGCCTGCTTTGCGTATCTTTGAGCGGATACCATGCCTGGATCCGACGTCCCAATTGTCCACGCCACGATAAAGATGCGTGGTACCAGAGCATCATTAAAGAACTCTTTGAGCAATCACGGCAAACCTATGGCAGTCCGCGTATTTTCGAGGATCTACGTGCGTTGGGGCATCGGATAAGCGAAAAAAGGGTCGCCCGCTTAATGCGGGAAATGGGCATATCCCCTGTACAGAAGCGCCGTTCAGTGCGCACCACCGTATCAGATATCCACGGCTGGCACGCCCCCAATCTCTTGGACCGGGAGTTCCGCGCAGATGCGCCAAATATCAAGTGGGTTGGCGACATCACCTATATTGATACCCATCAGGGATGGCTGTATCTGGCCACCGTCATTGATCTCTTTTCACGCCGAGTGGTAGGATGGGCATTCAGCACTACCATTGATGCTTCATTGGTCTGCAGCGCCTTATCCATGGCAGTACGGCAGCGAAAACCTGCGCCCGGCGTCATTTTTCATTCCGACCGGGGTAGCCAGTATGCCTCCCATGGTTTCCGTTCGCTGTGCACACTCCACGGTATAGAGCAAAGCATGAGCGGCAGGGGTGACTGCTACGATAACGCAGTGGCGGAGTCGTTTTTTCATTCGCTCAAGATCGACCTGGTTCATCGCCGACGATACCAAACCACGGATGAGGCCCGTTCTGATATCTTCAGCTATATCGAAGGCTTTTATAATGCTTGCCGCCGCCATTCGACCATCAATTACTGCAGCCCAGAACAGTGGGAACAGCAACATGCAGCCTAGGCAAGCGGTCACTATGCTTTACCCCGAAGCGCAGCGCAGCGAGCATCGGACCCAAAGCCTGGCACCCCATGTGACCATGAGGTGCCAGGCATGCCCCAGGGCAATCGGTCCCCTGACTGAGCGCTTCATGGCGGCACCACCCGGTCATGTCCTTCTCGTCAGGCCACCTTCATTATAGCAATTGAACCAATGAATTCAGCATTAATCTACGCACACTAATCTGACCGTCCAAAAAAACGGGGGAAGATCAC
>REDX01000271.1 GCA_007695355.1 Planctomycetota bacterium
GGCGCAACCCTGGGCTGGATTGCGAAGCCCCGTTGGGGCATGGCGGAAGTCGACCGGCTCGCTTTTGCGAGCCTTTCTGCGCCTTTCAGCGTTTTCTGCGGCTGCCTTAATAAAGTTTAGGCCACGGATACACACGGATGCACACGGATAGGTTCTCTCCATCCGTGTGTATGCGTGTTCACCGTGGCTAGTTTTCTGCTTTGCCATAGCGGTTCTCAGTGCGAATGAAATTCTCACAGAGCTACCCCGTTGATTTCAAGTCATAATTAGGACCCCGCCGCTCTTGCTATCGAGCCGGCCCAAGGCATGCTCACCAGCGACAGCAGGCGGTTCGGCATTGAGGCATTGACCTCGTACGCTGTCGTCCGTCTGCTGTCTTTCTTGTGCCTTTCTTCGTTGTTTCTCTTTGCGTGAGAGTGGAGCCAAAGCATCCCGCACCGCATGGGGAACTTCTTTGCGTTCTAGTGGTTCCTTTGCTCGCTGATCGACCCACAGCGCTTAAGGTTTTTTTTCGTGGATGGTCGGATCAAATGCGGTGCCGGTAACGACGCAGGCATATATGATGCGGACGATTTTTACCATGCATGCGGTCATGGCGAGAAAGTGCGGCTTGCCATTTGCCGTGAGTCGTTGGTACAACGATTTGATAATAGGGTTATGCATAACGGCTGAACGGGCGGCGTTGAAGAGCATGGCGCGCAACTTTGAGTGCAGTATGCGTGATGAGCAGGGAACTTTGTGGCTGGCTAAATTTCCTAGCGTCAGCGATCAAGGGCCCATCTGCGCCTGGGAATTAGTGGCCTTGAGCCTGGCCCGGCAATGCGGCATTGAGGTGCCCGATTTCCGCGCCATCGCCGTGGATGACCAGCGCATCGCGGCGGTCATTCGCCGCTTTGATCGCGATGCGGACGGCGCCCGCCTGGGCTATTATTTGAGTGGTGGTTTCCCTCTCGTTAAATAGGCCTAGAATCGCCAGCCGATGACGGCAATGGCGCTGGTGTACCAGGCAAAGGCGCGGACTTCGGAATTGTCGGCGCCGCCCTCCAGGCTGCGGGCGCCGAGGCCAAACTCCCAGCCCTGCTGACGCGGGGCGTAGCGCAATTGTAGGGTGGCATCGATGGCTCGGCCCTGGTCGGCGCCGGCTCCTTCGACTTCGGCGATGAGGCGCCAGGCGTGGTTGAAGCGATAGGCGGCGGAAACATGGAGCAGGGGAACCAAGCCAATATTGGTGGTGCGCTCGTCCAGGCCCGGTTGGCGCAGGCGAATTTCGGCATCGCGCAGGAGGAGGGCTAGGCCCAGGCCTAGCTGCCAGCGTTCATGGTCGATGGCCGTCCAGCGATAGGTCAGCCGATAGGTGTCAAAGCGGTAATTGGCCCGGGTGGGGGTGGCGGCGCTAAAGGTGGCATCGCCGAAGCGCGTATCCTCCGGCAGCTCGCCGCTGCCGCTGGTTGCCAGGGGGGCCAGGGTGAGACGGAACTGATGGCGGTCCCAGCCAGCGCTGAGGTGGCTGCGGGCCTGCAGGCTGGGGCCGCTGCCGGTGAGCCGCTGTAGGTCAACTCGATCGCCGTCATTGCCGGGAAAATTGGTGGTATTGCGGCTGAACCAGGTGGGCCCAGCTTCCAGTTCTACGGCCCAGTCCAGGGCGCTGAGGGGGCTTAGGAAGAGGGCGGTGGCAAGGGCCATGAAGAAGGGGGGGATGAAGGGCATAAGTAAAGCATACGCGGCAATTCGCTTCATGCTTGCCAAAGCTTAGGCAGCCTTTGGAGGCGTGACTTGTGCTTGCCGGGCAGGCTGCACGCTGCTCACCTTTGAAGGAGTTTGCCATGCGAGTGCCAACGGTGCTGTTTACGCTCGCCGTCCTCGGCCTTTGGGGCTGTGACAGCGAAGCTGCCCTGCCCAGTCAGCGCCCGGTGCTGGTCAAGCCGGTGGCCAGCGCCGAACCTGAGGTGAGCCGGGTTTTCCCCGGGCGCATTAGTGCGCGCGGCGAGGTGGCCTTAAGCTTTGAGGTGGCGGGCCGTTTGCAGGAGCTCTTGGTGAAGCCGGGCGATCGGGTGGAGGCGGGCCAGGAATTGGCACGCATGGATGCCGAGCCCTTCGCCATTGCCGTGGCCCAGGCCGAAAGCAGCGTCGCCGGGGCCCAGGCGGCGGCGGCGGAGGCGGCGGCGGCTTTGGCCCGCGCCCAGGAGCTATTTGCCCGGGAAACCTTGGCCAAGGCCAGTCTCGATGCCGCGGTGGCGGCCAACGATGGCGCCCAGGCTGCCCTACGCGGGGCCGAGGCGGGGCTGCGTCGGGCCGAGCGCAATCTGCGGGATGCGGTGCTGCGCGCCCCCTTTGACGCCCTCATCGCCGAGCGCCTGGCCGAAGAGGGGGCCCAGCTGAGCCCCGCCAGTCCGGTCTTCGTCATTCAATCCTATGAGACGGTGCGGGTCACCATCCAGGTGCCCGAGCGCTATGTGCTCAGCCTCCAGGGCAGTCGCGGCGAGCGCCGGGAAGAACGGCCCCAGGCCCTGGTGACCTTCCTCGGCCACGAGGACGAGATCTTTACCGCTGAGTTTGAGGAGGTGGCCACCACCCCCGATGCCCTCACCCTCTCCTGGGCCCTGCGCTTTACCCTGCCCCTGCCGGAGAGCGTCACGGTCTTGCCCGGTATGTCCTGCATGGTGCGCCTGAGCGGTGTCGGTCAGGCCCTGGCCGAGCCGGGTCTGCGGCTGCCGGTGTCAAGTTTGGTGAGCGCTGCCGATGGATCCCCGGCGGTGTGGGTGATCGACGGGAATCTGGATGCCGTGGGCCGTGCGCGGCGGGTGCCGGTGCAGGTGGGGCCCTTGAACGAGGGGGTGGTGGCGGTGCAGGGAGAGCTGGCCCCGGGAGATTTGGTGGTGCGCGCCGGAGCGCGTTTCCTCACCGAGGGTATGCGAGTGCGCGCGGTGGCCGACCTTGGCCTGGCAGAGCGTTAAACCATGGGCATAGCCGGTTGGTCCCTCTCCCGCCCCACGGTCATCTGGCTCTTGGCCAGTTTGCTCGGCCTGGGTGGGCTGCTGCTGTTTTCGGGCATGAGCAAGCTCGAGGATCCCGAATTCACCATTAAAAGCGCCCTGGTCATTACCACTTATCCCGGCGCCACGCCGCTGGAGGTGGAAGCGGAAGTTACGGAGGCCTTAGAATCCGCCATTCAACAATTGCCGACGGTGCGCGAATTGCGCTCGCAATCGGCCTTTGGCCGTTCGCAGATTACCGTCGAAATCCGCAAGGATGTGCCCCAATCTCAGCTGCCCCAGGTCTGGGATGAACTGCGGCGGAAAGTGGCCGATGCCCAGGGCCAATTGCCGCCCGGTGCTGGGCCCTCCCAGGTGGTCGACGATTTCGGCGATGTCTACGGCATTCTCTATGCCCTCACCGGCGAGGGTCTCAGCCTGGCCGAACTGCACCAGGTGGCGCGGGATCTGCGCCGGGATTTGGTGACCATCGATGGCGTCGGCAAGGTGGCTTTGAGCGGGGTGCAGCGGGAGGTGATTACGGTCACCATTCCCCAGGCGCGGCGGGTGGCCATGGGCATTTCCGGCGATGCCCTGAGTCAATTACTGGCCCGCCACAATACGGTGCGCGCCAGCGGCCGGCTGGTAGAAGACGAGCAATCCCTGGACATCCAGCTGGATGGCGCCAGCGATTCGGTGGCCGCCCTGCGCGATCTCTTACTGGGCGGCGGCAGCGGATTAGTCCGCCTCGGCGATGTCGCCGAGATCGTGCGCGAGTACGAGGATCCGGCCCGGCACCTGCTCTTCCATAATGGTCAGCCGGCCATTCATATCGGCATCTCGGCGGCCAGCGGCGGCAATGTGGTGCAGCTGGGCCAGCGCGTGCAAAGGGTCATGGATGCGCGGCTGGATCAGCTGCCCCTGGGCATCCAGGCCCACCCGGTCAGCCTCCAGGGCGAGGCAGTAAGCATCGCCATCGCAGGCTTCCTGATCAATCTGGCGCAGGCGGTGGGCATTGTGATTGCCGTGCTGCTGCTGGCCATGGGCTGGCGGGCGGGGCTGATTATCGCCTTGAATCTGCTGCTGACCGTGCTCGGCACCCTGCTGATTATGGACCTCACCGGGGTGGCCCTGCAGCGGGTCAGTCTGGGTGCCCTGATTATCGCCATGGGCATGCTGGTGGATAATGCGATTGTCGTGGTGGATGGGGTGATGGTGCGGCGGCGCCGCGGCGAGGCGGTGGCCGATGCCGCCCGCGCCGTGGTCGGCCAAACCCAATGGCCCCTGCTGCTGGCCACCGCCATTGCCGTGCTCGCCTTTTCGGCCATCGGCATGAGCCAGGATTCCACCGGCGAATTTACCCGCTCCCTGTTTTTGGTGGTGCTCTATTCCCTCTCCCTGAGCTGGCTGTTCGCGGTTACCCTTACGCCGCTGCTCTGTGTGCAGTGGCTGCCCGCGGCGGCTGCCAGTGCTGCATCATCGGCGGTGGCCAGCCCGGGCCCGGTGGCGCGCATCATGGGCCGGGTGCTGGCCCTGGTGCTGCGCTGGCGCGCCGCCTGCGTGCTTGCCCTGGTGCTGTGCTTTGCCGGCGGCTTACTGGTCTTTGGCCAGGTGCGGCAGAGCTTCTTCCCCAGCAGCGCCCGGCCGCAGTTCATCCTCAATCTGTGGCAACCGGCAGCCGCCGATATCGGTCGCAGCCAGGCCAGCAGCGCCGCCATCGATGCTTGGCTGCGTCAGCAGCCGGAGGTGCGGGCCACCCACGCCAGTGTTGGCCAGGGCATGCTGCGCTTTCTGCTGACCTACGATACCCAAAGTTACCACCCCGCCTTTTCCCAGGTGGTGGTGGATGTGGATGATGTCATGGCGGCGGAATCCACCCTCTTCCCCCGCCTGCGCGAGCACCTGCGCCACCATCATCCCGAGGTTTTGCCCTATCTCATGCGCTTCCGCCTGGGCCCCGGTTCGGCGGGGGCGGTGGGCCTGCGTTTACACGGCCGCGATCGCCAGGCCCTGCGCAGCGCCGCCGATCAGGTGCAGGCGATTATGCTCAGTGATCCCCAGGCCGCCAATGTCATGACCGACTGGCGCGAGCGCGTGCCCGTGGTGCAGCCGCGCTTTAATGAACTGCGCGCCCGCGCCCTGGGCATTACGCGCGAGGACTTGGCCAATACCCTGGCCGAGGCCAGCAGTGGCCGGCGGGTGGGGCTGTACCGCGAGGGCCAAGATCTCATCCCGATCATTGCCCGGGCCCCGGCAAACGAGCGCCGCAGCCTGCGCGACTTGAGTGGCGTCCATCTCATTCGCGCCAATCCCGGCCAGGCGCCGGCGGCGATCTCGGTGCTCGATGTGCTGGAGGGGGTGGACACCGGCTTTGATGATGCGCTGATTGTGCGCCATAATCGCGGCCGCGCGATTACCGTCAGCGCCGATCCCGATGGGGAACTGGCCTCTACCCTGCGCGCCCGTCTGCTGCCGCAGATCGAAGCCCTGCCATTGCCAGCCGGGGTGGCGATGGAATGGGTGGGTGAATATAAAAATTCCACGGAAGCCCAGGCTGCCCTGGTGGCGCCCATGCTGGTTGCGGTGCTGCTGATGTGGGTGCTCTTGGTGATCCTCTTCGGCACCCTGCGCGAGAGTTTAGTGATTATGGCCTGCGTACCGTTGGTGCTGGTGGGGGTGGCCTTGGGCTTGTATCTGGGCCGGGCCGCCTTCGGCTTCATGCCGCTTCTGGGCCTGCTCTCCCTCATTGGCATGCTGATTAAAAATGCCATTGTGTTGGTGGACGAAATTCGCGTCCAGCGCGCTGGCGACTCAGATGACTATGCCGCTCTCTGCCGCGCCACCATCAGCCGCGTCGCCCCGGTGGGCCTGGCCGCCGGCACCACCATTCTCGGCATGCTGCCCCTCATTGGCGATGTCTTCTTTGCCGATATGGCGGTGGCGATTATGGCCGGCCTGGGCTTTGCCACCGTGCTTACCTTGGTGGCGGTGCCGGTGTTCTATGCCCTGGCCTTCGGCATTCGCGCTCCGCGTCCACCCCGTCCAGCAAAACCCGCCGCGCCACCCACGCCCGCCGCCCCAGCCACGGACGCTCCTTGATCCCCAGTCCCGCAGCCAACCATGCCCTGTCTGGAGGCACCCCATGACCAGCACCCTCAGCCGCGAACAGGCCCGCGATCTCATTACCCAAGCCAAGACCGAATTGGCCAAGGTCATCGTCGGCCAGGATCAGGTGGTCAATGAGATCCTCATTGCCTTTGCCGCTGGCGGCCATGCCCTTTTAGAAGGCGTGCCAGGCCTAGCCAAAACTCTGCTGGTCTCCAGTTTGGCCGCCACCACCAAGCTGGATTTTAACCGCATCCAGTTTACCCCCGACTTAATGCCTGCCGATATCACCGGCACCGAAATTATCCGCGAGGACAAGGCCAGCGGTGATCGCTCCTTGGTCTTTATGCCGGGCCCCATCTTTGCCTCGGTGATCCTCGCCGATGAAATTAACCGTACGCCCCCCAAGACCCAGGCCGCGATGCTGGAAGCCATGCAAGAGCGCCAGGTCTCTGCTGGTGGCAGCATCCGTCCCCTGCCCAAGCCCTTCTTTGTGCTGGCCACCCAAAACCCCATCGAGCAGGAAGGCACCTATCCCCTGCCCGAAGCCCAGCTTGACCGTTTTCTGCTGAAGGTCGTAGTACGTTATCCATCCGAATCCGAAGAGCTGGAAGTCATTCGCCGCACCACCAGCGCCACCAGCACCCGCTGCGAAGCGGTGATGGACGGCGAACAACTGATCGCCCTGCAGCGCTTGGTGCGCGAAACCCCCATCGCCGATGGGGTTGCCCGCTATGCCCTGGCCCTGGTCCGCGCCTCGCGGCCGGTGGCCGATGGCGGTCTGGCCTCTCTGGCACCGTTGCTGCGCTGGGGTGCTGGCCCCCGCGCCGGACAATCCCTGGTGCTGGCGGCCAAGGCCCGGGCCACCCTCGATGGCCGCAGCCATGTCAGCCTCGATGACATTCGCGCCGTCACCGCCCCGGTGCTGCGCCACCGCCTGCAAACCAGCTACGAAGCCGATGCCCGGGGCATGAGCCGCGATGATGTGGTCGCCCAGCTGATCGCCGAGGTCCAAGTCCCCGCCGCCGATCTTGAGGCCGACCCCACCGTCGCCGCCGCCCTCGGCTAAGATCCCTCTGGGATCGCCGAGTTGCACTCGGCCGAGTCGAAATGGCAAAGGTGTTGTTCTTTGCCAGGCTCGACGGCGTACCGTGGCTGTTTGACCTTCCCAGCCCTGGCCCTGGCCTAGGGCCAGCAGGGATCACAATCCTGCCCTCACCCTTGTCGCCCCGCCCATGCCCTGGGCGATTTCCGGAGCCTGCCATGACCCGCGTCAGTTTTTTCCAAAATCGTCTCGGCCGCACCGACGGCGTTTCCTTGGAAGTCGACAAGTGGCGGCGGGTTTTGGAAGAGCGCCTCGGCGCCCAGGTTTGGTATGCCTCGGGTAATGACGACGTGCCTGGCAATTATGTGATTCCCGAAATCTACGCCCATCACCCCGCCACCTGGCACATCCTGCGCAATGGCACCGTGGCCTATGACGCTGCCCAGGCCGGCGATGAAGCCGCCTTTGAGGAATACATCTACGCCCACGCCGATGTCATTGAGGCGCGCATGATGGAATTCATCGAGCGCGAAAAAATCCAATTGCTGGTGCCCAATAATCTCTGCTCAGTCGGCTATCAGCCCGCCGCCGGCATTGCCCTGCATCGGGTCATCCGCCGCAGCGGCCTGCCGGCCATTGTGCACAGCCATGATTTTTACTTCGAAGATTCCGGCGAGGTCAATGCCACCTGCGATACGGTGGCCACCATCTATGACCGCTACCTGCCGCCCAAGCTGCCCAAGGTGCGCCACGTTTTTATTAATCGCATTGCCCAGTCCGAACTGAAGCGGCGCAAAAATATCGACGGCGTGGTGGTGCCCAATGTCTTCGACTTCGACCAAGAACCCTGGAGCCAAGACGCCTACAATGCCGATCTGCGCTCAGCCATCGCCATTGCCGATGATGACTTGGTCTTTTTGCAGGCCACCCGCATCCTCGATCGTAAGGGTATCGAAAGCGCCATCGACGTCATCGCCGCCATCGACCAGGTAGCCACCCGCCGTCAGGCCTTAGACGGCGTGCGCACCGCCTCCGGCGGCACCTTCCGTGCGGCCTCCTCGCGCATCGTTCTGCTCTGCGCCGGCATTGTGGAAACCATCGGTATTTCGGGTAATTACTGGGGCGCATTGCAGGCCAAGGCCGCCGAGCTGGGCGTGGACCTGCGCCACGTCGGCGAACGCGTCCAGCACTCCCGTGGCAGCAATGCCAGCGGCGAGAAAATCTACAGTCTGTGGGACAGCTATGTCCACGCCGACTTCGTTACCTATCCCAGCCAATGGGAGGGCTGGGGCAACCAATTCATCGAAGCCGTCTTCGCCCGCCTGCCGGTACTCATTTTCGAATACCCGGTTTGGGTCTCCGACCTCGGTCCCACCGGCTTTGATGTGGTGAGCCTGGGCGCCGAGATCAGCGGCAAAGATGCCCGCGGACTCGTTACCCTCGAGCCATCGGTTATCAATCGTGCCGCCGACCAGGTCGTGACCCTGCTCTCAGATGCCCAGGCCCGCAACGCTGCGGTAAGCGCCAACGAAGCCATCGCCCGCGAACACTTCAGCCTCGATGCCCTCGAGCGCCACATCCGCGCCCTCATGACCAGCCTCAATCTCAGCTAGCGTCCTTGATGGCATGGGATTTGACCTCTCAGGTCAAGTTTTGTGAAAGGATTGCATCGTTCGCAAGGCCCATGGGCTCGGGGTCCTAGGGGCAAAGCCCCTAGTTCGTGACCATCCCCTTTACCGCTTCCTTGATTACTCCCTCGGCGGCGCATGGTCAGTGGGGTCAAATGATGGTTGCTGTCGCCTGCCATCGACCCACGTAAGGAGGTCTATGGTCGACCCCGCCGCGTTGCAGCTGGAGAAGACGAGTCTGGGTGCTGCGACCTGCGCCGCACCCACCTTCTCGCGCTTTGAATTTTGGCCCACCTGGTTGATGTATGTGCCAGTGGTGGGGCTATGGCTGTGCTTGGCCCTGCGTCATCGCTGTGCGCGGCTACCCTTTATGGCCAATCCTGCCTTTCCCTTGAGCGGCATGATGGGGGCCTCGAAGGCGCGTATTCTGCGCGCCGCGGCACCCAGTGCGGAAGCGGCGATTCTGCCTTGGCTGCTCCATCGCAGTGGTGACTCGGTTGCCGGATTACTACAGCGTTGTGCGGCCGCTGACATTCCCTTTCCCATGGTCGTGAAGCCGGATGTGGGCTGCCGTGGCTCGGGGGTGAAACTGGTGCGCGATGAGACGGCCCTGGCAGCGGTACTCTCGGCGTGGCCGCTGGGCATGCCGCTGATGGTGCAGCGCTGTTCGCAGTTGCGCCGCGAAGTGGGCGTATTTTGGCTGCGCTTGCCCGGCCATTCCCGCGGGCGGATCGTCTCGCTGACCGAAAAGGAAACCCCCACTGTGGTTGGCGATGGGCAGCGAACCCTTGGCCAATTAGTGGCCGCTGATGCGCGGGCCGGCCAGGTGCAGCACCTGTACCGCGAGCGCAATGCCGCCCATTGGCAGCGGGTATTAGCCCTTGGCGAGCGACATGACCTCGTTTTTTCGGCCAGCCATTGCCGCGGAGCAGTGTTTCGTGATCTGCGCCAGGCCATTACCCCGGCCCTGGAAGCGCGGATGCAGGAACTACTGGGCTCGGTGGCCGGTTTTCACTACGGGCGCTTGGATGTGAAATACGCCGATACCGATGCCCTGGCCCGCGGTGAAGGCCTAGAAATCATTGAAATCAATGGTGCCAGTTCTGAAGCCATTCATATTTGGGATGCGCGGACCACGGTGGGCCAAGCCCTGGCCACCCTGTGCTGGCAGTATCGCACCCTCTTTCGCATTGGCGCTGCCCTGCAGCGCCAGGGTCAGCAAGCGCCGGCGTGGTCGGCGATCCGCCAGGCCCTGCGCCGGGAATTTGCTGACCGCCGCCATCACCCGGCGACGGATTGAGGAGGGGCTGATGGTGGAGCCCATGCTTTCCCGCGCCGCGCGCGTAGCGGCCAGCCCCTGGCTGGCGGTGCCGGCAGCTGCCTTGGCCTACGGGGCGTGGGTGGCCTGGTTGCACCGCGGCCATCCCGATTGGTGGCAGCCAAGTGCGGCCCACGCCCTCTATTCCGCCCTAATCACCGCCGTCTTTTATCGCATGAGCCAAGGCTTGTGGCAGCGCTGGCAGGGGCTGCGGCACGGACGGCTGCGCGTATTCCTCAGCCTCAGTCTCCTGCTGGTCGCCCTGCCCCTGTTTACCCAACTTGCGGCTGGAAGCCGTGCGCCTCTGCTCGCGATCTTACCCGGTGCGCTCATTGGTCACGGTTACCTGCTGGCCCTGGTCGCCAGCCTCGGCGAGGATGACACCGCAGAGGATGCTGACGCAATGGTCGGCGCCGCGTAGCAGGGTGATGGAACCCGCGAAGGGAAAAAGTAAGGAGCGTCCAATGGCCGAATCAAGTGTCTCAGTCGAAAAACTCCTAGCCCAGCACTGCCTAGAGTTGGCGGAAATTATCGAGAAAATTGCCCCACAGGACTACGTCAGCAGCAATCCTAATGGCAGTATTGGTGAGCAAGTGCGCCACGGCCTGGACCACCTGCAGGCCCTACTTGCCGGTGCCGAGGCGGAGATCATCGACTATGAACAGCGCCGCCGCGGTTGGGTTGGAGAGCGTAAGCCAGCCCTGGCGGTGAGCGAACTGCGGCAGTTGAGTCATTGTTTTCATCGCCTGAGCGGCGCCGATCCGACGCGCAGTCTATCCGTCGTGGTCCAGGTCGACCCAGGCCAAGAACCTGCGCAGTGGCCAAGCACCTGGGGCCGTGAGTGCGTGGCCATGCTTTCCCATGAGGTGCACCATGCCGCCATGTTGCGCCCGCGCTTAGAGGCTGCCGGCTGTTCGCTGCCGGCTCATTTCGGCATCGCCCCCAGTACCGTAGCCCATCGCAGCACATGTGCAGCCTCAGCCTAATTCGCAGTGCCAACGGCGGCCTGCGGGTGGTCATGAACCGCGACGAACAGCGCAGCCGTGAAGCCGAAGGTCTGCCCTATGTGCGCAACGATGGCCATGGTCCCGCAGCTCTGCTCACCCGCGATGGCCGCAGCGGTGGGGCCTGGGTTGGCGTGAATGCTGGCGGTCTCGTTGCTGCACTGCTCAATCACACCCCACTGAGTGGCCCCGGCAGCGGCCAGCGCAGTCGCGGCGACATCGTCCCCGCCCTGCTGCGCCACCAACGGCGCAGTGATGCCACCGCCCAGGTGGCCAGCTATGCCACGAGTTCCTATGCGCCGTGGTCGCTGGTGCTCATCGACGCTAACGGTCAGCAGTCTTGGCGCTGGAATGGCAGTCAATTAGTGCCCCATCCCCTGCCCGATCCCTGGTGCTCCAGCGGCCTCGGCGATCACCTAGTGGACGGCCCCCGTCGCGCCCTGTGGCACAGCATGGCCGCCCATCACGGCGGCATGGATGCCAGCAGTCAAGACCGCTGGCACCACAGCCGTGACGGTAATGACCCCAGCGCCTGGGTGCTCATGGCCCGCGATGACGCGCGCACGGTCTCGATAACCACCATTGAAGTCAGCGCTGAGGGCGGGGTCAGCCTCAGCCACCAACCTTGCGATGTTCATGGGGGCTTGCTACCGAGTCACACCATTGCTGAGCCTGGACCCAGGCCCGGCTAGCCCTCAGTCGTATGACCCTGCAATGGCTCCCGCCGCTCAGCCTTCGCTGGCGCCAACAGCGCTTGCTAACCACGGCAGGGGGGCCAGGCGCAGACCCAAGCTGCGCCGCATGGCCTCCAGTT
>REDX01000132.1 GCA_007695355.1 Planctomycetota bacterium
AGGAATTTGTCCAATGCAGCCCCGCTCTAAGAGTTGATCGCAGGTGGTGAGATAGGCCAGGGCCGCCTCATGGGCGAGGGGGTCATCCGGCCAGGCCTTTACCAGGGCTTCGCAAAATCCAGGGAAAGTCCAGGTCCACGCGGTGCCATTGTGGTAGGCGGGTTTGCGGCGAGTATCTTCATCGCCGGCATAGACCCCGGCATATGGGAAATGGGGATCATTAAGGAGTTCACCGCTGCTGCCGCGTATGGGCAGGCCGGGATTCACTCGCAGGGGTGCCAGGCTGCGCAGGGCGCCGGGAACAACCAGATGGCGTGCGACGTGTAAAAGTGTGCGCCGGGCATGTTCATTATCGAGGACGCCAAGGGCAATTGGAAGCACCACATTCGATCGCAAAGCAGTGTCTCGTACCGCCTGCGCTGCTGGGGTTTGAGCATCGCCGATCAAGCAATCGGCCCACCACCCATGTTCCGGCAACCAGTAAAGGCGTTGCAGGCTTTTGCTGGCTCGTTCGGCCAATTCCTGCCATGTGCCCCATTCCCCGGCGGCTTGACCTAGGCGGTCTAATTGGCGCAGGAGGCGAATCCACAGGGCTTGAATCTCAATGGGGTAACCACGGCGCGGGGTGCCGGCGGGATAATTGGTGTCCATCCAGGTGAAGTGACTGGGGCTCCATACCAAGGCGCTTTGAAGATCGCAATGGACACCCACGGCGGTGCCGCGCAAATATCCTTCAGCAATCGATCGCAGGACATCGGCGACATTGCGACCGTTGCCCAGATCGGTTTGGTAAATGCTGGGATCAAGGGTGGCGAATTCCTCGGCGACGATGCCATACCACAGGGGGGCATCCACCGTATCGCGATTACCGACATTTTCTCCGTGGATAATATTCGGCAGGGTCCCGCCTTCTTCGAAGCGCCCGAAAATACGCAGTAAATCCCTGACCTCGTCGACATAACCGGCGGCTAAATAGCCGCGGGCACAGATAAGGGTATCGCGACCCCAGTCGAGAAACCAAGGATAGCCGGCGATCACCGTTTTGCCGTCTTCGCGACGCACCAGATAAGCCTTGGCGGCATCGCGAAGGCGGTGCTCAAGATGGTAGTTGCGTTGTGGGCGGGGTGGAGCCGAGGCGCTAATCGGGTTTTCAAGTTCTCCCAAAAAGCGAATTATACGATCTTCATCCGCGCAAAGCCGGAGGCGGTAGATACCTGGCGACCAAGCATCGCCGTGATCGGTTTGTCCACGGCCGGCTTCTATGGGGTGACGGCAGTGGCTCCATTCCTCATCCATGTGCCAGGATCCCTCAGGACCTTCGATGCAGAGGCGACGATCTAATGCTGGCTGGAAAATGCAGCCACGGCCCTGGTCAAGGCTCTGGGTATGTTGCCGGAAGTGGGTTTCGGCCTCGGGGCTACGCTGGGTTTCGGCATGGAAAGAGCGATCTTCCAGGTCGGGACGAATGAGCACCGTAAGATCGGCCTCGCTGTCCCCTTCACCACGCCACCAGCGAGTAAGTAAAGCGTTTTCGCCTTCGGGCATCCAGGCCTGCAGATGCACATCAAGGTAGCGTTGGTTGCCACAGGCGATGCGGAATTGCCAGTGGGCGCTTTTGCCATCGTTGGTGAAGGCGCGCAGGGAGGCTTGATCTAAGGCGATAAAATAGCCATCCGCCTCGGCCCAGGCGCGCAGACGTTTAACCAGGACATGCCGATCGACGGGCCACTGAGGGTGCAGATTAACCGCTAAGGCGGCGTCATATTTCGAGGCAATGGCGCCCAGGTCGATGGCCATGCGTGACATCCCACCACGGCCATTGGTTAGCAGTGCCATGCCGCCATTGGGCCGTAAGTCTCCTGGCCAATCGCTGTCATTGCTGAAGCGGAAATGGCCCTGATGTTCGACGCCGTTCTTTTGGCAGGAGAGTTGCAACAGGGCCTCGCCCCGTGCCTGGGGTGGGATGAGGGCTGCGTGTCCACCTTCATGCAGGGGAAAACTCCTGCCATAGTGGTTCCCCTGGCTGTGGCGCAGGCGATAGCGGAAGGGGCCTGGATGGCGTAGCAGCACCCAATGGCAGCACGGCACCACATTGATCCGCGGATGCTCTTCGACCTGCCAGTGGCTGAGGGTTGGATAGTGCGGGCGACTCATGGCGGTGGTCACCGCATCGATGAGGTCCCTGCGCGCGAGATCGGGATCGATGGCGGCGACGGCAGCCACGAAAATGCCGGGGTCTGCCCCCAGAAGTTCTCCCAGCCGCTCGGGATTGCCGGGGCCAAAATCGGCTAGGGGAAGATGGTGCGAGAGAACTCGCAGCGCTTCAGCGCTGCGCCACTGCCGCTCTCGGCGCCGACTGCCCGCGCGATTTGCCGACCATTCCTGGGCCGCCAAGCACACCACCTGTCCCGGCTGCAGGCGCAGCACAGCTGCAGGTGCAGCGCCCTCAAAGGTAACCCCTTCGGCAAGCAGATTCACCTGGTAATCCTGAAACTGCTGGGGCATGGCCCAGGTCTGGGCCTGCGTGAGATCGAGATTGGCGGTGATGAGAAGGGTTTGCCCATCCGCGGCTTGGCGATGCAGGGCATAAATGACACCGTCGACGGTGGAGACGCGTGCGAGCATCGCATCCTCGGCAAAGCAGGGATGCTCACAAAGCAAATGATTGAGGGTTTGCAATTCCGCAATGATGTTCTGCTGGCTACCCCAGTTTAAGCCGCGGCTATTGTGGACATTGAGTTTTTCATCTGCCAGCCATTCAACCCCAGCGGTAAATCCGAAGGCGCCGCCTTGGCTGGTGAGGCCGCAAAGTCGATTACGCAAGAGCGACCACCTACGGGCCTTTTCGGGATCCGCATCATGGGCCGCGAGACGACTATTATCATGGGTCTCAGAGTAGTGGACCAGCACCCCAGTGCTGCGATTGGCCTCAAGGCAATGGTCGAGATAGGCCCCCACTTCATAGGGGCTATGGTTTTGGAAGAGTTCTGAATAAGCCCATTGCATGCCGCCACTGCGGAGAAGATTTGCAGTATCCTGCCAGCCCCCGCCAAGGCCTTCCAGCAAGAATAAGGTCTCGGGGAATTCCCGCCTAACGCGAGCGGTAATTCGCTGCCACGCGGGCAGCGGCACCATATAGCCGGCGTCACAGCGGAAGCCGTCAACACCGCGCCGACACCATACCAGGAAGACCTCGCTCAGGTAATCCCAGAGGGCCGTTTGGCTGTGGTTAAGCTCGGTGAGATCTTCCCATACCGTGCCCCAAGCCCCAGGGCTGATAAAACCGCCCTGTTCATTGCGCTTGAACCATTCGGGATGCTCATTTTGTAAGGTGGAATTCCAGCCGGTGTGGTTAATCGCGAGATCAAGGATGAGTCGGGCATCGTGGGCGTGAACGCAGTCAACCAACTCGCGAAATTGATCGAGGCCGGTGCTGCGCCGATCGTGGACGACCAGGGCCGGATCAATGGCGGTGAAATCGGTGGCGGCATAGGGGCTGCCAAAACGCCCATAGCGGGCGTGGGTGGTGGGGGTGGGGTTAATCGGCAGGAGGTGCAGGATGCGACAGCCGAGGGAATCGGTAATGTGGGGGACCTGCGCTGCCAAATCGCGCAGGGTGCCAGAGGGCGGGATCACCGTCCAGCCGTGTCGGTCCATAACCGTCAGTTGCTCGTCGCGCAGGGCATCGGTGGTGCGGCGCTGTTCGCGGGTGGCGCCGTGCATGCGGGTAAACGCGCAGTAAATGGTATTGCCGCTGCGCCAACTGGCGGGATGGACGCTGATCCCCAGATCCGGCCCCTCGGGCCAGAGCCGTTGGCCACTTTCATCAATCGCCATGGCCTTGGCCTGAAACCAACCGGGATAAATCAGCGGAACGGCAATTTCCCATGCTTCTGCGCCATCTTCGCCGCAGGCTTGCATCGGCAGATCCTGCCACCGGCCCATCTTCTCCCATTGCTCCAGTTCTTTATCTGCCGCTGTATCGGCCGAAATCGAGCAGCGGAGAAAGCACTGACGAACCGCCAATCCAGGCGGCAGGCGCAGGCGAATGCGGAATCGATCGCCAACATGTGCGACATGATTGGAACCAGGGGCTGGATCCATAATAATTGATCGCGCGCCCATGGACATCCTTTCTGATTACCTAGCCAGCCCCTAAAGGGCCGGCAGGGGGCATGTTAAGCGGTGCAGTAGGGAGACAAGGGTGGCCCAAGAAACATCATGCAGCCATCAATAGTGCCTGCTTGTCATGCGCCCAGGGGCTGCACCATAACGCTAATGCCGCGACGGATTGCCCTCATCAGCGATATCCACGCCAACCTGCCTGCCTTAGAGGCAGTACTGCAGGATATCGAAGGCCAGGGCGTAGAGGCGATCTACTGCCTGGGCGACGTGGTGGGCTATGGCCCACAGCCGATTGAAACCCTTGACCGGGTTATGGCGGTGACAGCCCCCGGTAAGGCCATCGCCGGTAACCACGATCATGCCGTGGTGGTTGAGGCCATCGGATTCAATCGCAGCGCCCGCGAGGCGGTGGACTGGACCCGCGAGATCATGCAGCCGCGCTGGTTCGAATTTGGTGCTAAGCGTCAGCGCTGGCAGTGGCTCAAGAATTTGCCGACGATTCTTGAAGAGGGGGACATTATGTATGTCCACGCCAGCCCCCGGCAGCACTTAGAAGAATACATCCTTGAGGAACACACCCAGGGCATGAGCTACCTCGGCGAAGATCCTGAAACCATGCTTGAGGAAAATTTCCAGTTAGTTAAGCGGGTCTGTTTTATCGGTCATACCCACCGTCCAGGGGCTTTAACCGCTGACTATCGCTGGTTTAAGCCAGCGGACGTCGGCATGCGATGGAATATTAACGAGGGCGCCGGCGATGCCATTCCCTCTGCCGGCCCCCCGCCAAGCAGTGAGGATGTCGAGGCCGAGACCGAGTTAGAGGCAGAGCCCGTCTTAGACGGCACTGAAGACAGCGCTGAAGACGGCGCTGAAGAGGGCAAGAGAGATGCTGATGCCAATAATGTGGCCCCCAGCGCCCAGGATGCAGCAGCGGAAGCCCAGATTGACGAGGCTCGGGCGATTACCGCCTTATCCGATTCTTACGAGCCAGCCAACAAAGTTATTATCAATATCGGCTCGGTGGGCCAGCCCCGGGATGGCGATCCTCGGGCTTGCTATGTTATCTTCGATGGCGAAGTGGTGGAATGGCGGCGGGTGGAATATAATGTGCAAGCGGTGCGTAGCGCCATTGAGAACCATCAGCGCCTGGATAATCGCCTAGGGGATCGCCTGGCCCAGGGTAAATAAGCCCGACCGGGGCAAATCCATCCAGGAGAAGCCCAGCGTGCAATCCAATCGGTGCTGGCTTGGCCCGTGGTCATCGGCGCAACTGCCCACCAGGGCGGCTCAAAGCTTGCCCCCCGGGATCGCCGATCTCCTGATCGGCCAGCAAAAACCCCCTGTATAGGGCGCTTTTTGCGCTAAAGCATCCACCACGAAGCGGGGATTCCTCACCCAAGGTAAGCTTTGAGCCGCCCTGAACTGCCCACCCACAATCCCCTTGCGTCCGCCGCTATGCTTATATCCTCCGCGCTCCACGGTGGCCGGGGCATGCGCTGCTTCCCCCATGCCATGACTGTTTGGAGAAGGAGTTAAGCATGGCCTCAGGCAACAAAATGAAGAGTCACAAGGCGTCCCGTCGTCGCCTGCGCGTTACTCGCAATGGCAAACTCTTGCGCACCCAAGGTGGTGTTCGCCATTTGATGACCGCTCGCAGTCCCAAGCGTAAGCGCAACTTGCGCAAAAAGGCAACCTTAGAGCTAACGGCCATCGTTAAGCGTTTTAAGATCGCCCATTATAACGCCTGATTTGCCCTTTCGGCAGCAGGCTGTTAAAGCCCTAGGCCCTGCGTTATCAGGGTGTTTGGGTCTCACCAAGTAGAAGGTCTTGTCCTTCTCCCCGCCATCCCATGGGTGTCGGGCATTTATGAATGTAGGAGTATGTTATGCGTACCACCAATGGAGCCGCACGGCACCAATCCAAAAAGCGCGTTCTCAAGGATGCCAAAGGCTTCCGCGGCGCCCGTTCCAAGCATTGGCGCACCGTCATTACCGCCGTCATGCGCGCCGAGCGCCATGCCTTTATCGGCCGTAAGATTAAAAAGCGCGATATGCGCAGCCTCTGGATTACCCGTATCAATATCGCCAGCCGCGAGCAGGGCTTGTCCTACAGCCGTTTGATCGCTGGTTTAAGCAAGGCAGACATCCGTCTCGATCGTCGTCAACTCTCAGAGCTGGCCATCCATCAGCCCGATGCCTTCGTTGCCATTGTCGAGCAAGCCAAGGCCGCCCTGGCTAACTGATGCGTCCACCCGCTGTCGCGCAGGGTTTTCTGCTGTAGACAGCGGCGATTGCCGCGTAAGTTCCTGACATGGGCCTTCTTGACAGCATATTAGGGATGTTCTCCCTAGACCTGGGCATTGACCTGGGAACCGCCAATACCCTGGTCGCAGTCCAGGGGAAGGGCCTAGTCATATCTGAACCCAGCGTGGTTGCCGTGCGCAAGGGTACCAATCAGGTCTTAACCCCTGGTGGTATCCCTGCGGTTGGCGATACCGCCAAAATCATGCTGGGGAAGACTCCTGGTAATATCGAAGCGATTCGCCCGATGAAGGATGGCGTGATTGCCGACTTCGATATTACCGAAGTCATGCTGCGCTACTTCATCAATAAAGCCCACGGCGGGCGCTGGATAGCGCCTCGCCCGCGGGTGGTGGTGGCGGTGCCTTCAGGCATTACCGCGGTGGAAAAGCGCGCCGTTAAAAACAGCGCCATGAATGCCGGCGCGCGCAAAGTGTATCTGATTCCCGAGCCCATGGCGGCAGCCATTGGCGCCGGCTTACCCGTGGCCGAGCCGGTGGGCTCGATGATTGTGGATATCGGTGGTGGCACCACCGAGACCGCGGTTATCTCCATGGCCGGCTTGGTAACGTCGGAATCCATCCGCATCGGCGGCGATGAATTCGATCAGTGCATTATTCGCTACATTAAAAATGAATATAATATGCTGGTCGGAGATAATACCGCAGAGCAGATTAAATTCCAAATCGGTAATGCCCTGCTTGACGAAGATGACGTGCAGCGCCTAGTCATTCGCGGCCGCAATGTGCAAACGGGCATGCCCCGACAAATTGAAATCAACTCACTGGAAATAACCGAAGCCATCCGTGAGCCTGTTTATGGTATCATCAATGGCATTAAAATGGTCTTAGAGCGCACCCAGCCTGAATTGGCCGCCGATCTCTTAGAGCGCGGCATTTGCATGGCCGGCGGCGCCAGTTTATTGCGCGGCCTGCCGGAGATTATCAGCATGGAGACCGGTTTGCCCACCGCCCTCGCCGATGATCCCTTAACCTGCGTCGCTCGTGGCTGCGCCGCCCTGCTTGAGGATCTTGACGTGGTTAAACAGATCCTCGATTGCGAAGGCGGCTAAGCCCGGTTTTTTAGCTTGCGCTGGGCTGATTCTGCCGCGCCTTACGGGCGGCGATAAAGCTGCGCACCGCGGCGATAACGATAATCAGGCAAAGCACGCCAAGGATCATGGTGAGCGAGGCGGCTAAGGGATTGCCTTCGCCGGACATGGCCAGTTTAGCCGTTCTCGGAATGCCCATGGCCAAACCCATCAGGGCCCCCAAGAGGGCGATGGCTGCCGCCACATGGGCGACATGTTTGCGCGCCGGTGATTGCATCTTTAACAAAATAATGCCCAGCAGCAGCAAGGGTGCGCCAAAGAAGGCGGGGATGAAAATGGTCATCGACTCCGACGAACTGGCGACGGAGAAAATGATCGAAGAGAGGATCAGCAGAACGCTGCAGGTGATGGTGATAATCGGCATGGGGAAATACTTTCGCTGGGGTTTACGGGGGCGATTGCAGGGGCTGCGCACCATCCCGGCAATGGGCCAGGAGGATGGCTGCAGCTGCGGCGACATTCAATGAGTCGCAGTCTTCGCGCAAGGGAATGTAGCGTTGGTGACTGCAGGCGGCGAGGACGTTGGGCTGAATGCCTCGATCCTCATTACCCAAGACCAGGGCCCATCGTTTGGGAAAGCTATCGCTGCGGCAGATGGGCTGGGCGCATGGCCCGCGGTGGGCGGCAATGGTGGCGCCGCCAAGGGTGATAATCGTATGTAAATCGGCTACCACATCCTGGCTAAGGGCCAGGGACAAGAGAAGCGGGTGGCCAACCCCGGCGCGCAGGGCGCGGCGGCTCCAGGGATCGGCGCAGCCGGGAGAGAAGATCATCGCCCTGGCGCCGAGGCAGCGGGCACTGCGGATCATGGTGCCGAGATTGGCCGGATCGTGGATATGGTCGGCGATGACTAGGCCCCAGGCGGGCTCGCTGGCCAATTGCTGCAGCAATTCAGCACTGCCGATAGTCTCCGGTCGCCGGGCCAGGGCCACCACTCCGCGATCAAAGGGAAAGCCCAAGAGATCGCACAGCCATTGCCGACTGCCGCTAAAGATGCGGGTTGGCTCAAGGGCTTCGATTTCCGGGCGCAGCGATGTGAGGGTGCTCTCCTTGGCCCACAGCCCATGGATTTCACAATCGCTGCGCAAAAGCCAGCGCACCGCTTCTGCCCCTTCCACCTGCAGCCAGCCGGCGCTGGCTAGCTCTTCCGAGCGCTGCCATTGGCCGAGGAGCCGACGGAGCTTAGCCGCTGGGGTGAGCAATGTCGAAGCCACGGCTAATTAAATCTTGAATATCGATGAGGCCGAGAACCCGCTGCTGCTCATCGAGTACCGGTAATTCATTAATCCGAAACTGGGCGCAGGTGTGCAGGGCGGCCGTAAGCAGGGCCTGGTGCTGAATGCTGCGGCAGGGCATGGTGGCGTGCTGGGCCACCGACTGGGCTAAGACTTCGCCGCCATGGCGGGTTAGGGCGCGGCGGATATCACCATCGGTAAGAATGCCTAGCAGAGTACCATTGGCATCGCAGACTACGGCGCTGCCGGCCCGGGCGGCGCCAATCTTCTGCATTGCCGAGAGCACGGCTTCTTCGCCGCTGACCAGGGCCAGACGCTGGCCGCTGCGCATGGCCTCGGCGCAGGTCATAAGCTTACGGCCAAGGGCACCGCCGGGGTGGAAGCGGGCGTACTGCTCGCTGCTAAAGGCGCGTTCGCCGCACACCGCCAGGGCCAATGCATCGCCGATGGCCAGCATGGCGGTGGTGGTGGTGGAGGGGGCCAGGCCCAGGGGACAGGCCTCACCGGGCTTGCCCAGATCCAAGCAGACGCGGGCGTGACGAGCAAGGGGACTGTCCATAGCCCCGCAGACAGCAATCACTGGCGCCCCCAAATGAGCGATCGCAGGCAGCAGGGCCGTCAATTCATCCGAGGCGCCGGAATTGGAGAGTGCCAACACCACATCGCTTTCGGCCACCATACCTAAATCGCCGTGGAGGGCCTCGGCGGGATGGAGGAAAAAACCCGGGGTTCCAGTGGAGGCAAAGGTGGCGGAGATTTTGCGGCCAATCAGGCCGGCCTTGCCGACACCGGTGGTCACCAGGCGGCCCAGGGCCCCATCGCCGGTGCGCTGAAGGATCAACGCCACCGCCTGATCCAATTGCTGCTGCTGCTGGGGCAGAGAATCGGCGAGGCTTAAAATGGCATGGGCCTCATGGCGGAGAACGGCGGCCATGCGCTGTATACGATCGTCACTCATTGCTGGCAGTTCACCCAGCCCGGAGCGCCCAGGCAAGAAGAAACTCCCGGCCAAGGGCGAAATGTCGGTTCTGCCCCAGTGCGGCGTAAAACTTGCCCCCCGGGATCGCCGATCTCCTGGTCGGCCACTAAAAAAGCTCGGAAAGGGCTGTTTTTTTTGTTAAAAGTATGCCCAGTGAAGCGGACATTCCTTTTCTAGGCAAGCTTTGCGCCGCCCTGCCTCAGTGCGGCGTAAAACTTGCCTCCCGGGATCGCCGATCTCCTGATCGGCCAATAAAAAAGCTCGGAAAGGGCTGTTTTTTTGTGTTAAAAGTATACCCAGTGAAGCGGGCATTCCTTTTCTAGGCAAGCTTTGCGCCGCCCTGCCTCAATGCTGGCATTGACCCTTGCCTGCCCCCTTGAGGATACCAGCCATGAACAAGCGTGTGGCAGTGATTGGGGCAGGTGTATCCGGCATGGCCTGCGCGCTGCGCCTGCGCCAGGCCAGTGGCCTGGAGGTAGAAGTGCATGAGGCTGCCGCCCAGCCCGGCGGGGTGACCCAAAGCAGCCAGCGCGATGGCTTCCGCCTGGAATGCGGCCCCGATAGCATGCTCTCGATCAAGCCGGCGGCCCTCGGCCTCCTGCGCGAACTGGGCTTAGAAGCAGAAATCCAAAGCACCCGGCCCCAGGCCCGCACCAGCCTTATCGCCCGCGGCCGTCGCCTGATCCCGGTGCCGGAGGGGGTTTATCTCATGGCGCCGGGCAGAATGCTGCCCTTTGCCCGCTCGCCCCTTATCTCCTGGCCGGGCAAGCTGCGCATGGGCCTGGATTTGATCCTGCCCCGGCGCAATCCAGAGTTGCCCGAAGAAAGCTTAGCCGCCTTTGTCCGCCGCCGCCTAGGCCGGGAAGGCCTTGAACGCCTGGCCCAGCCTCTCATCGGCGGCATTTATACCGCCAATCCCGAGCGCCTGAGCCTGGCCGCCACCATGCCTCAGTTTGTCGATATGGAGCGCAGTCACCGCTCCCTCATTCTCGCCATGCGCGCCCGTTCCCAGGCCATGGGCAGCGCGGCGGCTAGTGGCCCACGCTATGGCCTCTTTGTCACCCTGCGCTCGGGCCTGGGGCGCCTGAGTCAGGTGATGGCCGAGGGCCTGGGGGATGTCCTGCACTGCGATTCAGTGGCCACTTCTTGTCGACGCCGCCCCGCCGGGGGATGGATCCTTGGCTTTGCCGATGGCCGCGCCCAGGACTATGACCAGGTGGTGCTGGCCCTCCCCGCCCATCGCAGCGCCGCCCTACTGGAGGGCGACGATCTGCTTTCGCGCCTTCTCGGCGGCATTGCCTACGCCAATATTGCCACCGTGAATATCGCCCTGCGCCGCGAAGATATCGGCCAACTGCCCCAGGCCGCCGGCTTTGTGGTGCCGGCGGTGGATCACCACAGCCTTATCGCCTGCACCTTTGTCGATCAGAAATACGAACATCGGGCCCCAGAGGGCTGCGTCCTCCTGCGCGCCTTCTGCGGTGGCGCCATGCACCCTGAGGATCTGCAGTGCAGCGACGAGGCTTTGGTGAATCGGGTATTGGCGGAGATAGATTGGCGTTTTGGCCTACGCCGGGCGCCGCTATTCACCCAGGTTAACCGCTGGCCGCGGGCCATGGCCCAGTATGAGCTTGGCCATCAGCGCCGCTGTGATCTCATTGATGGGGCCCTCGCCCTGCGGCCAGGGCTGCACCTCATCGGCAATGGTCTGCGCGGCGTTGGCATCCCCGATGTCGTCCAGCAGGGCTGGAATGTCGCCGAGCGCATCCTCTCCGCTTCGGCAGTCCCATAAGGGCACCCCCATAAGCTCAGCCCTGCGAACGCCGAGCCAATGGCGGGAAGCTAAGGGCACTTGCGAAAGATGGCCCGCTTTGCGAGTACGCTTTCTAGTGGCCGAATACAACTCGGCGATCCCAGGAGAGGGGGGGTTAGCTTTCCCCCCCATTGATCGCCGAGTCCCAACTCGGCATGGACAGTAAGAGACTTGCCCAGCAAGGCAGGCCTCTTTGCTGAGTTTTGCAAGGTGGCAATAATCGGGTAGGAGGCCCCCTCGCGGGGGCCGTCCTCCCACACCACCGTACGTACTCATCGTATACGGCGGTTACTG
>REDX01000146.1 GCA_007695355.1 Planctomycetota bacterium
GAGGTGCCAGGTTTTTTGTCCGATGCTCGCTGCGCTGCGCTTCGGGGTGGAGCATCCGGCCTCGAGAAAGGAATAGCTGTGCGGCGCTCCCTGGGATTGCTTGCACAACAATGCCATGCAGCCGACGCTCGTACCTCGCGCGGCTGATGGCTGGCGTTGGGCGTGGTGCTAAAGAATAGGCTTAATTGGGGGTGGCTGATGGCTTATAAGCTGAAGAGGCTGGTAGTGACTATTCGTGCTGGCGCTGGATTGAATTGTCTATTTTGGTTACTGGTGATGTTCGTTGTTGATTTTGATAATCTTGCGATCTTCGTCGGTTTGATTGGTTTCCTGTTATCTTTCTTTCTCTACTGGTATGCGAGAAAAGCAGAATGTTTCATCAATACTGGTAGTCACAGTGACTGATGCCCTATGGGGTGTCTGGTAAGACAGGTCTATGATAAAAACAAAGGTTGATGTTTGCTTTGCGAGCGGGCAATTGCATGCATTGATGGTGGTTTCTTCCATTCTCTTAGTGTTGGCTTCAGTGATGTTACTGGTATGTTTTTTATGAGAGCCTTCATAAGTTCACTAAATATTGACGTCTTGCTTCGCAAGTCCATTATTATCAATGCTGAACTGGGGCTCAGCATTCAATGGCGGGAAGCTAAGGCCAAAAACCAGGGGAAACCCGCTGCGCGGGTGCTGTTTTCCCTGGCGCACTGGAGTGCGCCAGTCAATGGCGGGAAGCTAAGGGCAAAAACCGGGGGAAACCCGCTGCGCGGGTGCTGTTTTCTAAGGCCGATCTGGAGATCGGCGCTCCCGGGGAGCCCTTAGCTTCCCGCCATTGGTGCGCCAGTCCCAGGTTGGCCTTAGCTTTAGGCCATTGGCTCAGCATTCCCAGGGGTGAGTTTATAGCGGTGCTTTAAATTGGCGAATATGTGCTTGGGCAAGGGGTACCGTGCTTTGGGTTACTGTTTTTTGGGTCGAGCGTAACTCTGTGATGCCAGGTGGGTGGATTTGGCTTCTCGCCATTGGCTTAACGCTGTTGTGGCCCGTCAGGTAAGATGCGGGGAATGATCAAGACGCAGGCGATGAGGCAGGCGGCGATGGTGAGCAGTAGGGCGAGGGCGACGTCGCGGATGGCGGGGTGAGTGCCGGCGGTGAGGGCGGCGAGGGCGGCGCAGCTGGTGAGGGTGGTGAGCAGCATGGGCGGAAGGTGGTGATGTCGGTATTGGCGCTGGCGGTAAAATACGCCGTCGTCGATGCCGATGCCGCAGGCGAAGCCGATGACCAGGAGATGCATGGGTGATAGGCTTAGGCCGAGGTGGCCCATGAGCCCAAAGGCCCAGGCGACGGCAACCAGGGGCACGGCAGCAACGGCCCCGCCCTGGCGGAGGGAACGCAGGGCGACGCAGATGACGGTGGTCATAATGAGGCCCATGGCGATGAAGAGGGCGAGGAGATCTTGGCTGAGGCTGTGTACCAGTTCGCTGGCCATGCGGCGACGGCTGGCGATATAGCGCTGCTCTTTGTCGGATTCAAAGTTTGCGATGGCGGCATTGAGTGCTGGCTGATCAGGCAGGCTGAGGGGGATGGTGATGCGCCAGGTTTCGCTGCTGCCCTTGGGCTGGTGCCGTTCTGGCGGTTGCACGTAATTTGTCAGCAGGATGTGGATGGCGCTATCGTGCCAGATCTCGCCGTCGATGGGGCTATCGGATGTTTCGGGTTGGTAACGCAGACGGCTGGCGGCAAAGGCCTGGCTGCGCATGCCGGCGGCCGCGGCGGCGGTGGCGAGGTGTTCTTCCCAGGTGCTGGCGTGGCGCTGCCAAAAGGCATCCCACGCCCGATGGCGGAGCTCTTTGGTGGCGGCATCGGGCTTGAGAATCAGGAGGGCCTGGGCGATCGGCAGATCGGCGGCGAGAGTTTTCAATTGCTGACGGGCGGCGCTCCAGCTGGGGGCTTCAATGACCACAAAATCGCTGCCGCCAAGGCGGCCCCAGCGCTGGGTGAATTCCTTAAGATCTTGTTTGGTGGCCGGGCTTGAGGCATCCAGTTGCTCGAGTTCAGCGGTGAATTCGAGGCGCAGAATCCCGGGCAGGGCCAGCAAGCTAAGGCCCAGCAGCAGGGCCCAAACCAGGCGCGGATGCCGTTGCAGACGGCGCAGGGGGAGGCGCAGGCCGCGCCAGGGGCTGGGGCGGCTGGCGGCTTGGGCGGGAATCAGCCGTGGCAGCAAAATGTAGGTACTGAGAAGGGCCATGCCAAGGCCAGCGGCAACCAAAATGCCGAGGCCGCGGACGAGGGGAAAGTGGGAGGCGCTGAGGGCCATAAAGGCGGCGGCGGTGGTGAGCCAGCCAAGGAAGAGGGTGTGGCGAATACGCCGATGCTGGCCCTGGCGAGCGGCTTGGGCGGCATGGATGCCGTAATCGACGGCGATGCCGATAATTGCTGGCGCAAAGGCCAGGGCCATGAGCGGCACTTGGCCGCGGTGCCAAAGGGTGAGGGCGGCGAGGCCGGCGATAAGGGCGGCAATGGCCGGCAAATGCAAGGCCGCAATCACCAGCCAGCTGCGAAAAAACCACCACAACAGGATAATGATTAGGGCGAGACTGAGGGGGATGGTGAGAAACATATCGCGGATAACGGCGCGGTCGTTATCAACGAAGTGCCGGTAGGCACCGATCACTCGGGGACTGAGACCCTGGGCTTCGGCATCGATGCTGAGCTGCTGTAGACGATCGATGAGCTGGGCCGAGCGCCGGCTATCGCTGGGGGCAAAGGGCACCTGCCAGATGCCCAGGGCGTGTTCACCACCACGGTGGAGCAGCCAGGGACCCTGCCGCTGATGCTCTTCGGCGCTGAGGGGATCGGCCAGGGTTTCGATGGCGCGGCGGGGAATGTCGGCGAGGCCGAGGAGATCGCGGAGGGCGGCTTGGGCGGCGAATTCATTGCCCGGCCGGCGCATCCAAAGGCCAAGCTGATGCAGGCGCTGGGCCAGTGACTCCGGCCTCAGATCTTCGGCAATGGCTGGCCAGTGGTTGACGGGGATGAGGCTGGGGAGCTGATCGTGGATGCGGTTGGCCAGGCTGGCGGGATGATCGGCCTGCTGCTGCTGGCGCTGTAGGCCGAGTGCAGCCAAGGCTTGATCAACGTCATGCAGCCAGGCCAGGGCAGTCTCGGGCTGGCCAGCCACTTCGACGGCGATGAGGCGGGTGCCGCTCATGGATTCGAAGAAGGTGGTTTGCCGGGCCAGTTCTCCGGCTGGCGGCACCATGCTGCCGAGCCCGCCCTGGGGCCGCAGGCCGAAGAGCAAAATGCCGATGCAGGCTAGGCCAAGCAGGGCGAAGAGGATAAGATCGTTGCCGGGACGGCGGGATGGCGGGCCCGAGGGGTCAATCACCGGGCGGGCCCTGGAAGATGACGGGGTCAAGTTCCTCGGGCAGGCTGGGCGGATCGAAGCGATAGGCGGTGGTATCGCCATTGGCGCTCTGTACTTCCACCAGTACCGGGGCGGCGGTGGCGATCTCGCTAACGATAACAATGCTGGTAATGAGCCGGCTCAATTCCTGGTCCACCGGTTCTAGGTGCAGGCGGCGGTGGCCAGCTTCGGCATCGGCCTTGGCTTGGGTCTCGCTAATGGTGCGTGGGCGGAACCATTCCAGCAGCCCTGCCCAATCGCCATCGCGGAAGGCAATCATTTGCCGCTTAAGGGATTGGGCGCTGGGATCGCGGGCGAGATGAATGCGCTCTTCGGCGCCTTGGGGATCAAAGCGCCGCAGGTGATCGCCAACCAGGATGAGGGTAACCTCACCGTTGAAGTGCCAGCGCACCGCCGCCGCCGGGCGATCGATCACCAGCGAGCCCTGGGAGTGCAGGGCTTCGGGGAAGATGCTTAAGTGGCGTTCGGTATGGAAGGTCAGTTCCAGACGCGGCGGCAGCTTTGGCAATTGGGCGAGGGGATCTGACTCTTCGCTGACCAGGGCCTGGCCAGCGCTGCCAACAATCAGCAGCAGGGCCAGGCTGAAGAGGGAAAGGCGGGGGCAATGCATGCGGCCTAGTCTGTTTATGGGCTGGGGCTGACAATAGCTCTGCAGCCGTCAGCCTTTGGTGCTGAGGCGGTTGTCGGGGCTGGGGATGAGGGCGCGGCTGGGCAGCCCGGCGGGGGCCTGGGCAAGGAGGAGGCTGAGGGCCTGGGTGCTGGGGCTGAGGTCGCGGGGGCGGCCGGGTTCGGCGCCATCGTGCAGCACCAGTATGGCGCCGGGCCGCCAGTGGGGGAGGAGGCGTTTAAGGCTGCGCTCGGGGCTGCCGCCGCAGCCGTCGCGGGCGCTGGCGCTCCAGGTGACCAAGAGCATCTGACGGCGGCGGAGGACATCGGCGGTGGCAGGGCCGCGCAGGCCCACCGGGGGGCGGAAGAGGCGCGGCGGCGCCTGGCCGGTGGCCTGGCTAATGGCATCGCGGCAGGCGTCGATATCGGCGCCCTGGCGACGGGCCGAGCGCAGGGCAAAGCGGCGATCGTGGTGTTGGCTATGGACGCCAATCTCATGGCCTTCGTCGATCATTCGGCGGAGAATGGCCTGATGGCCTGGGATGTGGCAGCCGATGACAAAGAAGGTGGCCTGTTGTTGGTGGCTGGCGAGCAGATCGAGGATGCGCGGAGTGCTTTCGGGATGGGGGCCATCGTCAAAGGTGAGGGCCACTCCGGGCGCCGCATGGTCGCCGCAGCGGTAATGGGTGGGGCCGTACCAGGCACAGCGGGGATCGGTGATGGCGCGGGCGTGGGCGGCGATACCCAGGCCGAGGGTAAGGGGCAGGCTGGCCCAGCCCAGCCAGGGCAGGGTGCAGGCGCCGGCGGCGAGGACCAGGGGATCGAGGCGCAGGTGGCCATGCATGGATTTAGCCTGCCGTTGCTGGGCCCAGCCACCAGCTGCAGTTTACGAGGCCGTCGCGTTCGCGCACTTGCAGGGCCTGTCCTTGGAGCTCGTCGAGGCTGGGCAGGGCGGCGAGGGTGCAGGTGGGCCACCAGCCGCCCAGCAGTTCTGGGGCGATAAGCCGCTGTTGACCCTGGGCGGCGGCGGCGAGGCGGCGGCGATCGGCGCTGGTCATGCCGCCATTGTCGAGGCAGCGGCTGGCGGGGTGTTCGCCGGGGCGCCAAACAAGGTCTTGGTTTCCGCTCAAGGGTTCTAAGAGGCAGGCGCTCATGCCATCCGCCACCGGCCACAAGAGATCGGTGAGGCCGGTGACGGTGCGCTGGCTCCAGGGGTGGTGCTCTTCGCCGCAGACCAAGAGCACCTGGGGACAGCGCTGGCTGTACAACTGACACCAGGCCCAGCGCAGGGCGGCGCTGGTGGAGACATTGCCCTCGGAGAGGGTGGTACTGGGGCCGTGGAGGTCCAATAATTGGCTGAGGCTGCCGCCGGTGGCATTGTGCACCGAGCTGGTGAAGGGGGTGGGGCTGGCGCTGCCATCGCCGTGATCGCGGATCGAATCGACAAAGCGTAGGGTGCTAATAATAGAGCCGTAGGCGCAGGCGAAAACCATGCCGCAATCGGGGCTTAGGCGGCGATTGGCCAGCAGCTTATCCACGGTTTGGCAGGCGCGCAGGGTGAGGGGATCCATGCGCCGCTTGTCGCCGGGGCTGAGCCAGCTGGGGCGATGGGCGGGATCAAGATTCTGGGATGAGGCAAAGCCGCTTAAGCGCATGCCGAGGCTCCGCGGAAAACAAGGGCAGCGTCCATGCCGCCAAAGGCGAGATTGGTTGAGCAAATGGCGCGCAGGGGCTGGCGGCGGTGGGCGCTGACCAGGGGCAGGCCGGCGATGGGGCTGGTGCCGGGGGGGCAGTGGTTGGGGTAGATTTCCTGATGCTGCAAGGCGAGGCAGCAGGCCACTGCTTCGACGGCGGCGGCGGCGCCCATGGTATGGCCGTACAAACCCTTGAGCGAGCTTACCGCAATGCCAGGCAGGGCCTGGGCGAAGGCGGTGGCTTCGGTGGCGTCATTGTCGCGGGTGCCGGTGCCGTGGGCATTGATCCAGTCGATGTCTTCCGGTTTTACTCCGGCATCGTTAAGGGCATCGCCAATGGCGCGCACCAATTGCCGGGCCTGGGGGTCTGGACTAGTGGGGTGGTAACCATCGCCGCGCAGGCCCCAGCCCGCCAGCCAGGCGGCAATGGGGGCGCCGCGGGCGGTGGCGTGCTGCCGGGTTTCCAGCAACAGGGCCGCCCCGGCTTCGCCCACATTCATGCCCTGGCGCTGTTCGGTAAAGGGCTTGCAGCCGCTGGGATCGATGAGTTGCAGGCTATTGAAGCC
Source organism: Planctomycetota bacterium (assembly GCA_007695355.1). Taxonomy (GTDB): domain Bacteria; phylum Planctomycetota; class UBA11346; order UBA11346; family UBA11346; genus REDP01. Next base: position 6,285 of record REDX01000146.1, read on the forward strand.
GGCGGTAGTAACCCGCGTCAAGGCATCGCAGCCCACCACCAGGCAGGCCTCGCAAATCCCTAGCCGCAACCAGGTCATGGCTTCGGCGAGGGCACAGGCGCTGGAAACACAGGCCACGGCATGGGTGCTTTGAGGGCCCTGAATGCCTAGGTGCTGGGCCAGCAGGCGGGTGGTGACGTGCATTTGCTGGTGACGGTAATGGGGGCACAGGTACTCGCTGCCCTGCTCGATATAGGCTTGCTCTGAGGGCCCCATGCCCCCGGTGCTGGTGCCTACGATCAGCCCCAGACGGCGGCGCTGCGGCGGCGTGAGAGCGCCATTCGCCAAGGCTTCTTCGGCGGCGGCAAGGCCGAGGGCAAGATTGCGAAAGGGCGCCGGCGGTAGGGGGGCATCGACGTGACCCAGGGGCATGTGCTGGGAGAGGGGCAGGTCGCGGCGATGGCTCAGGCGCAGGGCAGAGCCGCCGCGGCGCAGGGCGCTGAGTTGCGCCGCAATACCGGCACCGGGGGCGGCGATACAGCCGAGGGCAGTAATGGCGCAGGGATCAGGCACGGGGGACTCGGATTGGGGACATTCGGGGCTTCTCTACAAATAACGCAAAGAGGGAGGTCAGACATGGCAGGCTCTTTGCCTTCCATGGCGCACCATTCGGCCTGCTTATGGCGCCACCCATTAGGCAACCTTCACGTAACTGGCGCTGGCGGGGACCAGGCGGGCGCCCTCAAGGGCGGCCAGCAGTAAGGATGCGATGCGCTCTTCATCGGCAAGTTCGCGCTGCAGGCGGAGGCTATCGGGGTGCGCCTCGCCGAGGCGCTCGCAGGCATCGCGGTGGCGGGCGGCGGCCACCGCTTGATAGCGGGCGAAGTGCAGGTGGGCGCGCTCGCTGGCCTCATTTACTAAGGCCCGACTGCGCTCGGTAATGGGCTGCTGGGCCGCCTGCCAGGCCTGGCGAACCCGCTCTTGCCATTGCAGGATGCCCGCGGCCTTGCCATTGGCTAAGGGCTGCATCCACAATGAGCGGCTGACGCCCTTGCTGAAAATACTATCGCCGGCCTGGGCATCAAAGCCCGGCCGCAGATGATCCAGGAGGGGGCCAGCGTCTAGCACCGCGCCATCGAAGCCGATGGCGAAGAGGGGATCAACCGCCGGCAAGAGGGGCAGCAGGCGGCGCAGGTGCTCGAGGGGCAGCGGCGCGCTGAGCAGGGGGGCGAGGTCCAAATGCAGGCGCAGGTGCAGGCGCAGGCCGTCCCAGCTGGGGGCTTCGGGGCTGGGGCGGCGGCGCCAGGCGGTGGCGCTGCACCAACTGGCGGCGGCGGCATCGTCGATGAGGCCATCGATGAGGCGGTGGCCGCGGGCAAAAAAGGCCAGGTCTGGGCGGCGCTTGGCCAGTTTGAGGCTGAAGACGCCCTCGATAAAATTATCGCCACCGCGCTCGCGCAGGGAAAATTTCCCTGGTGTATCGTCGTTCGTGCGCACCTGGCCGCCCATGCCGCGTTGCCAGCGGCAGCAGGCGCTGACCGGCGTTTGTTCTTGGTGTAATTGCTCGGCGGTGGCCTGGGCCGCGGCGAGGGCATCGCCTTGGCTACTAAATGCGTCATCGTCATCGGATTCGATCAGTTGGCGCTCAGCTGTTACCCGCTCGCGCAGGGTTGGCAGTAATCGGCGCAGGCCTTCGCCGCCCTCGGCCAGGGCCACTTCCAGGGCCTGGGACTCAATCGCCGCGCTAATGAACTCAAGGCCTGAAGAAGAGCGGGTGAATATATCCACCACCTCATCCAGGGTGCTGGCCCAGGCGGCATCGCAGGCCAGGGGATCCTGGGGGCGGCAGACCAGGCTTTGGATTTCGCCATCGCGGCCGAGGCGATCAACGCGGCCAATGCGCTGTTCCACCGCCGACACCGACCAGGGGAGATCGTAGTGCACCACCATACTGACGAATTGAAAATTTCGCCCCTCACCGCCCAGGGCATCGCAGACCATAACCCAGCAGTCTTCGGCATCGCGGAAGCGGGCGGCGGAGGCTTCGCGGGCGGCATCGTCTTGGTGGGCGCCGAAATCGGCCACCCGCTGCGGCCCCAATTGGCCCAGCAGATAGTCGAAAATGGCGCGCAGGGCCAGGGCATGCTGGGTAAAGATCAGGACTTTTTCTTGGGGGTGTTCGGCCCAGAAGCGATGCAGGGCTTTTTCCACCGCCAGCAGGCGCTGCGGCCGATGCTTGGCCCAGGCGCTGGTGGCTCGCCTGAGGGCGCTTAAATGGGGGGCTTCGGCCTGGGCATCGTCGACGCAGGCGGCGGAAATGGCGATCTGCGAGGCCACTTCGCTCTCAGAACCATCGCCGCGCAGGAGCAGGGCCAGGGTTTCATCGGCGCGGGCACGCAGGGCGTAATCGGCGTAGCCTTCGGGATCGGCCAATACCGCGCCGCGCATCTCGCAGAGTCCGGAGAGGAGGTCTGGATGGGCCGAGGCGGCCAATTCCAATTGCAGCAGCCAGTGCCAGCTGCGCACCCTGACCTGATCCTGTTTGGTCAGATGCTGGCGGTAGGCGGCTAGGGCCTGGCGCATTTTTTTCTCGGCGGCGCAGGGCTTGTAATCGCACCAGTGACGGGTGCGCAGGCCCAGGCTAAGGGGTTTAATGCCGCTTTGCTCGGCCCAGGCACTTAAGGCTTGGCGGCGATGGCGGATGACCCGATGGTCGGGGACGTAGGTTTCGCGCAGCCAGGCGGTGGCGGCGGTGTGGTCTTCGGCGCTGAGTAATTCATCGAGGCGGCCATCGTTGGGCAGCAGGGCCAGGGCCTGACTGGCGGCCTCGGCGCTGCCGCTTTCTAGCCCGCGGATAATTTTTGCGAGGACGCGACTGCGCTCCAGTTTGGCGGCGAATTCGGCGGTGGCATTGAGAGGATAGGCGTCCGGCTGCAGCAGGTGCAGCAGGGCCAAATAGGCGCTGGCGTGTTGGCGCGGCGGCGTCGCTGATAGCAATAGGACGTGCGGGGTTTTACGGCTGAGAATGGTCATGCGCTGGTACAGCACCCCATCGCTGTGCATGCGATGGCATTCATCCATAATCACCACATCCCAACTGCGGGTGGCAAAGCGCAGGGCCTGCTTAGGGCTGAGATCCTCTAGGGCGCGTGAGGAGACAATGGAGAACTGCTCGGCCCAGGGATCGGGATGGGCTTCAATGCGCTCGCTATCAAACATGGTGAAACGGCGGCCGCCGAATTTCACATAGAGCTCAAGAAACCATTGGCTTAATAGTGCGCCGGGCACCACCACCAGCACCCGCAGTCCCGGATTCATCGCCAAGAGCGACTGTAGGATTAAACCGGCCTCGATGGTTTTTCCTAAACCCACCTCGTCGGCGAGGAGGTAGCGCACTTGGGGATCGGCGAGGACGCGCTGGGCGGTGAGAATTTGGTGCGGTAGTAAATCGATGCGGGCGCCACCCAGGGCAAGGACGCCGCCGGTTTGATGCCAAAGCCGATCAGACCAGGCCAGCAGGGCCTCGCGGGCGACCAAAATCGCCGGCCCCCAGGGCATCGGCGCGGTGGGCTTACCGCTGCGGGTGGTGCCCACTAAAAGATCGTGAAAGGCCACCGTTGCCAGTTGCTCACCGGGATCGGCGAGGGGGTGCACGCGGGCGATCTCGGCCTCGCTCCATTCCTCGTCAGCGCCGCCGTTGCTGGTCACCTGATAGCGCAGCAAGCCATCGCTGGCCGGCGGCAGGACTGCCGCTACCACCCCTTCGCTGCCGCCCTGGTGCCGCAGCTTTGAGCCGGGCAGCAAGAGGTAGCGCATAAGCACATGTTCTTCCACCGTCATCTGCGCGCCGCTTTTGAGGAAGCGCAGCTCGCTCCAGCCGGGCCGGCTGGCGCTGATGCGGGCCGGTCCTTCGGCGCTGAGTTCGGGAATGCCAACGAGGGATCCAATGGTCAAGGGGCGGTCTCCTGCGGCCCCGCATTCTTATGCTGATTGAGCTTAGCCCAAGGGCGGATTCCGCGGGGACCTTAGGGCGTCTCACAGCTTGCCTCCGGGATCGCCGATCTCCTGATTGGCCAGCAAAGAATCCCCGAAAGAGGTGTTTTTGCGCCAAAAGCATGCCCAGCGAAGCTAGCATTCCTTTTCCAGACAAGCTTTGCGCCGCCCTGGCGGGGGCACAGGGCCGAGAGCTTTTTCTCCCCTATGCGCCGTTGATAAGGCCTGCTGAGATCGCCGGGGGTGGTCTCTCGTGGGCAGACCGCTAGTCATCCACCTCGGCAATGGCCTCAACCCCCGGGGTTACGCCGGGGATGCGGGAATATTTTTTGAGGGCGCCGCACATGATTTTGGCGTCTTCTTCGTTCAAGCCGCGCTTGACCACGGCACTGCCGCTTTCGTGGGCCTCCCGGGTAACCATCTCCGCAACCTCCACCGATAAGCCAGCGGCTCGCTGCAGGGCAAAAATGACCATGAGGTAATCATTGACATTATCATTGAGCAGCACCACCCGCCACCCGGGGTGCAGGTCGGTGGCGGTGGTCTCAATGGGCTTGGGTACGGTCACCGTGGACATGGCATGAATCTGAGCAGGGGGGCAGCGGGGAGCAACCGGGGACTGCGGCGGGATGGCCATCTCGAAGGGCGCCGATACCAGCCTAGCATCACCAGCCAGCGGAGAACCTCATAATCCCCAGCGCAAACGGAGCGAGGAGCTCGGTTTCTGAGTTGAGCTTCGCGCCATTGCGCGGCGCTCCGGTGGGCAAGTAGTGCGCCGCCCTGACTCGGTAGCAAGGTTGAGCCTTGTCCCCACATGATCCTTGGTTAGGGCTATAGGTCTTGGGAATTGAACTTCCCGGTCATTTCTGTGGACCTGCGTCCCGTCCCCATTTTTCGCAAAGGAAATCCTATGTCCCGATTCGCGACCCTGTCGCTCCTCGCCGTCCTTGCCCTGGCCGTGGTCGCCAGCGGCTGTAAGGGCAGCAAGCGCAATGAGGCCCTCACCGGCGATAATGTGATCCGTGCCAGCAATGAAGCCGGTATTGAGATTGCGATTAGCAATATCCGCCAGCACCGCCGTCATTTGGTGCTAAATGTGGATATCACCAACAATGGCGAGGCCGCGGTAGAGCTGCGCAATCCCGGTGATGTCATGCGCGGATTTACCATTGAAAGCGAAGGGCGCAGCGTCAGCGCCCTCTCCCGCCGCGGCGGCTATTGGGGCCCCTGGGTGGGTTACCGCCCCGGCGTTGAATCCAGTGCCGCCGGCGTCATGGAACTGCCCCCCGGCGCCACCGCCGGGCTTGAACTGCATTTCCGCTGGCCCCGCCCTTACCCCGATCGCCATGATTACCCCTGGACCCTCACCGTTTCTCAGATGTATAAAAAAGAAGGCGGCGCAGCCCTGCCCCCGATCGTTCATAGCGAACCCTAAGCTTCTCCTAAATCCGAGGAAAGCACCAAACCGCCTGAGCAATCAGGCGGTTTTTTTTGTGTGCCAGGCATGGCACGTATCTCGGAGGGTGAAAGTCCCTCTTCGG
>REDX01000100.1 GCA_007695355.1 Planctomycetota bacterium
CTGGTGGGTTTGAAACCCACCCTCCGTGGCTAGCGCGTGCGCGCTTCGCCGGTGGAGCTTAGCGCGCAAGCGCCCGGAGGGTGGGACTTGAGTCCCACCAGAGGTTTTTCGCATAAGGGTGACTGCCGCATCGCCGATTGGGCTTGGTGCGTAAGCGGTCTGGTGGGTTTGAAACCCACCCTCCGTGGCTAGCGCGTGCGCGCTTCGCCGGTGGGGATCAAGTATTATTGCCTAACCAATACGAACCGGCTCTCCAGTTTGCGCGCTCAGGTAGATGGCGTCCAAAATGCGCTGGACCATTAAGCCTTCCTCGGGGCTGCCGAGGTGGGGGGTGTCGTCGATAATGGATTGGATGAAATGTTCCATTGAGGTCACCGCCTGCGGCTGCTTGGCCAGGCAGGTATCGTATTGGGCGCCGTCCTGCTCGTGGAAGAGCAGGGCTTCAAATTTATAACCGCCATCGGTATTGCGCTGCACTAGGCCGCCCTTGCTGCCGAGGACCCGGGTCTCCATGAGCTCGGATTCGCCGATATTGGCCGCCCAACTGGCCTCCACCTGGAGGCTGGCGCCATTATCGAAGCGGATCAGGGCGCAGGCTAGGTCTTCGACGTCAAAAGCCTTGCCGGATTCCTCAGCCAAGCGGCGGGCGATGGGATCGTAGGTGGCACCCAGTACCCAGGTCGGCTGCGGATGCCCCATCAGCCAAAGGGCGAGGTCGATGCGGTGGACGCCGAGGTCGATGAGGGGGCCGCCGCCGGCCAGCTTCTTCTGCCCAAACCAGCCGCCAAAGCCAGGCATGCCGCGGCGACGGTGCCAGGAGGTACGAGCAAAGTAGACATCGCCTAAAAATCCTCGAGCCACCTGCTGCTTCAGGGCCCAGCTCTGCTCGGTAAAGCGGTAGCTGAAATTAATCATCAGCCGCTTACCCGCGGCGCGGGCGGCGGCAGCCATTTCTTCCCCCTCGGCGGCATTGAGAGCCATCGGCTTTTCACACAGGACATGACAGCCGGCGGCGAAGGCCTGCAGGGTGAGGGGCTTGTGAAAAGCATTGGGAGTGGCCACCGCCACCACATCCAGGCGCGCTTCGGCAAGCATGGCGGCGGGGTCGGTGTAGGTCAGCTCTACCCCTTCATCGCTGGCCACCTTGCTGAGGCGAACTTCATCAAGATCGCAGATCGCCACCACCTCACAGGCGCTGTGTTTGCGGAAATTACGGATATGGCCGCGGCCCATGCCAAGGCCAATGACGCCAACCCGGAGGGGAGCGGAGGGAGCGCTCGTCATGGGAGTTTCCTTCATCTGAGGTGTTTTCACTGAATGTCCTTGGCGCTTTGTACGATACCAGCGCTGCCGAAGGAGGCCGGGGGTTTGGGCAGGGGTTCCAGCTCTGGGGAATTGGGGCAAACGTCCTTCTTGCGCATGCTCGGCCGGGCCCAGTGGGCGGCATTGTAGAGCACCCGCTGAATTTCCCCATTATGGTAAATGGGATAGGTTTCGTGGCCGGGACGGAAGTAGAAGATCTTACCGTGGCCACGGCGCCAGGTGCAGCCCGAGCGGAATACTTCGCCACCGGCAAACCAGCTAATGAAGAGGAGTTCATCGGGCGTGGGAATATCAAAACGCTCGCCATACATTTCGGTGTGCGGCAGTTCGATGTACTCACCCAGGCCCTGGCAGATGGGATGGCTGGGCTCGATCACCCAGAGGCGTTCTTTCTCGGCCTTTTCCCGCCACTTGAGGCTGCAATTGGTGCCCAGCAGGCGGCGGAAGATTTTCGAGAAGTGTCCGGAATGCAGCACCACCAAACCCATACCCTCAAGGACATGCCGCTGCACCAGGTCGACGGTGCTATCGGCAACCGCACCATGGGCGCAGTGGCCCCACCAAAAGAGGACATCGGTGTCAGCCAGGATTTCCTCGCTCAAACCATGGTTGGGCTCATCGAGGGTGGCGGTGCGCAGGGCTATGGCGCTGCCGGCGGCAGCGGCCTGGGTTTGCAGAGCCTGGGAAATGGTGTGATGGATGCCATCGGGATAGATCGCCTGAACCGCCGGATTCTTGGTCTCGTGGCGGAATTCATTCCAAATGGTGACGCGCAGGGGGGTGGACATGTCTGACTCCAGGGGGAAAGACCCGAGGTAAGCACATGGGCAGAGACTATGCAAGCCGAGAATCTTGCCGGCGCCTGATGACGCAGGAGCTTTCAAGGCGCATCGCTGGGGTAACTTGCGCCAATCGCTTCGCGAGGTTTGCCGCAGAAGGCTGATCCGGGTAATTGCTGGTGGCATCGTCGTCCTTGCGTCTACCATGGGTCACGCAATGAGCAACCAACCACACCATATTCTCGCTGACCCCACAGCCAGTAGCTTCGCCAAGCGGCGCGCCGCCGAGGCGGCCCTGCGCAGTCCTGATCCCCAGGACCAGCGGGCCCTGCTCGCCGCCCTCGATCACCCGGACACCTATACCCGGCGCAGTCTGCTTGAGGTGGCGGTGCAGCTGGAGACGCCGGAGCTGCGGCCTTTCCTGCTGGCTAGCCTCGATGCCAGCGACGGCAATCTCCAGCGCCTAGCGGTGGAAGGCCTGGCCAAGCACGGCCTGGCCGAGGACATTCCCCGCCTGCGCCAGATAAGCGAGCAGGGCTCCCTCTCCCTGGGGCTGGGCGCTAGGCGCAGCCTGGCCGCCCTCGAAGAGCGCTTTCCCCCGGTGGCAGCGGAGGACGAAACCGAGCCACAGCCCGAAGCGGCAGCTGAGCCCGAAGTCCAGCCCGCGGCGATCGAAGAGCCCGAGGCCGCGCCCCCGGCCCAGCCCAGCGCGCCGCCGCAGCCGGCCTTCGTCACCACCACGGCCAAGCAAAGCGCCGCCGCGCCAGCCAAGCTGCCAGCGGCCAAAAAGCCAGCCGCGCCGCCCAGCCTCGCCAGCGCCGCCCAATTAGTCCAGGCGCCGCCGCCACAAAAGCCATTAGATTGGCAGTGCGCCAAGCGCCATCGCTGCTTTTTCGCCGGCCAGCAGCCGGCGGTGCAGCAGGCCTACGAACAATTGCAGCGCTGCGCCCATGAACTGCCGCAATTGGAGGCCGACTGGCTGGCCAAGCTACAACACGATGAGTATCTTAAGGCCGATACCGGGGATGACCTGGAAGCCGCTGAGAATGCGGAAACCGCCGCCGAGGCCAAGTGCCAGCAGGCGCGCCGGGAAATCGTCCAAGCGAAATCGCGAATCCGCAGCGCCGAGGGCGAGCAATCCCGTTTCGGCAAGCGCATTGCCGCCTTCTTTTCCGGCCAGGCCCGGGAGCGGCAGGAAGGGGAACTCAGCGAGGCCCAAGAGGCCCTGCACCAGGCCGAGCAGGCGGCAGCAGCGGCGGACCAGGCCCTGGCCAGCGCCCGCGAGGCCACCCTCGCCCTGCGCAGCCCCCTGCAAGAAGCCCAGCTCGCACGGCAGGCCGCGCGACGGCAACTCGATGAGATTCTCGCCAGCCATCAGGCCGCCGAGCAGGCCCTGCGCGATGCCATTCTCGCGGTGCTGGAATCCGCCCCCAATCTCGGAGAGCGCTTGGACGCCCTCGATGCCCTAGATCCCGACGAACGGGCCCTCACCGACCACTGCCAGCGCCACCTGCGCAGCGCCGCCCAGCAGCTGCGGCGCCTGCGCAGCGAGGAAGCCAGCCGCGAATCCCGCATGCAGGGCCTGGAAGATCAGGCCCTGCACAGCCTCGACCAACTGGGCCGCTCCATTGGCGATGGTTTCCGCTCGCAGATGAGCAGCGAAAACCTGCGCCTGGCGGTGCGGGTGCGGGCCCAGTTCAGCGAGGAGCGGAGCCTGCTCTCCGGCTTTAGCAATGCCTCTGGCAGCGCCAGCGGCGAGGGCACGGTGAGCGGCAGCTGCCAAATCCAAAAGCTGAGCTGGTCGGCCTCGCCGGATCTCGACCAGGCGGTAAGCGGACTGCGCGAGCACTGGCAGGCCCTGGGCCACGAAAGCGCGGTGCTCGAACACCTGCACAATCAAAGCCTGGCTCAAGAAGCGGTGCTGCGGGAATACGCCGACGCCATCCGCGCCATTCTGGCCAAGGACTTTGCGGAGTCAGGGGCCTAAGATGCTGAGCACCATTTGGGGCATTTCGGCCACCCATCTGCAGCGGCTCTTGGATCGTCGACGGCGCCTGCGCCAGAGCATCGAAACGCTGAGCAGCCAGCGGGCAATCCGCGCCCAGGCCCTCGCCGAATGCGAGCAGGCCCTGGGCCCCGAACACGCAAATCTGAGCACCCAGTTGGCAAACTGCGATCTCGAAGAGCGCCAACTCAAGGAACAGTTCCAAAGCGCCGTCAAGCAGCGCGCCGCCCTGGAAGACAAAATCGGCAGCAGCCTGGCCCGCCTCGGCACCCTCCTGCGCAGCCCCTTTGGCGGCCCCTCCCTCGACCAATGCCTTGAGCAGGCGAGCCGCCTCGAGCACGATCAGGAACTGCACCAAAGCGCCCTTCAGCGCCTCAGCAAGCGGCATGGCGGCCTCCGGCAGCGCCTGGCCGAACTCGACGCCGCCCTCCTCAACCACCGCTACGCCTGCGAGCAACTGGAGGGCAGCATCGCCAGCCTGGAAGCGGAGGTTAGCACCGTCACCATTGCCCTACGCGAGGAAATCCTGCGCCTGCTGCTGAGCTGTCCGATCTACCTCTGGCAGCCGCGCCTAGCCGCAGCGCGGCAGCGGGGCCTGCTGGACAGCGGCCAGGAAAAGCGCTTCCTCGCCGGCATCGATACCCTGCGCCAGCACCGACAGCAGCGCCAGCTATTGCCGCTGCTGCCCAGGCAGTGGGCCCAAGGCCAAGAGTTGCGCGCCGCCATCGTTAGCGGCTGGCGCCAGCACGATATTCCCCTGCAGGGTATGGTGCCCCTGCGCGGCCACGGCCACTACCACCGCAAGGTACGCCGAACGGGCAATAACAGTGGCTATCGCTGGTCCCGCTTCCGGGTGCTGTTTAATGATCGGGTGCCGATCAAAGGCGCCCTCAAAGCCCAGCACTGGCGCAGCGATTCCACCAGCACCGCCATCGCCCACCTCGCCGGCCAGGCCTTTCATAAAGGCTTTAGCCAGCATGTGCAAAGCCTGACCGAGCAGCTAGAACAGCAGAACTCCGTCGCCGAGGCCCTCCTCGATTGGTATGTAAATCTGGTGGAACCGCCGCGGCAAGCGCGCTCGGAAGCGGCGGGATGATGCCCGCCACCGCGCTCGACACTTGGCAGCAGCGGGCCCAGGATTTGGGTGCCCTCAATGATGCCACCCTCACCATTGCCCCGTCCGGCAAGCCCCTCCTGCTCGTCGAGGCCGCCACCAACCCAAGCATCGACAGTTTAGCCACGGCCGCCGCAAAGCTGCCGGTGCAGACGACGCCACGACCACCGGATTTCGCCAGCACCGGGGACCAGCGCTACACCATCCGCGCCCTCCTTGGCAGCGGCGGCATGGGTGACGTCTTCCTTGCCCACCAACACCACCTGGAACGGGAGGTGGCGATTAAACTGATCAAGGCACAGGTTAACGACCCCCGTCGCCGCGCCGGCTTTGATGCCGAGGTGCGGATTACCAGTTTACTCGAACACCCCGGCATAGTCCCCGTCCACGATGCCGGCGATGACTTCTACGTTATGAAGCGCATCCAGGGCCACACCCTAGAACAATTGCTGCGCGAAGGACTCACCACCGCCCGCGTGGTTGAGGTGCTTATCCGCATCTGCGATACCCTCGCCTTCGCCCACGATAAGGGAATTATCCACCGCGATATTAAGCCGGCGAATATTATGGTCGGCCCCTTTGGCGAAGTCCTGCTCCTCGATTGGGGCCTGGCCCTCTGCGTCGATCCGGAACGGCGCTGCCAGGGCCCGCAGCTGCCCCACCTCGCCAGCATTCCCTGGGCCGGCGGCGGCACCCCCGCCTATATCGCTCCAGAAATGGTATCCGGTGATCGCCAGCAGATCGGCTATGCCAGCGATGTCTTCCTCCTTGGGGCCACCCTCTACCGCTGCCTCGCCGGCCGCGCCCCCTACCGCAGCAACGATACCATGGCCGCCCTCGATGCGGCCCTGCAAGCCCACTTCCCAGCCCTCGACGACCTCGCCCCGCAGGCACCCGCCCGCCTGCGCCGCCTCGCCGAAAACTGCATGCAGGCCGACCCCGCCCAGCGCCCCAGCCTGAGCGAGGTCAACGATATCCTCCACCAGTGGCAGCAGCACGCCGGCGCCAGCGCCGAAGCCCAAATCGCCTTCGCCAGCGCCGAGGCCGAAGCCGCGCGGGCCCAAGGCCTCGAGGACACCATTCACGCCTACGATGCCTGGCAGCAGGCCATCGCCAGCTATGAGCGGGCCGCCGCCCTCGATCCCGAACTGGCCAGCGCCAGCCAGCGCCGCCACGCCGCCCGCGCCGCCTACGCCCAGCGCGCCCTCAGCGCCCACGACCTGGCCCTCGCCGCCGCCATTGTCGAACGCGAAGATGCCGACGAGGCCACCACCCCCCTCATCGAAGTGCGGGCCGCCATCAATCAGGCCCTCGCCCAGCGCCAGCGCCAAAGCCGGCGCCTGCGCCAATTCACCCTCCTCTCCCTACTCTTCCTGATTACCACCCTCAGCCTCGCCGCCTACGAAGGCTGGCGCCTGGCCGGGGATGCGGAAACCCGCGCCCGCCTCGCCCAAGCCCAGGCAGAACTCGAAGCCAGCGACCGCCAACGCATTCAGGCCCTGCTCGCCGTCCTTGATCCCCTCCTCGACCAGGGACACCGCCCCGCAGAAAGCGCCTGGCCCCTCCTCATCCACGGCCGCCAGCAGCTGGACCGCCTGGTCGCCGAGGTCGAGCAACGGCCCTACCTCAGCGCCGACCTCCTCGCCGCCTACCGCCGCCTCGGCAGCTACGGCCTACAGGGGCTCCAACAGTCGCCAAGCCAGGCCGCCCGCGACCATCTCCAGGCCTGCCTCGATAGCCTCCAACGCCTTCTGCCCCACCTCGAAGGGCAAAGCCCACCGCCAGAACTCGACCTATGGCGCAAAGCCCTGGAACTGCGCAAAGATTAATCATGCTGATTTGGCATATAGGGGGCATATAGGGGACTGGCGTTTTTAACAGAGGATCTCAAATCAAAACCCCGCCTATCGCCCACCGTCAGTAGTCGCCCGCTGATCGCCAACCTGGTTCGCGCCATTGGGTAATCCGTGAAAGCCAAGGTGCGCACCCCCGGCCGCGAGCTTTTCGACAAACCACATAACACTTGAATAACTATTGAAGTGTTGTACCGTTTGGCTGTCATGGACGATCACCATCACCCACCGGCACCTCATGTCCAAGCCGCCTCGCCGCTGCTCAGCGCCAAGGCAGCAGCGATGCTGCGCGCAATGGGCGATCCCGAGCGCCTGCGCCTCATGACCCTGCTGGAACCCGGCGAGGTCTGCGTCTCGGCCATCGCTGCCTATTTTAACGAACAGCTCTCCACCGTCTCGCAACGCTTAAAAGTCCTGCGCAATGAGGATTTGGTGCTCACCCGCCGCTCTGGCAAACACCTCTATTACCGCCTCGCCGATGGTCACGTCCGGCACATACTCGCCAATGCCCTGAGCCACGCCGCTGAGGTATTGCCCAGCCCTGCTTCCAAGCCCCTACCCGTCCCCCTGCCCACGGAGTCCTCCCCATGACCCAATCTCATACCTGCAGCCACCACGACCATCAGCACGGCCCTGATTGCGGACACAGCGCCGTTGTCCACGACGACCATGTGGACTACCTGCACGACGGCCATCTCCATCATCAAAGGCCCGATGGCAGCATCGAGGAACACGCCATTCCCATCAGCGAGCACAACCCCAATGTCTGCACCGGTGGCCACCGCTGCGCCGGCCATGACCCCGATCATGTCCACGGCCCCGATTGTGGACACCCGGCAGTGCCCCACGGCGATCACATCGACTACCTCGTTGATGGCCACCTCCACCACCAACACGATGGCCACTGCGACGATCATGGCCCCCTCATATTCGCCAAATAAGATCGCTTATTGGCGGCAATAGGGTGACTGCAAAAGGGTGGCTTGCCACGCAGCCACCCCATCTCATATGCTGGCGCGTCCCCGCTCATGAGCCGGGCTGCCATGACGGGGACACATAGGAGACAGGCGTTTTTTGACAGCGGATCTCAAATCAAAACCCCGCCTATCGTCCATCGACAGTCGTCGCCCGCTGATTGCCGACTGGGTCGCGCCATGGGCAATCTGTGAAAGCCAAGGCCCGCATTACGCCCTACCTGCGCCGAGCCCTGGCTCGGCACTCATCCACAACATTCACGCCGGCACTTGGCCCCAGGGAACGGAGGGCCATATCGATGCAGGAGATTTTGCCTGTCCACAAATTCTCACATCCACCATAATCAGGGAATCCGCCCGGCGCAGATTCCGCCATGCCACCGCATCCTGCCGACTTGCGGCGGAGAGCACCAAGGCATCCAAGTCCACAATGACACTCTGATCCCCCTCATTAGCGCCGGTGCCGCCGCCCTCTGCAGCCGACACCCAGCCAGCCCAAGCCAGTAGCGCCCCCAGCAGCAAGCCCAAGGGGCAGAGGCGAGACGGTTTTTGGAACATGGACATTGCACCCCCTTGGCGCGCTGCAGCTGGCAGCACGCCGATTACCAACGATGGAAATGGTAATACTGACCTTCGGCGCCTCCACACAAGACCGAAACCGAGAATCTCGCAACCCACTGCCGGAGCACACCATCCCCTCTTGCTCTCTTGGTGGTGTGCCCATCCCGGCATTCTCCCCTGTAATTTTCCCATATAAGGCCCGTAGCGAGCATCGATGGCCATGGCTAAGACGTATTGTTCTCCTTCACGCTGGCTCTAGATTCCTGCGATGCCCAACGCAGCTGCACGCCGAAACCGCGAAAGCGGACCTGTCATGACCGCCGTTATTGCCTTGGGGTGCATGGCGATAGTCGTTTTTCTTATCGTTCAGATCCTCGGCAAGGTGGCCACCGCCCGGGCCATGGGCAGTTGGGTGGAAACCCCGGCCCAGGTCACAAGCCTCCAGATGCAGCGAGGCCGCGGTAAAAATGAATCGACGAGTTTCCTGCGCGCGCAGTACCGCTATGTCTATCAGGGCACCAGCTACCACGGTGAACGGATCAGCATAAACGACCCACCAAGCAATAACGCCCGTGGCCAGGCCCTGTACCAACGCCTGCGTGAACAGCGGCAAAACCATGCGGTGGTCTGCTTTGTCGATCCCCATAACCCGCAGTCGGCGGTGCTCGACCGCGACCTGCGCTGGTCCATGCTGGTTGGGGAGCTGATTTTTATCGTGCTCTTTGCTGGCGTTGGTGTGGGCCTCATGGCCCTCGCGGTGGCTAAGTATCGCCGGGGAAAGGGACCTGCCCCGGCAGCGGAAGGCAATGGGGCCGAGCGCTGGCAGCGCGATGCCCGCTGGCGCGATGGGCACATCCGGGCCACCTTCGGTGAACTGGATGGGATCTGCCTAGGTGGTGCCCTGGTTTGGAATCTCATTACATGGCCGGCGGCCATGCTCACCGTGGGTCAGGCCCAGGGTGATCTCGGGCAAATCGCCATGATCGCCGTCTTTCCCCTCATCGGCGTCGCCTTTGCCATCGCCGCTGGCTATATCATGCTCCGCCGTTTCAAATACGGCCGCGTCATCTTGCGGCCAGCGCAGCTTCCCCTTACCCTCGGCGGCTGGCATGCCGTAGAGGCCAGCGGCAATCGCCCAATCATGCTGAGCGGGCGGGTGAGCTGCCTCCTCAGCTGCAAACAAATGGTGTACTTCGGCAGCGGCCGAAACCGCAAAGGCCAGGAACGCATTCTCTGGCAGCATCACTGGAGCGAAGATCCCGAGCAGCTCACCCGCAGCAGCGAGGGCTGGACCCTGCCCCTGCGCCTCCCCCTCCCCAGCGATGTCCCGGCCATGGACGAAGCCCGTGATATTTCTTGGCAGCTGGAGCTTCGGGCGCCAACCACGGGCATTGATTTCACCGCCACCTTCACCTTGCCGGTGCTTGCCGATGCCCCTGCGGCCCAGACGGGCAGCGCTGCAATCCTCACCCGCGCCGCCCTGCCGCACCACGCCATGAGCGGATTCAAGGCCCGCACTGGCGATAAGGATGGCGGAGATCTCGAAGAGCTATACCGCCACGCCGGCCTGCGTCGCCACGACGGGCCCACTGCGCTGCGCCTGGTCAGCCCCGCCCTACGCTGTCGGCAGACCACCCTGGGCAGGATGCTACTGGGGTTCATCTTTATCGGCGCCGCCATTGGCTTTGCCGTACTTTTTATGGGAAACAGCAAAGATCTCTGGTTTGGGGGCCTGTTTTTGGGGATTTTCACCATCATTGGATTGGTCGTTGCCGGCAAGGGCTTCCTGGAATTCCTCTCCACCCACCATCTCGAGATCGATGGCCACGGCATTCGCCTCCGCAGTGGCCTCCTCTTTCCGGGCGCGGTGCGCAATTTTCCCCGCCCCGCGATCGCCGCCATTCACAGCGAATATGCCTATTCAGGCAGTGATGGCGTAGCCCACTGCCGGGTGGTACTTGATGATGTCGATGGTCGCCGCCATCGACTCACGCCGCTGGTCGGCGATATGCGCCACGCCAATGGCATCGCCGCAGATATTCGGCGGGCCCTTGGCCTCGCTGCGAACAGCAATCCAGGGGCAACTGCCGCCAGTGAAAGCGACGAGTCCGCGGATGGATCCAGCCCCTAGTGTCCTGGTTAAAAACGAGAGCTTAGTGGCATATGGGGCCTGGCAGCTGCCGAGACCAGCCTCGGATCCACTCACGAATGGCATCCAGATCGGCATTCTCCCGGGTCAGCCAAGGGGGATATTCCCAGTTGGCCCGTATGGGATTCAATTGGGCAGCGTAGGTGCGGATCGCCTTGACCGCCTGCAGATCCGTCACCCGGGCGCTGCGTGGTGAATAATCCCGGTGCTCACAGCGACGCTGCCAGCTTAGCAGGACAGTGCCGATGGCGCGCATGTGCGACATAATCAGAGTAAACCACCGGCTCCTCCTCCCCTGGGCCGGTGGCTGCCCCGCGCCTTAGCCCACCTTTGGCCGTGGCATTACCCCGACTGGTGCGCAATCGTCGCCACTCCGGCCAATCTGCCGCCATCGATGGTGAAGTCGGCGCCAATCGTGCGGTGCCGATAGCGAGGCTGGATTCATCGCTGGGCAGGTAAACCCCCAGGGCGGCCACCTCATCGATGCTGCCAAAGCAGCGGCCTGGGGCAGTCGCTCACCATGGCTGCCATATTGGCCGCGCGCTTGGACCCGCTGCCCACCATGACATGGCACCTGGGCGTATCGATGGCCGCCGGCAGAATGGCATTGCAGCGAAATGCTAAACCCATTTCCCTGCATCATAATAATTGACTAGCAAAAAGTTCCTACGATGGTGCGCAAGCAATGATGGCTCCCCCAGGCAGCCACCTTAGCTGGCCCGGACCTCACTGAATCTGGCACCTGGAAGTCAATGCGAATCAGCCTTCAACCGTTTCAAATGCACGAGAGATCTCCCCCATGATTCAGATAGTGAAGTTTATTGCTTTATCTGCCTATTTCCTGCTAACTCTTCCTATTTTCATGGCCCTACTCAATGCTCAGTTATTCCCTCTGCAGGATGCACATTTCACCATTGATTTGGGGCTTCCGGGGTTAGAGTGGGGCTTTCTTAGGCACCTGGAGGGTATAGATTTAGAAAATGGACGCAAACGAGTTTTATGAAGCCATCCTGAGGGTGGCCGCACCTTGGCA
>REDX01000296.1 GCA_007695355.1 Planctomycetota bacterium
GCTCTCTGTATCAAGACAACCGTGATAATGGCCGCGGAGGATGCGACGGTGGTCTCGTGACTACCGAGGACGATATGGACGATAATGCTGCGCCGTCAACTTCCCACAGAACATGGGGGCGGCCGAACTTCCCATCTCCACCAACACGACCATTAAGTGCAGCGACAGTATCTTTCTCCAAATTTTCTGCCGATTAGGAGCGGTGAATAATCCACTATACCGGGATGCTCAGGCAAGACGACTGCGGTTCTGGTCAAACAGCGTTCCCGTTTCATGCCATGGGCTAATGGTTACCTGTTGGGGGCCGCTGAGTGCTGTATCACCACCATAAATGAGATGGGCGGGACCAGATTGAGCGCCAGCGTAGCCCTGCCACAATTGCAGCGATTTAAACCAATCTTTGGCAACGGTCTGGCCTGATTTTATTTCAATCGGCATCAACGCGCCATCCTGTTCAATAATACAGTCAATTTCAGTGCCCCGTTGGTCACGCCAAAACCACATCGGTGGTTTTTCTCCAGCATTACACCATGTACGGCGCAGTTCACATAACACCCAATTTTCAAAAAGATTTCCACGCAAAGGATGCGTCGGCACTTGGCCCACTTCGCGAATGCCCAAGAGACTTACCGCTAGGGCCGGATCGGTAAAATAGAGTTTCGGTGATTTAACCAGCCGCTTACCGAAGTTTTGAAAATGGGGGCGTAATAAGAAGATGATATGCGCCGCCTGCAGGGCTGATAACCAGCGATCCACGGTTTCACTGCTTACCCCAGCATCGGCGCCCAGGCTACTGCGATTGACGATCTGCCCAACTCGTCCCGCGCATAAGCGGACAAATCGCTGAAAGGCATCCAAGTTTCGCACCTCAACGATTTGGCGTAAATCTCGTTCTAAGACGCTATCAAGGTAGGCTTGATACCACATGAGTGGCGGCAGTTTCTTGGTTTTTACTTCCGGATAGGCCCCACTAAATAACGCTTCCGCAATGCTTGAGGATTCAACACCCTCTTGAGCGAGTTCCGCCTGCGAACAGGTCATTAACTCCAGCAATCCAGCACGGCCAGCCAACGATTGAGTTACGGCCTCTACTACATGAAAGTGGGCCGATCCCGTCAGAATCCAGCGCCCTGGCTGCTGTTCTCGATCAACGATTTCTTGCAGGTACGACAATAATTCTGGGCAGCGCTGGATTTCATCCAAAATCACCCCACGAGCCTGTGGCTGGTAAGCGAGGCGAAATGGTGCCAAAAAACCCCGCGGATCAGACTGCGCGAGCAAACGCTGATCGGGATTTTCCAGGCTCACATAGTGATGCTTTGGGAAGGCCTGCTGCGCGAGCGTCGTCTTACCCGACTGCCGCGGTCCAGTGATCACGATAACTCGAAAGACGGCGGCCCACTGCTGAGCTGTCCGAAGGAGGGTACGCTGAATCATGGTGACAAATCGTCGATTCAATCTGTGATTTGTCAATATGGTCCTCGGGCGGCTCCCTAGGGCCGCTGCTTCTCCCCCTCAGGTGCAGCGGGCGGCGACGAGATCGCGTAGCTCGGGGGCCTGGCAGACGATGGGGGTTTCCCAGTCAATATCGGCAAAGCTGATGCTGGTGTGATCGGCCCACCATTCGTTGGCAAAGTGGCGCCATACGGCGGCGACGGCGCTGGGGGCGTCGCCAAGAAACTGGATGGACCAGGCTTGGTTACTGCCGCGCAGGCGAATCCAGCCCTGCTCCATCACCAGTCGATAGAGACGGCCGCGCACGCTCTCATGCTCGCGTTCTTGGGAATTATAGCAGGATCCCTGCGGGCCGACGATGGCCTCGACCTGGGCTTTGCGTAGGCCATAGGCGCCGGGATTTTGCATAACGGCATGGCCGTGTTCGGTAATCCGGCGCACCGTGCGGGCGCGATTGATCCAAAATCCGTAGGGTGTCGCAGTCATGGTAGGCGGTGTCCTTTAGCGCCTCAGGCAAAGTCATCTTGGGAAAATAACGAGTTTATTTTTCGGGCAATCTGTAAGCCCAAAACACGCATAGAGTTGGGCCTGAGGTGCTGGGGGTGTCGGGGGCGGCCTGTGCGCAGCACAGGGGAAAGCCCCTGATGTGAGAGTACAAACCGGGCCCCGCCCGATAATGGAACCCGTGGGTTCCGGGCGGGGGCCGGTTTATTGGCTCTGGAGGTGATAAAATAGCTTACGGTGAGGGAGTTGCTGGGCAAATGTGCTCCTACTCTGGCCCATGGTCGATGGGCCCATCAAGGGCTTCCATGAGGCGTTGACGAATGCAGCCGTAGAGACCGGGATCAAGCACCTGTAATCGTGGATGGATGTCATCATGGCTGAGATCCGGGAGATGGCGCAGGACTTCCTTGGCAATGGTTGTTAATGGATGAGTGCCGTCGTTCTCATTAACATTTCCCAAATAGGGCAGCATGCTCTCCACCATGTCTTTGGGGTTGTGGCTTGCGATGCCACGCCGTTGCGCCCACGCGTGGCCCCAGGATTCCTGGGCCAGGTCGTGCAAGACCTCGACAATAGACTGTAGCCCATAATAGGTCATCGTGTCCGCATGAATGCCAAGGATCCTGAAAATAGGTTCGGTAGGTAATGTCCGCGCTGCGGGAGTGCGACACACCCTTTCATACACATTTTGTATAAAAACAGCGTTCGACATGGGCTCATTTCTCAGGATGAAACGACACGATTCCATATTGATATCGCGTTCGTACAGGGCCATATCCAATGATGCTATTTTCATGCGTGTTCTCCGTAAAATGTGAAGGGATTTGCTCAGGGCAGCCACAGCCTTGGCCAGGCCTTGGCGAAGGCGTGGCGTGGCGCAGAGCTTATGGCCAGTCTCGGTTTAACGAATCCCATGATGACGCTTCGACAGCCACCAATACAGGGGCAGAACGGGCAAAAGGAATAGAAGGAAAAACCCCCCAAATCCCGTTCGACTATTGATGGGAACGGGCTTTTTCCAGGGGAAGGCGGCATTCCAAAATATCAGGACGACCATCCCCATAACGATTAAGGGTCCAAAGGCCATGTAATAAATGGCCCAGTTATCCACGGTCCACTGACTGGTGGGGGCATGGAAGGGGACTCGTTTGGGGTAGAAGGGGTTGGGGCCGCCATGGTTCCAGGATTCGCGGCCGGTAAATCCACGATGAAAATCGCCCATAAGATACTCCTTTTTGCGGATGGTTGTGCTGATAATGGTAAAGATAGAGGCCGAGTTGAACTGCTGGGTTTAGATGCAGGTGTGGTAGGCGTCCGTGTGTTCAAAGCTGGCTAGGCGCATCTGCTGCAGGCCTAGGGATGCTTTTGCCTCAAGAAACAGCCGCTTAATGCCCGGATTATAAACGGTCACGCCCATTTCTGGCCAGGACATGTGCTCTTTGCAGGCCTGTAAAAGGCGTTCCCACTCTTCGGGGCTCAGGTTTTCGCTGGCGAAATGCTGCGGGAGAAAGGCCCCAGCTGGCAGATCAAGGAGCTCGCGCAGCATTTCGATCTCCCTGGCTTGCAGGGGGAGGTGACGCCGCTGGGGATGTTCCCAGTCGGAACACAGGAGTGGAACGAACAGCTTGAGTATGGGATCGGCGCGCAGGCGTTTGCGGATTTCCTGACCAGCCAGCGTCAGCAAGGTCTTGGTGCTTGCCCGTGGCTGGCGCAGGCTTTCAGGCAGGGCGGCAATGACCGCATCCTGGGGCAGGATATATAAAGCCGCCATCAGCAGGGCGGCATGGGCATCGCGCCCTGGGACAAAGGAGACGCGCACGCTTCGGCGTTGGCTCACCTGCGGTAGGCCACTGGGGTTCACACGGGGATGGGAGCCGCACCAATCAGGAACCTGATGGAGAAACCACATCTGGCGGGCGCCGCTTATGGCGTGAGCCTGATGGAAGACCTGGAAGTTCCCGCCAAAGGCGCCGCCTCGAGATCCGAAGGTAATGGTTGCGGTATAGTCGGGCATGGCTGAATCTCCTCAGGGTTGCGGCAGTGGCCGGTAGGGCCGTGCCTATTGAGGTGCCATACTAGCATGACTGGGTTGAACCGGATCACTGAGCTACCCAGTTTTTTTCGGAGCTCCCATCATAGCGTCGCAAACTATTTGATAATAACAGCTTGCGACTTTTCAGGGGGCTAATGCAGGCAGCCCGGAATCTGAGGCCGTGGGCCATCGTACCCTGGATCGGCAGCAATATGGATGATAAGGGTGTTGAGCCCGCGATACTTCCCCTCAGACCACATCGTTCCGATCGGCGCCGGTGCAATCCCTAGGGACTCATAGTCGTTATCAGCCGGCACATAAATGCAGGGATCCTCGGGAATCGCTGTCTTATTGGCACTGAGAACGAGGGGGCGATGGGCCCTCAGGCGATCTTTTTGCTCCTCCAGGGCGTCGACGATGTTCTGGGCACTGTGGCGTTTCCTCGTCGGCCAGGTGCGGCATACATCCCAGCATCCAGCTTCCCTATGGGGCTCAAACATGCAGACCGTAGGTGGCTGATCCCTGGTGTTTTTCCCATCTTCAGCACCGCAGCGTGCACCAGGGTCAGCATAAATGAGTGAGTCCTGATGATGTTCCAGCCCCACTTCCTGGGCCCACTCAAGGGTCAGGTTGTCGCCGCCGGGGACGAAGAGGGTGCGATCTACAGGGGTGCCTGCGCTATCCCACCCATAATCAAGCCATGTGCCCGCGAGGCGTATATAGCCGAGGCCCCTGGCACGGATGGCGCGATTCAATCCCACCCAACGCAGGTTATTTTCTTCTGGTTCCATGTCCTGCCGCCACACCGTGAAGATGGCGTAATGCCCGGCTTGATCATCTAGCACCGTGCCATCCCGGTCACGCTGCGGCACATCGCCAGCAATATGACGCAGCACCCGGGCCAGTGATGCGGCAAGGACCTCCATCCGGTTATAGCTTGATGCGTGGTTGGTGGTGGTCGGCTGATTGGGTTGCTTGCTCATAATGGGTCTCCTGATGGGTGGTGGTGTTCGCGAGACACCCTATCAGGAAATCAAGATGGCAGGCGCCTGGGGTGGTCCTTTTTATACGGAGTCGGCCCAAGGATCATACCAACCCTGTTCACCATGGCGCAAACGCCGGGGCGGGCCGGGCCAGAGGGGACTCCCTGACCTGCGGGCGCGCAGGGTGACACAGGCCCATGGCGGACGATCGGAGGTACCGCGGCCAAAACATGACAGCGCTTCTTCTTGGCTGCGGTGGGCGCCGCGGGCCCAGAGAAAGGTCTGGGCTTTAATGGCCGTGAGTGAAAAACTCCCGCCACTGCTATTGGCGCTGGGATGCAGCACTGCTGGTAGGGGCCGCCAGTGGGCTGATGGGCCCTGCCAGCCGGTGTGGGCTTCGCTTTGTAGGCGCTCGGCCAAGGCGGCGCGGAGTTCATCACTGCCCCCCGGCCACCAGCACCCAGCAAGCCAGGCCAATTCCCGGGGATCTTGCGAAAAGGCCCGCGGCGCGCCAGGTCGCTGTAGTTGGGTGTGTAACTGGGCGAGCATATCAATGGCGATCACCGGCACATCTAAACTGCGCTCAAGCAGGGGCGGAATGTCCACCACCACCCAATCAGCCGGGGCATGTTGATAGGCCTGAGCTTCATCCTCTGGTGTGGCCAGAAGAATTGACGGTGCGTGCAGATGCTCAGCTGACCACGGATGGATGGCCGTAGGGGCCGGCAATTCATCGTTGCTTGCGGCTAATATTTCGGCCAAGCGCTGGGCTTCGCCAGGATCATGGCCCACCAGTATGACGCCATGGCCATTGGCGATGCTGCGCTCGGCATAGCCCATGGCGCGGCGCAGGGCGATGGCGGTAGCGGAGGGCCCAAGGATGGCCTGTTCCCAACGATGCGTATTGCTGGCGCGGTTCAACAGCAGCAGACTGGCCCACAGGCTTTGCAACCAGGACGGATCATCTCCTGCATACTGTGCCCCCAAACGCTGCCACAGGCGTTGATCACTGGGGATACGACTTTCACTTAGCGCCTGCAGTCGGCGCAATTGCGGCGGCAATAAGGCCAATGCCCAGGCCTGTTCATTCAGCCACTGCAGAATATTTGGCGCCGCCGTGTAATACATATTCCGTGGAGTACTACCGATCCTTTCTCGTAGTCCGCGCAGCAGGGTCGCCTTGCGGCCCTTCATATCATCCAATAGCGGCCGTAGCGCCGCTTCGTCGTGGCGAAAAGCTGCGGATCCTTGATGCAAACGCTGCCGCACGGCCTTCATCGGATCCGAATGCGCATCGGGACCAATAAGGATTTCCGCCCCGGCGGCGCGCAGATCAGCGATAGCATCCTGGCCGATCCCCGACTTGGCATCCAAGGCTAATACCCACAAGGGACAGCGCTGGTCGGGATCCTGCTGCAGCCACTCCTGGATGAGGGTGCGTTGCTCATGCAAGGGCGAAGCCACCCGCAGGCGGGCCGGCAGCTGCTCTAGGCCATCCACTCCGCGCAGCCCGTCTTGGCCAATAGCTGCAGCCAATACCGCACCCGCAAGCAGATGATCGGGATCTGGGGCAGTGATGACCAGGGCAGAGCCAGGGTGGAGGAGCGTATGTGTCATGGGCGTTTCCTTGTATCATGGGGAGTAGAAACCCGCGTACGAGCATAGCAGGCCGCAGAGCTGCGCCAAGCCTGTGGCGCGGTTATCGATCTGCCCTGCACCATAAGGATCCCTCGGCAATGTCCCTGGGGACCGACTCAGAAAAAGACGGAGTCGGGTAAGATCGCTTTGCCATCGGTAGCCATACCATGGCCGTCAATCCAGCAGCGCGGCACAGTCGTTCTGCTGACCCCATCCCGGCAATCATGAAAGGAATGCCATGAGCGAAACCACCCTGATGATGACCATAGGAAGTTCCGGCGGCAGCTTTGGCGGCGACTACCGGCCCCTGGCGCACCTGCGCTTAGAAGAAGGCTCCCGTGCCTGTTTTATCCTCAACGCCTTGGCCGATGAGCAGGCGGTGAGTGGCTCCATACTGATTCCGCAAAGCCCTCGGCGGCTCTTTACCCACCTGCCGCTGCTGCTGGCTGCCGCTGCCTGGCGGGATGCGCACTTAGTGGCCCTCCTCGGCAAGCGGCGATCGCCCTCCGCACCCTACCGCTTTGATTGCGGCCGCATTGGCGACGATCAACTTCAGCAATGGATGGCCGCCCTGCGACCCTCACCCCGGCCCCTGCTGCGCATAGATGTCATCAGCCCCATCCTTGCGAAGGATGAAAGCCTGCACGCCTTTGTGCGCGACTGGAGTGGGCCCTGTACCTGGTTAACCCCTGGAAGTCACCACAGCGCATGATACCCAGGGAGCCCATCGATTCTCGACATCCCTCATTTCTCCAACCCTTAAGAAAGGAATTCCCCATGGCATTGTGGTATCTCGCCTACGGCAGCAATATGGACTGCCATCGCTTATCCGAGCGCCTTGAGCGCCATTGCGACATTCGTGATGCGGTGCCGGTGCACCTGCCCAATTGGTATTGCTGTTTTGATAAGGCCAGTGGCAGCGGCCATGGCTATGCCACCCTCAAGCCGCAGCCGGCGGGCGATGGCCGGCCGGATGCCGAAGGCCTCTTGTGGGAGGTCAGCGCCGATGAGCTGGCCCTTCTTGATAGCTACGAAGGGGTCCACGGTGGTCACTATCAACGCCACAACTGGACCGTGCGCGATGATCAGGGCCAGCCCTACGAAAGTATGGTCTACCTCCATGGCCCAGACTTTGATGAACCCGGATTATTGCCAACCCCGGCGTATCTGCAGCACTTACTCTGCGGAGCCCCCATGCTTTCCCCGGCTTATGCCGCTTGGCTGCGCCAACATCCCACCTGGAGGGCCCATTCATGACCGTACATGTCTTTGTCTATGGCACGTTAAAATCCGACCAATGCCGCGCTGGCTGCTGGCCGGTGCAAGCCCTCTCGATAAGCCCGGCCACCATCCGCGGCACCCTCTACGATCTTGGCGCCTATCCCGCCCTCTCCCCCGGGGATGGCCTAGTGGCCGGCGAATGCTGGAGCATTGCCGATGCCGACGAGGCAGCGGTCCTCGAAGTCCTTGACGCCATCGAAGGCTATAGCGGCAACCCCGATTGCGATCTCTACACCCGCGTCCGGGCCACCTGTACCCTAGCCGATGGCAGTGAGCGGCCCTGCTGGACCTACTATTTTACCCAAGTCCCCCCAGGCCCGGTGGTGGCAGGGAATCCTGCGCACTGGCCAGATGTTGAGGGGATAGCGACACATGCGGGGTGCCGATAAGCTCTACCTGTCGTGTTCAGTTACAGAATAAAAATGATTTGAGCATTCTCGGTGGTTTATTAAATAATCCCACTGGATAAGAAAGTGAAACTTGAATAACCATGGAAATCGCATGACCGATCGCCAGCAATTAGCCAATCAACATGTAGCCGATCGACAATCCTTAGCATCTGCGAAGCAAGAAGATTTCGATGGCCACACGGCCTTTGCACGCCTCACCCCGGCCCAGCGGCTGGATGCGCTGGGGCGCATGATTGCTGTAGTCTCTGAGTTGAAAGGTTTGGCGAGGCGCGACTGATTTCCTGCCCCGGTGAGAGTATGCGCGGGATGGGGTAACGACCGACTCTTGTACACTGTGCTGGCCCGACAAACGGCCTGCGGAAAGAATGGAGTACACCACAAAATGAACCTTTACCCTGCCGTGTATGGTTCCTGCGCCATGGGCCTTTTCCTTGGCCTGCTGGCTGCGTGCAGTCAATCGTCATCCGATGTTGTCAGCAAGCCCGCGCCAAACCCCGATCCCCAAGCCCCTGCCTTCTTTGATCGTGAGCCCTTCATCCATCCCACCATCATTGAAGCCTTTGCGGTGTGGATGAGCGACTCTGGTGACCAGGTGGTCGCCATAAATCTGGACGACGCCCAAGGCAGTAACCGTTTCTTTGGTGATGTGGTCCTCCAAGCAGGCGACAACGACTATCCCAGGGTTATGATTGATCGCGGGGACGACGGCTTTTTTGCCTATTCCCTGGTAGGACAGACTGACTCAGGCGCGTTTATCGTCGCCACTGCCGAAAGCGGTGGCGGTTCTGGTGTTTTTCGCAGCCTCAAGGCCTTTCGCCTCATCGGTGATTACGGCATAGGCCAGGACAGCACGAAAAACCACCTCAGCACCAACCGGCCACGCACCCTATTGTATTACCTGGGCAGTATTCCCCTGGGCGACCGCTGGTCTGGCGACCTGCAGGTGCAGGGTAATGAATTGCATATCGGCGTTGACGAAGGCTGGTTTTCCGGCAACGACGGCCATGGCCATGGCCCACGCAGCCAGATCAGCGCAACCCAGATTATCCGACTCGATTTTTGAGCGCCCCATGCACCCCCTCGTTCACCTGCTCAGCCTAAAGCATGTCATTGGTCTCTGCCAAGGACCTCCTGGGGCCGCCGCAGCCAATGGGCCACAATCCCGTGGTAGCGGGGACTGCGCATTTCTGCGATAATTACCGCAGCCGTCACCGGCAGGATCCCGGCATAGATCCCCCACCAGCAGCGCCTGCCCCCAGGCCACCTGACTTAGTCCCAGCCGTGGTGACGGCGGTGCCAGGCAAGCCAAGGGCGGGCTGCAGCGATGGCGTCAGGATCAGCGGCGCCAGGAGGACAGCGGCCGGCGAATGCGCGGACCACCGCTGGGGCCTGGGGGCGGGCGAGAATGGTGCCATCGTCGGCCAGGGTCCATTCGCCGCGCTCTTGACTGCGGTGGAGGGGACGGTGCAGGGCGATGCCATTCGCTGGGTCTTCTGGGCCGCCGAGGTGATTGGGTTTCCAGTGCGCTGCCTCAACCGCTTCGCGGATGCCGCTCAGGGCGCAACAACCGCTACTGCGGGCTTTGACGGCGCGGGCAAATGCCGCCTGCCGAGGACGGGGGGTACTACTGCCATACCCAGCAGCAAAACTCGGGGGCATTTCATCGTATCCCCGGCGGCGGCGCATGAACAACAGACTGCCAGCTTTGAGGGCGATTTTATCAGCGCTCCACGGCACGCGCTTGGGCGCCGCTTGGCCACTGGCAACGATCAATTGTGTGGCATAGGCCAGGGCCTGCGGGCGATCGGCATCGACTAGGGCCTCCAGGAGATCATCGCATTCGGCGGTCAATCCCACTACCAGGGCATCCAGGGCCGGGCGGTCGCCCTTGCTGCCTGCCCGTAGGCGCTCGGCACCACCGGGCCGCCGCAGTACCCACGCAGCAGCAGCCACCGCTTCCGCGCTGGGACCATCCTCCACATTGCGGACCGGATCTGCCGCCGCAGCCCAAGGCAAACCGCGGGCGGATCCCCCTCCCTTGGCGGATTGCTGGGCACGGGTAAGTAGCTCACGCACTTGATCCAGGCTTGGCAGCCAGGCCAATTCTTTCGCCGTGGGCTGAAGGAGTTGCCCCTGAATCTGATTGGCATTGGCGCGGATGGCGGCGCCGGCCTCCCAGATTAGCCCCGCGACCAGGGCCCAATCCGCCCTTTGGCCATGCGCTAAAAGATGCTCAAAGCACTCAGGGTCGAGCCCTTCGCCAGCCCGAGCCACAAGCTCACAGCGCCCCTCCTTGGTAAAGGGCTGGGCCCCCTCCAGCCATTGCTGACGGACGAGGGGCGTGATGGCATCGGTGAGCACGCGGCGGTAATCGACGATCATTGCACAGGCCTTTTTCTTGGGTGGCGGCGACTGGGGGTGGCGCATACGGCTTCCCACACCGCCATGAGGTAGCGAACATCGGCTGCGGCGCGGTGGCGCTGGGGATAGTCAGATTTGAGGCGCAGGTGGATGCGGCCCAG
The DNA here is from genome assembly GCA_007695355.1 of Planctomycetota bacterium. Taxonomy (GTDB): domain Bacteria; phylum Planctomycetota; class UBA11346; order UBA11346; family UBA11346; genus REDP01. Next base: position 10,826 of record REDX01000296.1, read on the forward strand.
GGTCTGCCGGGCACTTTCCCGCTGCGCGCCAGCGGCGATCAGGCGATCCACCCAGATATCATCGGCATCCGCCAACGAGAGCGCGGGGGCGCGGACCTGCGCATCCATAAATAATCGGCGCAGCCAGCGCGCATCCCACCACGCCGCATCGCTGACCACCGTCGCCCCGTGCAAAGCTTCCCGCAACTGCTCGGCCGCCGCCTGCGCGGATACCCCAGCCTCTTGCAGATAGTCCCGACTCAGGCCGTGTACCGCCTGTGATTCCGCACTCCAGTCCGTCCATGCCGGCAGCGACTGGGGATTAATCAGCAGATTGTGAATGGTGCCATCGGGATCATTCCACGCCACCTCAATGGGGTACGAGGCTTCGCTCAGACTCGATGCCTCACAATCCAGAAAACAGGGATAGGGCTCAGCAATGCTTGGGGCGCTCATGGGGATATCTCACTCCTTCGCCCGCTCATGGGCAGGGCCTAGCCAACATGATTCAAGGGGCATAGCAACCGTTTCTGACACAGCACCCTATGCGGCCGTGCGCAAGGGAAAACCCAGGGGGGGGAGAGCGCCCATGTGGCAACCCTGCGCTGACAACCCATCCGTAGCGGAGACAGCTGTGGACCAGCGGCACCGGCAGCGCCGGGGAATGGTCCCTAACCGAGATGGGAAACCATGGTGCTAGAGTCCTTGAGGGCGGGGAACTGGACCTGGCAAGCCACGCTTTGCGCAAGTGCCAGTCCGCAAATTCCATGCACGCAAGGACTCGGGGTCCTAGGGGCGCCAGCCCCGAGATATGAAAGCCCTAACGGAGCTTCGCCCTACCATAGACCGCTCGTCGGGCTGGGGTGAAGCCCCGTTAGGTGTTTGCCTGGCCCGCACCGCCATCTGCCAGCCAACTGACCACCGCCAGGGCCCATGACTGCAAGGCCTCCACCCCTGCATCCGCCGCTGGCAG
>REDX01000227.1 GCA_007695355.1 Planctomycetota bacterium
CCTGTGGTCAGCTTTGCTGACCACAATGGGAAAAAGCAGCTGGTTCGAATCCGCTGGCGTACTTAGGCATCAAAAAAAAGCCCCATCTTTGCAGATGGAGCTCTGACGCCGAAGGGCGGTGGATGGATATAATCGGCGCAGCGCTTTTACATCGCGGGGGCTTGAGTGGCTCCGGGCCGATCTCGCAAGCTCGATGGTATCGGCCCTGCACCAGTCGCCCCCTCGTACTCCCCGGACCACGCGTGCAGCGGCGCAGCCGCGAAATGCGAGCCCTGACAAAGTCAGGGGGGTAGGCCCGAAGGGCCGTAGGGGCAGCGCCCCTGAGCAAAAAGTGGTCGGGGCGACAGGATTCGAACCTGCGGCCGTCCGCCCGGGGGCGCCGAAGGCGCAGGGCTTGCCGGGGTTGGCAAGCCCGACCCGGGCGGACCTGTGGTCAGCTTTGCTGACCACAATGGGAAAAAGCAGCTGGTTCGAATCCGCTAGCGTATTTAGGCATCTAAAAAAACCCCCATCTTTGCAGATGGAGCTTCTTGGTCGGGGCGACTGGATTCGAACCAGCGGCCTCTACGTCCCGAACGTAGCGCTCTACCAGGCTGAGCTACGCCCCGATCAGTTTTCCCGCTGGCGCTGGGGCCGGCGAGGGCGGGATCATGCTGGATTTATCAGGGGTGCAAGGGCATTTGCCGCGCGGGTTCAGGGCTCGAGGCGGGGCGGTGGGACTTCGCGATGGTGTGTGTGGCGATAGCCTAGGCGGTCGCGGGCGAGGAGTTCAACCACGTAGGGATCGCGCTGACGTAGGCCGTCGAGGAGAGCTTCGTAAGTGGCAACTTGGCGGCGGTGAGATTCGGTGAGCTGCGCTTCATCCTGGGCTATAATGCGCAGCTGTTCGACCTCTGCTTGGCGTTCTTGGCGTTGTTGCGAGAGGTTGAATACGACGACGACTGCGGCCACGGCGTGCAAGAGGATGAGGGTACCTTGAAGGAAGGTGGGCTTGCTCATGGGGCCTCCTCAGCTTCTTGGTGGAGGATGGTCGGCAGAAGTTCTTGCAGCCGCTGGTGAGTAGAAGATTGGGCATCGTAGACTTCAGCGGCTGCCCGTCGCGGCTGGAAGGAGCGGGATTTGGCGGGCAGTTTTTTGGCCATAGCAGCAGGGGTTTTGTGGACCCCAATGGCAGCGCCGGCAAGGATCCCGGCGCCCACCAGGGCGGCGTGGGGACGGTCGATACTGTGGGTTTCGAGGCCGCAGACATCGGCGATAATTTGGCACCAAAGGTGGGATTCGGCGCCTTCACCGATGAGATGCAGGCCGGGCAGGGTGACACCGATGTCTTTGAGTTCGGTAATGGCCCGGCGGACGGTGTAGCCAACGCTTTCTAACATCGCTCGCAAGACGTGGCGGCGCTGGTGCCCCGGCCGTAGGCCAACGAGACCGCCGCCATCGCGGTGGCTGATAAAGTGGAGGTTGTCAGAGCCGGGAGGGGCCTCGGCGGCGAGTTCGGCGATGGCTTCCATGGCGCTGCGGCCAGCCCGGCGCCATTGCTGAACATCGGTGGCGGCCATTTCGTCATTATGCCAACGAATATGGCGGTCGTTGCCGATGCCGCGCATGATTAAGGCCCAGCATTTATTGACCGTGTGGCAGCTGATCTCCATGGTTTCTGGCTTGGGTTTTTGCCAGCTGTCCGTGATCACCGAGAGGTGACCATTGCCGCCCAATTCGAGGATGCCCATGCCGGGTTCAACGCCGCCGGCGGCAATGGCGATGGAGGCGGTGCGATTGGCGCCCACGGCGATGGGGGTGCCGGGGGAAAGGCCAGTCTCGCGGGCGGCGACGGGGGTAACCCGGCCGCCAAGACGGGGGCCGGGATGTACTTCAGGCAGCCAAGCCGCGGGGATATTGAGGCGATCAAGCACCATTTTTGACCAGCCATTGCTGCGCGGATTATACATGCGCATGGCGGCGGCGGTGGAGGGATCGCAGATATTTTGACCGCTGAGGCGATAGTTAAGAAAGCCCCGGGGGTTCATAATGGCGGCGCAGTCGTGCCAGTGGCGGGGCTGGTGATCTTTAATCCAGTCGGCCAGGGAGGCGCTGCAGGCGTTGAAGGCGGGGCCACCAACGAGATTGATCATATTGCGGGCGCCAAAGGCTTCAGTGAAGGCATCGGCGTAGGGGATGAGGTCGTCGTGGGGGCTGAGATGGACATTATTGAGGGCCAGTCCCTCGCGGCTGACGCAGACGAGACCGTAGTCATCGCCGGTGACACCGATAGAGCGAATTTCTTCTTTGCGCACCTTGCCGCGGCGCAGCAGGTCTTTAATTCCGGTGCGTACGGCCCGCCACCAATCCTGAGGATCCTGGGCGCCATTCTCTTGGCGTTGTACGTGCCGGGTGACGTGGTCGACCACCGCAGCCTGGGCATCGATCAAGGCGAGATCAATTCCCTCGGCGGAGACGTCGATAGCTAGATAATAAGGGGGGGCGCTCGCGGTTGGCAGGATGGACTCTCGGGCAGTGAGGGCAGGGGAGGAATGGTGGCGCTTTTGGCGGGCGGAGACCTTGGGAAGGCCCTAAAACCCGCCACTAATATTCCACCAGATGGGAAATCTAGGCGTTTAGCACGAATTGCAAGGCCAAATCATTGCGGGGCAATGCCTTGTGCCATGCAGATGGCGCTCTGCCTGGGGTCAGAGAGGCATAGGAGGTGCCCATAACAGCACAACGCCGATGGTATGGCCATCGGCGTTGACGGTATCCGCTGTTGCGGAGAAGGGCTGCTGGAAGTTTTAGCGCTTGGAGAACTGGCAGCCGCGGCGAGCTTTACGCAGGCCGTACTTCTTGCGCTCAACCATACGACTATCGCGGGTGAGCATGCCATTGCGGCGCAGCTCGGGCTGGGCATCGGGCTCTACCTTCAGTAGGGCACGGGAAACACCCATGAGGATGGCATCGGCTTGGCCGGTTTCGCCGCCGCCTTTGACGTTGACGAAAACATCATAGCGATCGGCAGCGCCAACCAACTCGAGGGCGGCGCGCACCTGCTTACGACGGCGATCGATGGTGAAGAACTCTTCCATCGGACGCTTATTGACGGTGATAACGCCGGTACCAGGACGCAGGTAGACGCGGGCGACACTGGTCTTACGGCGGCCGAGGCCCCAGATGGTGTCAGTCTTGGAAGCAGTTGAAGCCATGGAAATCCCTTAAATTTGGAACGAAATTGGCCGCGCTCGTCGGATCGGTGTAAGGACACTGGTCTCGCGAACGGAGCGCGGATGCTATGAGGAAAAGGCCGTGGTCAAGGCTGTATCAGCCTTGGCCGTGGGGAAACGGTTGCTGAGGTCGTGACCGTGGTGACAGGATCGGCCTTAGTCCAGTTCAATGGTGACTTCGCCGGCCTCGATAACATTGCGAATGCGGAAGGTTTCTCCGGCGATGGCTTCGCCGAGATTGCCAGCGCGGTCTAGAACCTGTACGCGGATGCGGGCGGTGTCGGTATTGGCGTCGGGAATGGCGAAGGTGAAGGGCCGATCGGCGGGCAGGCCAGAGCCTAGGCTTTGCCAGGGGGCACCCTGTTCGAGCTGGATTTGCACCGAGGCGGCGTCCTCGCCGATATTCTCGTCCTTTACGGCAAATTGCACAGTCACCCGATCACCGGGCTTGTAGATGCGGCGGAGGCTGGATTCGCCGCTGCCGGCCTGGCGAACGCCAATGGGCGAGGCGAGGGTGATCACCGGGGCAACGGTGTCGATGAGGATGGTGGACTGGGCGTCTTTGGCGCTTGCGGGCAGGGGGGTGCTATTGCCGGAGCGATCGGTGGCGAGCAGGTTAAGCAGGAAGCGACCGTCGGCAGGAGCCCGCCAGGCTAAGCTTTCCCAGGGCTCTTCATTGCGGGCCGGGCCTTCATTCCAGGTCACGCCCTCATCGTTGGAGTACCACAGCTGCACCGATTTCATGCCCGCTGGGCCGGCATCGCGGGCGCTAATGGAAAGGGTGACATCCCGGGTGGCGGCGATCTTGGGGCCAAGGATATTGCGGCTGGGCGGCAGGGCGTCGATGACGAGGCTGCCGACTTGGGTCTGACCGCGGTTTCCGGCGCGATCCCAGGCGAGGATTTGGATGACCCCAGTGGCCGTCATATCACGGGGAGTGGTCCAGCGAAAGCTGCCGGTGTTGGGGATGTGTTCGGCGACGGTAACGAAATTATCATCGCCGCCCCGATTCCAGCGGATGGTGATGGGAGTGGAATGGAGGTGCGGATCGCTGGCCTCCCAGGTGATATCGTAGCCTTCACCGCCGCGCAGGAAGGCGCCTTCGGTGGGGAAGGTAATCGCCACCTGGGGAGGGGTGCGGTCAACAATAAAGGATTGTTGGCCGGCGGTCTCGGCATCAGGGATGGGGGTGGCCAGTCCAGAGATATCTTCTATGCGCACATAGATGCGCCAAAAGCCTTCGGGGGCGGCCCAGACAATGGCGTCATTGCGCGAAAAGGTAATGCCGTGGCGCTGCCAGGGGCCCCATTCGCGGTTCTCCATGCGCGAATACCAGAGCTCGCGCTGGCGCACCTCGGCGTCAGAACGGGCGCCAATGGGGATATCGGCGCGGTTGGTGACGGGGATTTGTTGCTGTCCATGGGGTTGCCGTTCGCGCTCAGGGCCTTCCACCGCGTTCAGGGCGACGCTAGCAATGAGGGCACAGGCAGCGATGGGCTGCAACCAACGCAGGTGGGCAAGAGTAGTGCATAACATCGTTAATTCTCCTTGGCGTGGCGCGCGGCGGCGCGGAAGAGAGAGACCCCCTGGCCTTCTCGCTGCGGCGGCAGGCGGGTCCAGCAGGGGTGGTTTTCAAAACGCAGGAAGCGTTCGGGGTGGGGCATGAGGCCGAGTACACGGCCGCTGGGATCACAGATGCCGGCGATGGCCCGCTGACTGCCATTGAAGTTGTCCTGATCTTCATAGCAGAGGGCAATCTGGCCCTGCTCTTGCAATTGATTAAGGACGCTCTCGGGGGCGGTAAAACGGCCTTCGGCGTGGGCCACCGGCAGTTCAATCTGGGATTCCTCGCTTGGCATCCAGGCACAGCGGCTGATCCGGGTGCGGCAGCGCACCCAGCGATCTTCATAGCGCCCACTGATATTGTGGGTGAGGGTGGCTTGTTGTTCCGTCTTGTGGCTTAGGCGCGGCAAGAGGCCGGCCTTTACCAGGACTTGAAAACCATTGCAGATACCGATGGCATAGCCACCGCCATCGATGAAACGGCTCAATTCTTCGCCTAGCATAGCCAGCAGTTCATTGGCGAAGATACGGCCCGAGGCCACGTCATCGCCATAGGAAAAGCCGCCTGGAATGGCGACAAAGCGGAAATCGCCCAAGAGGCGGGGCTGCTTAATCAAGGCAGCGATGTGGATGGTTTGGGTTTCAACCCCCACCAGTTCGAAAGCATATGCGGTCTCAACCTCGCAGTTGGTTCCGGCGGTGCGCAGCACCAGGGCCCGTGCGGTCATGGATGCAGTGTCTCCTTGGGGACTGATCCAGCGGTGGCTGAAACAGGGGGGTGGCAGGAAGTGGCCCCTACCGTGAAATTGGTGGACGATGCCAGGGAATTTCGAGAAATCCCCGCGTTTTGCCCGATTCGCCCCATAAGCCCAAGGGGGCTAAGGGGGCCAAGGGGCAGGCAGCACCGTTTTTAGTGTTTCCGATTGAACCGCGATCGGGGGGCTGGTCAACGTGGAAGAGTGGGGAGGCGATCCCGGGGGGAAAGGGTGAGCGACGAGCGACGCGCATGGTCAATCATCCATCGCGGATGATCGTTCGCGTTAATCGCCGCATGCGCCGCGATCGCCACATTCCCTTGGCCGTGGCCCGGTTCAGCGCATGGGGGGGGATTGAGCAGGGGGTTGTCGACTTGGCGTCCGGCTTCGGGGTCGATCTTGGTGCCGAGTTCCATGACGATTTCAGGCTTGCGCGGGTGATTGGTGCGGATGGTAAAGGTTTCTTCGAAGACGCCCTGGGGGAGAACGGCTTCGGGGTCGGCGGCGCGCAGCAGTACGAGACTTTGCTGATCATTGAGGCGGCGAATGGTAAAGGTCCAAATGCTTCCCTCGTAAAGCACTTCCTTTACTTCAAGGCCGCCTTCGGGGGTTTGTTTGGGGGTGGTGCTGAGGAGGAGATTTTTGACGAGATTGCGCCCATCTTCTGGGCGTTCGATGCTTTCAAGGCGGCCGATATCCCGCCATAGGGGATCTTCCGGCCGGGTCATTTCGCGCTGATTGGGGGGGAGCACGTCGACGGTAACGGTGGGTTCGACGTTCCAGCGAATACGCACTTCGAGGGGATCAAATTCCGGATCACTGAAGTATAGCCAGACGATCTGGGAGGCCTTGCCAGAGGTGCGCTCATTGGCGACATCGAAATGGAGAATGGTTTCTTGGCCAGGCAGAAGGAAGGTATGCTCTGTCTTGAGGACATTGCAGACGCAGGTGGAATCAGTGCGGACAATGCGCCCGGCACGATTATTGGGGTTACGAATGGGAATGGCGGCAACGAAGCTTTCGCCTTCCTGAACGGTGGTGATTTCCGCACCCAGGGGCGGATAGTGGAAAATCCCCGGATCGTCTTCTTCGGCGCCGAGACGGATATTGCTGAGTCCCCAGAGGGCGATGCCGACGAGAATGCTGATAGTGAGCGGCAGGGCGGGCAGACGGTAATCCATGGATACTCCCTGTGGATTAGAGTGGGGAATCCTCAAGAGATTGAACGTTGGAAATCAGTTCCGGTTTAGAATGTTTGATCCACTCGAGACGGCGCAGCATTTTGCGGTGCTGATAGGCGCTAATGGCGCGGTAGGTCAACCAATAGAAGATCGCGCCATTAATGGCACCGACAATGAAACCGCCGATGGTCATCGGCCACAGGATGGTGTAGAAAAAATCATTAGCGGCAAAGCGCATGCTGGCCCAAAGCCCTTCTTCCGAGCGTTTGGCGGCAATCGCGGCAAGGGCCTCATACAATTGGGACCAGCGCAGGGCGGGACCACCGACGAATAAATTGCCCAGCCAGTGCAGGAAAAGATAGATGGGAATAATCGTTATCGGATTGGTAATCCACACCGGGGGCACGGTGGCGGCGACATTGGCCCGGGTCAGCAGGGCTAAGCCGGCGCTGAGCATCATTTGAATGCCGACCATCGGCAGATACGTAATAAAGGTGCCAATGGCAACCCCCAGGGCGACCCGATGCGGCGTGTCATTGATAATAAGAATGGAACGCAGAAAGCGGCGCCACCACCAGGAGATGCGGGCTTTGAGCTCTTTCTTGCTGCGGGGGGCACCAGCCTTCACCGGATATCTACTCCACCTCGGGGTTGGCGCGCAGTATGGAGGCGATTAATTGCTGCGCTAGGGGGTGGGCGGTAAGGCCCTCGGCGGCGGCTGGAAGCTGGCAATCGTAGGGTAATTCAGCGATGACGGGCAGATCGCACCAGCGGGCAAGTTCGCTAGCGGCATGTTCAACGGCCACCCCGCTCAAATGCGGCTGATGATGGTTAAGCACCAAGCCAAGGAGTCGCAGGCCCCGTTGGCGGGCGTGGGCAACGGTGAGGCGGGTATGGTTAATGGTGCCAAGGTGCGGGCGGGTGACGATAATGGTGAGCGCTGCACAGGCTGCTGCCAGATCTGCGATATCGCAACCATCTTCGCTGAGGGGGGCGAGTAAGCCGCCAGCGCCTTCAATGACCAAGTCGCGGTCAGGACGCAGGCAGCGCTTAAGCCCCTGGAGCAGTTCGGCCCGGGTGAGGGTGTGTCCGGCGAGGCGGGCGGCGAGGTGGGGTGAACAGGCTTCGGGGAATTGCCAGGGGCAGGCGGAGTCCGGGTCTTGGTCGGTGGCGCAGAGTTGACGGTAGAGGCGGCCATCTTCGGCCTGCTCGCCATCCCAGTCGCCGCAGGCCACGGGCTTGTGAACCCAGACCTGGTGGCCGATTTGGCGCAGGGCACTGACAATGGTCGCGGTGACATGACTTTTCCCCACTCCGGTATCAGTGCCTATGATCAGAAGGCGCAGGGGGCTGACGGGGGAAGTCGAGGCGGAAGCGGAATCATTTTCATAAGTCATGAATTTAATAGGCCTTAAATAAATTCGGTGGATTTTCTGAGAAACTGGCACGGCGTGTGCAATAGGGGCTTGCGTGTAAACTGATTCGGTCGAATCGACCAGTACCCCGGTCTCTCTGACCTGTATCGAAAGCGGAGCTTCTGCGTGCCTACCTACGAGTATGAATGTCAGCATTGTGGACCAATGGAAATCTATCAGTCCATTAAGGATGACACGCTCAAGGCTTGCCCTCAGTGTGGCAGCAAGCGTTTTCGTAAGTTGATTAGCCGCGGCGGCGGGGTGATCTTTAAGGGAGAAGGTTTCTGGGAGACGGATTACAATCGCTCTGAATCTTATCGTCAACAGTCCAAGCAGGACGCCGGTGGCAGCGCAGGTACCAGCGAAGGCAGTGGCCAGGCAGCCGGCAGCGCGGCGCCTGCTGCCGCTCCTGCAGCTAGCACAGATGCCAAACCGGCTGCCGCTAAGCCCGCCGCCAACAAAGCCGCATCCGCTCAACAAGCAAGTCCCCCCGCGTCCTCATCAGGTCGCTAGTCCCCTTTTCCCGTCCCCGGACGGCAGCGTTTTCGTTCACTCCTCAATCAGCCATTCAAGGAGACATCAATGGCAGCTAAACAAATCGTCCTTAACGATGATGTCCGCGACAAGATCAAGTCCGGCGTCAATAAGTTGGCCAAGGCGGTCAAGAGCACCCTCGGCCCCCGCGGTCGTAATGTGGTGATCAATAAAAGCTGGGGTTCCCCCCACGTAACCAAGGACGGCGTCACCGTTGCCGAAGAGATCGAATTCCGCGATCCATTCGAAAACATGGGCGCCAAGTTGGTGAAGGAAGTGGCTTCCAAGACCGGCTCCATGGCCGGCGATGGCACCACCACCGCCACCGTCCTCGCCGAGGCCATTTTCACCCAGGGCCTACGCGCCGTCTCCGCCGGGGTTAACCCCCTGAACCTCAAGAGCGGTATCGATCAAGCGGTTGCCGCCGTCGACGCCGCCCTGGTCAAGGCCAGCAGCAAGGTGCGCGGCGACTGGTCGGCCATCGCCCAGGTTGGCTCCATCTCCGCCAATGGCGATGAGGGCGTGGGCAAGCAGATTGCGGACGCCATGCAGCGCGTCGGCGAAGACGGCGTCATCACCATCGAAGAAGGCAAGGGTCTGCACGATGAGGTGGACGTGGTTGAAGGCATGCAGTTCGACCGCGGCTATATTAGCCCCAACTTTGTCACCGATCACGACCGCATGGTCGCCGACCTCGAAGATCCCCTGATTCTCATCCACGAGAAGAAGATCAGCAATGTGCACGATCTTGTACCCCTGCTCGAGAAGGTTGCCAAGGCCGGCAAGAGCCTGCTGATTATCGCCGAAGACATTGAAGGCGAAGCCCTGGCCACCCTGGTGGTCAACAATATGCGCAAGGTGCTCAAGTGCTGCGCCGTCAAGGCCCCTGGCTATGGCGATCGTCGCAAGGCGATGCTCGAAGATATTGCCAGCGTCACCGGCGGTAAGGCTCTTTTCGAAGACCTCGGCGTTGACCTCAAGAACATCGATCTTTCCAGCCTTGGCAGCGCCAAGCGGGTCTCGGTGGAGAAAGAAAATACCACCATCGTCGAAGGTGCCGGCAAGCGCGCCGACATCCAGGCGCGGATTAAGCGCATCCGTCGCGAGATCGAAGATACCAGCTCTGACTACGACCGCGAGAAGCTGCAAGAGCGCCTTGCCAAGCTCGCCGGTGGCGTTGCCGTGATCAAGGTTGGTGCGGCCACCGAAGCCGAAATGAAAGAGCGTAAGGACCGCGTCGATGACGCTCTGCACGCCACCCGCGCGGCGGTGGAAGAGGGGATCGTCGCTGGCGGTGGCGTTGCCCTGCTGCGCGCTGCCCAGGCCATCGATAAGCTGAACCTCAGTGGTGATGAGGCCATCGGTGCCGACATTATCAAGAAGGCCCTCGCCCTGCCTGCTGCCACCATTGCCGAGAACGCCGGCAAGAATGGCCAAGTGGTAGTCAACGAGATCCTTAAGGGTAGGGGCAGCCACGGCTACAATGCCGCCACTGAAGTCTACGAAGACCTGGTCAAGGCCGGCGTCATCGATCCCGTCAAGGTGACCCGTTCGGCCCTCGCCAATGCCGTTTCGGTTGCATCTCTGCTGCTCAATACCGAAGCCATGATTGCCGACATCAAGGAAAAGAAGAAGGCCGGTGGCGGCGGTGATGATGAAGGCATGGGTGGTATGGGCGGCATGGGCGGCATGGGTGGTATGGGCGGCATGATGTAAGCCCGGCCATTCGGCTGATTTCCCCAAATATTAACCAAAACACACAAGGAATCCTTACCATGGCAACTGCCACCAAATCCAAGATCGCCATTGCTCCGCTGGATGACCGCATCGTGGTCACCCGTTCTGCCGCCGAAGAGAAGACCGCTGGCGGCATCCTGCTGCCCGAAAACGCCAAAGAAAAGCCCCAGCAGGGCATCGTCCAGGCGGTTGGCCCGGGCAAGCTGCTCGACAATGGCGAGCGCGCGACCCCCGATATTCAGCCCGGCGATGTGGTGCTCTTCGGCAAGTACGCCGGCACCGAGATCACCGTCGAAGGCGAGGAGGTGATCATCCTCCGCGAATCCGACATCCTCGCTAAGTTCGGCTAGGCCGCATACTAGCGGATTCACCTCTCCCTTTTCATTACCCAATTTAATCACAAGGAATAACAACCATGGCAAAGCAACTTATGCACGCCGATGATGCCCAGCGCAAGATTCTTAGCGGCATCACCACCCTGGCCGACGCGGTCAAGGTCACCATGGGCCCCACCGGCAAGGTGGTGGTCATCGAGAAGAGCTTCGGTGCTCCCACTGTTACCAAGGACGGCGTCACCGTCGCCAAGGAAATTGAACTCAAAGACCCTTTTGAGAACATGGGCGCCAAGCTGGTGAAGGAAGTCGCCAGCAAGACCTCCAGCGTCGCCGGCGATGGCACCACCACCGCCACCGTCCTCGCCGAAGCGATCTATCGCGAAGGCCTGAAGACCGTCGCCGCCGGTGCCAACCCCACCGAAGTGAAGCGCGGTGTCGACAAGGCCGTGGAAGCCGCCGTTGCCTCCATCGCCAAGCTGTCCACCCAGGTCAAGAACTCCGAGGAAATCGCCCAGGTGGGCACCATCTCGGCCAATAACGATGCCGCCATTGGCAAACTTTTGGCCGAAGCCATGGACAAGGTGGGCAAGGACGGCGTTATTACCGTCGAAGAAGCCAAGAGCACCGAAACCACCCTCGACTTGGTGGAAGGTATGCAGTTCGATAAGGGCTATCAAAGCCCCTATTTCGCCGCTGGCTCGGAAGATCAGACTGTCTCCATGGAGAAGCCCCTGATCCTGGTCTACGAGAAGAAGATCTCCAACCTGCGCGAATTCCTGCCCCTGCTCGAGAAGGTTGCCCAATCCGGCAAGCCCTTCCTGGTCATCGCTGAAGATGTCGAAGGCGAAGCCCTGGCCGCCCTGGTGGTCAATAAGCTGCGCGGCACCCTCAATGTCTGCG
>REDX01000111.1 GCA_007695355.1 Planctomycetota bacterium
AAAAAACCGTTAACTAAAATATCGGGGCCACCCCCCCACCCCCCCCCCCCAAAAATGGGGGGGGGGGGGGGGGGGGGTTCGTAGCCCGCGGGGGCGTCCTTCCAGAAAGCCTCGTACCAGATTTTCATCATAGAAAAGAGGGTCAGCAGTCCCACCCCCAGTGCCGCAGCGACGGTGATATAGTAACCGGATTCAATGGCCGCCATGACCACCCCCAGCTTAGCAACAAAACCCGATAAGGGCGGCAGACCAGCCAGGGAGAGGGCCGAGATAAGGAAGAGGGCCGCCAGCATGGGCGATACCCGAGCGACCCCGCCCATCTTGTAGAGGTATTCTCCGCCGCCGAGACGGGATGCCAGGCCACCGGCCAAAAAGAGGTTGGCCTTAACGATAATAATGTGAATGAGGTAGAAAACCAAGGCCGCCAAGGCAAGGGGCGTGGCAATGGCCAGGGCCACCACCAGATAACCAATCTGAGAAATAATGTGCACCGAAAGGATGCGGCGGATCTCCGATTGGGCGGCCGCGCCAAAAACACCGAGGACCATAGTGAGAATACCCAGCACCAAAAGGATATCCTGCATGTATCCCGTGCCTGGCGGAATCACCAGGGTAAAGGTCCGGGTAAGGCTATAGAGTCCAACCTTGGTTAACAAACCGGCAAAGAGGGCGGATACCGCCACCGATGGGGTGTGATAAGAGGCCGGAAGCCAGAAATAGAGGGGGAAAATGCCGGCTTTCAGGCCAAAGGCGATAATCAGCAGCATCGCGATAAGGTCGAAAATGCCGGCCTCGCCATTGGCCCGAGCCTGGGAGACGATCACCGCCAGATCAGCCATATTCAAGGTGCCAGCGGCGCCGTACATAAGGCCCAAGGCAAAAAGGAAAAACATGCTGCCAACCAAATTGAGAGCCATGTATTTAACCGCTGCCTCGGTCTGCTTATGCGAGCCACCCAGCCCCAGCAAGACAAAGGAAGCGATCAGGAGAACTTCAAACCAGACATAAAGGTTAAAGAAGTCACTGGTTAAGAAGGCACCGCTCACCCCCAGCATTAAGAGGTGAACCAGAGCATGGAAGCCCTGGCGCTTATCTTTATTATCGACCTCATACACCGCATAAAAAGCCACCGTGGTGCCCATCAGGGCGGTGAGTAAAACGAGGACGGCGCTCAAGGGATCGGCCACCAGGGCGATGCCCACCGGCGCCGTCCAGCCGCCGACGTGCAAAACCTGAGTCGCTTCCAGACTGGCGACCAGCAAGAAGACCGCCGTCACCACCTGAACCAGGCCGCCGGTGATGGACAGCACGCGCTGATGCAGGCGGTTGCCGCGGGCCAACAAGCAGGCAATGGCCGTAAGCACGGCGAAAATCAAAGGCAGAGCGACCAAGGTCATGGCTGGCCTCCGCTGGTCTCAGGCTGTGGCGGCCGCGGCGGGCGATTGCTATCGGGCGAGCCAAAGCCTTCGGTATTGCGCAGTTCATCGAGGTCGTCGTCGCGGCTAAGGTGGAAGGTGCGCCAGGCCAGAGCGACGGCAAAGCCGAGCACCCCAAAGCCGATGACAATCGCCGTCAGCACCAGGGCCTGGGGCAAGGGATCGGCATGGGGAGCCACCGGCTGCGGCTCGCCAAGGGGGGTGACTGGAGGGTTCTGCGATTCCAAACCCGCGGAGACTACGATCGATACATTGACCCCATTGCCGAGCAGGGCGATGCCCAACAACAGGTGCAGAAGGCGGCGCTGCAACATTAAGTACAGCCCCGAAGCCACCATAACGCCGACCACTAAGGCCATTAAAACATTCATTCCTGACCCTCCTGCGCTGAATCGGCCATTTTAATTTCGTCCGAATCCATGCCTTCGGGATCGTGCTCTTCCAAATCCACTTCCATCAGAGTAAGCACAAAGATAACGGCAATACCCACCACCAGCAGGTAGACGCCAATATCGAAGACCAGCGGCGTGCCAACCTTAAAGACTTCACCGGCGAAGGGGATTTCATCGCTCCACACCGGGGAAAAGAAGGGCTGGCCAAAGGCCAAGGGGATCAGGGCCCCGAGTATCGCAAAGCCCATGCCCCAGGGGATGAGGCTATATGGTGAAATCATTAGCGCCCGTCGCGCTGCTAGAGGGCCAAAGGCAACAGCAGTGAGAACAAAGGCGACGCCGCCAAGGAGGCCACCGATAAATCCACCACCGGGTTCATTGTGACCGCGCAAAAGGAGGAAGAGGGAGGCCATAATTAACAGCGGCATCAGCAGACGGGCAATCGCCGCCAGGATGACGCTACTGCTGGATCCAGTAGATGTGCTCATAGTTGAACCTCCTCGCGGCGACCATCCTTGCTTATTCGCGCGCGGCGCAGCAAGGCCACCACCCCAAGGGCAGCAATACCCAGGACGATAATCTCGCCAAAGGTATCAATCGCGCGGAAGTCGACCAAAATCACATTAACCACATTGCGCCCATAGGCCTCGGGCAGGGCCATACTGGCGTGGAGCTCGGAAACCTTGGGGCCCAGCTGCAGGGTCTGCGCCACCAGCACCCCTATCGTCACCATGGCGCCAACGCAGATCGCCACCAGGGCACTCCAGGCCTGACGCACCCGGGCCCGGCCAGAACGGTAGTCCGGGAGGTGGCGGAAGGCCAATACCAAGAGCACCACCGTCAGCACATCGACCAAGAACTGGGTGAGGGCGAGATCTGGCGCCGCATAGCGCAGGAAAAAGACGGTAATCCCCGCACCCACCCCACCGAAGGCGGCAATGGCGCCGAGGCGGGAATGGGAAGTGGCCATAACCAGAGAGGAAAGCACCAGCATAATTACCAGCACCACATCGAAGAAATCAACGCTGGGCAGGCTCTGCGGCAATGCCGGCCAATTGCGCCAGAGGGCGAAACCGGTGAAGGCGACGGTGGTAATGAGGACCATCATGAGATAGGAGTACAAACTGCCATTCTGCAGCAGGGCGGTGACCCGCTTGCCGCCTTCGATCAGGTATTTCCACAGCCAATCGTGGACCAGCACGCCGCGATCCCGGGGAATGCCCTGCAGGGCGGCGCGGGTGCGAATCGCCCGCATACCAACAAAAATACCGCCAATTACCGCGAAGAGAGAAAGGAAGAGGGCGGTGCCAATGCCATGCCAAAGGGCAAAGCCATAGCCCCATGCAACCTCACCCATGCGCACCGATTCGGCGGCGGGGGTCAGCAGCATACGATCAACCCAGGGAGCAAAAATGCCCAAGAGCAGGCTAATCAGGGCCAGGGAACAAAAGCCAACGATCATCGAGGGCGGAGATTCATGGGGGTGACCGGGGCGCGGTTCACCGCCGTTCCAAAAGGGCCGCACCACCACCGACCAGGCCACCGAGACGAAAACCACGGCACCAATCATCAAGCAAATAAGGACCGGGATCATTTCGAGGCCTGCCTTCAGCACCAATTCCTTGGCCGCAAAGCCGCCCAAAGGGGCAACCCCAGCCATGGCCAAGCCAGCCACTAAGCCAGCGCCGGCGGTAAAGGGCATGGCCTTGCGCAGGCCGCCCAAAATCTCGCTATCGCGGCTATGGGCAGCATGGTCCACCGAGCCGGCCACCATAAATAAGGCGCCCTTATAAAAGGCATGGGCAAGTAAGAAGGCCACCGCCGCCAAGGCTGCCTGGGGGGATCCCAGGCCCAAAAGGACGGTAATCGTGCCCAGAGCCATGAGGGTGGTATAGGCCAGCAGGGCCTTGAGGTCCTTCACCTGCAGGGCACGGAAGGCGGCCCAGAGGACGGTGGCCGAGCCGGCCAGGGTCAAGACCCAGAACCACAGCCCATTGCCGCCAAGGGCGGGGTGCATGCGGGCGAGGAGAAAGACGCCGGCCTTAACCATGGTCGCCGAATGCAGGTAGGCGCTTACCGGGGTGGGGGCTGCCATGGCGCCAGGAAGCCAGAAATGGAAGGGGAACTGGGCGCTCTTGGTGGCTGCACCCAGGTAGACGCAGAGTAGGCCAGGGGCAAATAAGGGGCTTTGCTGCAGCACCTCGGCCTGGGCGATAAGCCCAGAGAAGGTCCACACCGGAGCGCCATCGCCAGCAGCGCCAAAGGCCAGAAGAATCAAGCCAGCTAGCAGGGCCAGGCCGCCGCCGCCGGTAATCAGCATGGCGCGCCGGGCGGCCAGGCGCCCCTCGTGACCACCGGTGCCGATCAGCATAAAGGAGGCAATGGAGGTGGCCTCCCAAGAGACAAAGGCAAAGACGATATTATCCGCGGTTACCAAACCCAGCATCGCCGCCATAAACACCAGCAACCAGGCGATAATATATGGCTGATTGGATTTGCCGTGCAAATAGCCGCCGGCATAGCAAACAATAGCGGCACCAATGCCGGTAATCACCAATCCCATAAGCAGGGCGAGGCCATCGAGGCGCAGGCCGATATCCAATTCTAAACCGCGAATCCAAGGAATCTGCAACTCTGGAAAGGCCCCGGCAGCCACCGCGCCGGTTTGGGAGAGATACCAGGCGCAGCAGAGGGCCGGCACCGCCGCCAGCAGCCAAGCGCCAGCCCGTGGCAGCAGCCGCAGCAGCGGGTAAGTCAGCGCGGCCGCGGTAAGACAGGCCAAAATGGGGACCAAAAGGGCAAACACGGCAAGGGTCTCCTCTATGCCAACAAAAGCGGCAGAATGGACGGCTTCTAAACACCGGGGGAGAAGGCTCTCGATCAGGGCTTACGCCCACAAAGGGTCAGCAAGCAAGGACTTAACCAGATAGGCAAGGCGCGGGAAATGTAGATGTCAACCCCCGCCAGGCAACGATTTCTCATTACTACCCGCCTCGGTAGAATGTTTGGGTCTGATTCCAGGGCGCCGCAGGCCGCCACTCATTACCCCTTGGCCAGGGCTAGGAAGGCATGATAGTGCTGCCATGAGCCCTCCTTCCAGTGATGCTATTGATGCCCTGTTCAACGCTCTTACCGGCCGTTGGTCAGCCTTTCCCGAACCGCAGCGCAGCCAATTGCGCGAGCGTATTGAACAGGCATTAAACGCCGCCGCCGAAGCCCAGCCGGAAGTTATTACCGTTGCCGGTCATAGCACCCGGCCCCAGGTACTACGCCTCCATCCCCTGGCCACCGCCAGTAGCGATGACTGGTATCAGCAGGAGTGGACCGAGTTTGCCGTGGCCGCCGAAGGCGGGGCCTGGATTGTCTACCGTCGCCGCGATGGTCAGCACTATGCCGCCCCCTTTAGCGAGGGATCCGCCCTCCCCGAAACCCTCATGAAGAGTCTTGAGCCCTGCTTAGTCATGGCGATCTATGGCGGCGATGGCAGCTGACCACCCCCACCCAGTGCGCGTCAATATCTCGCATCCCCTAGGCAATCTCATTGGTTTTGCCATGGGGGTGACGATCGTTTTTCTCTTTCTCGCCAGTTATAGCATCGACTGGGGCGTTGGCTGGATGGTGTGGGTGCCATCAGCGATTGCCATTATCCCCGCCTCCCACCTCATGCGGCGCCGTATTCTGCACCGGCGGGACGGCTATTTCGACCTCGAGCAGGGCTGGCTGATGCGCCGCGCCCGCTCCTTTCCGGCCGATGATCTCAGCATCGAACTGCTGCCCACCGCTGGTCTCTGGGCGGTGGTGGTCCACCGCCAGGGCGCCGCCTGGCCGATTGCCACCTGGGTTACCCGGCAGCGGGCAAATCGCGTATGCGCGGTCCTCGATGGCAGCGCCCCCAACGGCGCCTGGCCGCGGCGCGATCCCATCTTGCCCAACGGTGATCGCTAATTTCACATGGCAAAACCAGCCCCTCTCCATGGTTGTCTTGGCATGACCACTCCTACCATTCCGTCGATGTTGTCTAGACCTTTGAGAGACCGTGCCCAGCTGCGCCCCGAGGTCGCCGCCGGCGTCATCCTCCGCCGCTGGGATTCGGACTGCCAGGCATGGCTTTGGCTGCTGCTGCGCAATCGCCGCCGCGGCGACTGGGGCATGCCCAAGGGGCATCAGGAAGCGGCTGAGGATCTGCGCGAGTGCGCCCTGCGCGAATGCGCCGAGGAAACCGGCATCGCCCTTTTGGCCCTGGAAGATCCGCCCTTCGAGCTGGTTTACACCCTGCCCTCGGGCCGGCCCAAGCGGGTGGTCTACTTTCCTGCCGAGACCGCCCAGGACAACGTTACCCTCAGCCCCGAGCACAACCAGTTTGCCTGGCTTGATCAGCGCGGGGTGCGCAAGCGGCTCAGCCACGAAACCCTGATCCGCATCTTTAACGCCCACTTGGCCCAACTTGCCCAACTTGCCCAACTGCATGCCGCTGACAGTCTTGGGGCATGTTAAGCGTTTTACTCTACCGCCGCAGCGAGGGCCCAGCCCTTAGCCGCAGCGAACTCCTAGTGCAGATGCGCGGCCATGGCGCCCAATTGCGCCAGGTCACCGAACACTATGTCTGCGGTCATTGGCAAGATGATGCCACCGGAGCCCAGGTCACCATCGACTGCGGCCAGCCGCCCCTCAGCACCCATGCCGCCGCCACCACCCACCACGATGACCCCCACGCCGAGCCCAAAGACTATCCCGGCTGGCTACCCCTGGCGATTAGCATCCACCTCCCCCTCACTGGCCCCCACTGGCTCTGCGTCGAAGTTGGGCGCTGGCTAGAAAGCCTGCTTGCAAACCTGCCCAACTGCGGCGCCCTGATTAGCGAAGACGTTGGTCGAGAAGGCGAAGATGGCTATGGCCCGGGCCCCCTCGACCGCCCGCGGCTTCTTGCCTGCTGGGAGCACTGCCACGGCGCACAAACCGAATCCCTGCGCCTGCCGCGCATGGAGCGCCGCTCAAGCCTCCAGCTCTGGCGCTACCGCCGGGAGGCTGGCCAAGGGGCCACCGCCGAGCCCCAACTCAACTGGCCCCAGGCCCTGGTCCTGGGCCGGGATATTACGGCGCTGAGCACCGCCATCTGGCCGGGCCCCGAACAGCACTGGGTGCTGCCGCCGGTGGACCTGGTGGTTATTCAGCGCGACGGCGAGGGGGGCCTTTTGCCCAGCGACGAATTACGCACCGCCGCCGGCGGTGGCCAGCCCCTGCCCCATGGCGGGGGCCTCCATATCGCCCCCAGTCCAGCCCTGGTTAAGCTATATCAATCGGCACGACTCATCCCCAGCAGCGACTACCGCGCCCTAGACCACCTTGAATGGGCTGATTAGGCGCCAGGTTTTACTTCTCGGAAAACTCGCTGGGCACCCGAATCCGCCGGCCGGGTACCAAATCCCGGGCGGCGAGATCGGGATTGGCCGAGAGAATGAGGCGCCAGAGATTTGGGGTGCCATAAAAAGCAATGCTGATCTCTGCCCAGGTATCCCCCGGCTGCACCGTGTAATGGGTCACCGGACCGCGATACACCGAGGAATCCGGCACCCCCAAAGAGCTTAATTCACCCTCTAGTTCCTCTACCCCTGCCTCTGTCATCACTGCCTGCAAAGAGGCTGGGGGAATCACCTGCGGTGTGGACGAGTGGACCTGCGGCAATTCTTCGGCCGGCGCCGCAGCCCCAGGCGCTGCCAAGCTGCGCCCAGGCTGACGCTCGCGCACCACCACCATAAGCATTTCAGGGTCTTCGGCCGCGGTTTTTTCCATGCGCTCGGCCATGACCCGACGAACGAAATTTTCGATGGTGGCGGCATCGATGCGGGGCCTTTGCGCCCCCTCTTCGCCGGACATGCTGACCGTGACCGCCGCCGAAGACCAGCGCCAAGCATCGGCGTCTGCCCCGGGCCGGGTGTCGGGCTCTGGATTACCGAGTATAACCACCTGGGCCCGCCAGCCATCGCCGGCAGCGGTGCTCAAGGCCCGCGACATACGATTGGCATAGGCATCTCGCACCAACTCTGCCCCCAGGGCGCGGGAGGCGTCCTCTCCGGCTGCGGCGCCCATGGCTGTCGAGCCATGTTCATCGCGAGTCGACGATGCGCAGCCACTGGCGAAGGACACCATAATACCAAGGGCCGCACATATCCACCACTGACGATCAACCATCGTCGATCCCCCCTTCAATCCGCAGTCGCACATCCGCCGCCAGCACCGGGCGCATCTCGGCAAGAATCACTCGACGGAGATCTTGGGCGTGCAGCAAGTGCTCACCGGCATCAACCCGCACGGTCAACTCAGACCACTGCCAGCGGGCTTGGGGCTGGGGCTGAGGATCACCCTCTATCACCACTTGGCTACGTACATCATCGCCAAAGGAACGGCGCACCGCGCGCTCTAGGCGCTGCTCCCAGTCACCTTTGACGATGCCGGGCGTTGCCCCCTCAACCCGCCCATCGTGGGTAATATACAAACCCTCAATCAGCCGCGGTTGACGAAAGCAGGCACTGCCCGCGATCAGCAGAACCACCAGGAGGATGAGGCCAAAGGAGTGGGAACAGCAACGCATGCGCCAAGTATGCCGATCACGACCGGGGCACAAGCAGCCCGAGGGGGCTGGCGGGAACCGGTGAGATCAGCTGCAGTAAGGGACTCCGTGGGTATGGGTAGGCCGGACGCTAGAGGAGCCTCGAAAACCGATCTCGAAGATCCATCGCAGCCCTCCGCTCAAGCAGCCCCAAGCATCCTAGGCGCGGGCGTCGACGGCTTCATCGCTGACTTGGCCGCCGAGACCGCGAACGGGCCGGGTATGATCTTCAGCTATTTCCTCTTCAGCAAAGCCGCCATCAAGGCTGAAGGCCGGGCCTTGGCGAGATCCACCGGGGCCATTGCCAGCGCCGCTGCCATGCTGCTGCTGGCCCTGATGCCAGGGATTGCTGCCATCTTCTAGACGCACCTGGGCGATCGGGGCATCGCCAGCCCGCAGGTCTTGCCGCAGTTGGGGCAATTGCCGTTCCAGGGCTTGGCGCACCGAATCATCTTCGACGTGGAAGCGGACGGTAATCAGCCCCCGCGTTTCAACGAGTTCAATACGCACGGTACCCAGATCTGGTGGCGTGAGACGCAGGGTGAGGGTGCGATCACCATTGGCCATCTGCTGCACAATCGCTCGCGAAACCTGCTGTTGCACCGCCCGTTCGGCGGCTTCAGCGTGGGCAGCTTGGTTTCCCTGGGGCGTGGGCACCGGGCGCATGCTTTCGGCTAGGGCCTGGGCCGTTGGACTGGAAGAGGAAGACAGCTGGGGCAGGGCCTGCGGGCTTTCCGCATCCGCCGGCGGTAGGGCTGCAGCGGCCAACTCGGCCACGGGCGCCGGGGCAGCAGCCAGCTGCACCCCCTGACCTGATTTAACACCTCCCAATTGCATCACCTGCTGCTGCGTCAGATCGGCAGCGGCTGGCATGCCCACTTGGTTGCTTGCAACCGGATTCACCACGCCAAGGGCGGAAAGGGCCTGCGCCGCGCTCACATGCTGGCTTGGCATCTCAGCGAGGGCTGCGATTTCCATGGGCTGGCCAGTGGTGCTTAAGGGGATCGCTTCAACGGTGGTTGGCGTCTGCACCTGGGGCAACACCTGCAGGGTTACCGGCACTGTTTGGCCTTCCACCTCGACCAGCACCACCGCCTCCTGGCCTTCAGGGAGCAGGGCCCTTGGCAAATCGGTCTGCTCGTCCTTGGCTGCCAAGCTTGGCGGCAGCATGACTAAAGGATCTGTGCTTGGGGCTGTTTTACCATTTTCACGGTGATCAACCCGAGGCTGCACGAGCTGCTGCGGCAATAATGCCGCTGCCTCATCGACACCGAGGGTGGTCACATCCCATTGTATCTGAGCCGCGGCATCCTCACCGAGGGCCGCCGGCAACAATAGCGATAGGGCGATCTCGCCCTCGGCATCCCGATCAGCCGGAGCAATCACCAATTGGCCGGGAACTGCTTCCGGGCTGCCTTCGTTGAGCGCACTGCGCGGGGCCGGATCGCCCTGACTGGAAGACGCTAAGGAACGACGGAATTCCTGCGCCTCTCCAGCCCCAACACGACGGCCGGCGGCGCTGCGTTCCAAGGCCTCACGCTCTCTTCCAGAACGGGCATCGGTGGTGCTGTGCTGAGGCCGCGATTCGGCACTGGGCGCGGCGGGACGCTGCCGGGGCTCGCGTTCCAACTGCGAGCGCTGGCTCAGCTCGGGACGCTGCTGCTCTGGCGACAGGGAGCGACCGCGCGAAGGCACAGCAGCAGTGAATTTAGCGATATCGAGAGGCATGGATCGGGCTCCATACGGGGGAAGCGTGACGAGACGGCGGGGGCCACAAAGCCCAGCCCACAATCTCACCACGCACATCCCGGGCCAATTTCCAAACCCTCGGCCGGACAGACTGGTCGCTTATCCCGAAACCACTTCTCCGGGCCCTAAGCGCCAGCAAGAAGATCGCTGAGAAGGTTCATACGCAGAGCCTGCTGCCCGCTCATTGGCGCGGCGGTAGAGCCTGCGGTCAAGGGCTGCGCCGAGTCGTCTTCTTCTCCCTCAGGCCCACTGCCCTCGGCGAGTATTTCCATCCGCGCCTGCTGCGCCTGCTGACTGGCAACCTGGGCAATTGCCCGGTCTGCCGCCGAGGGCTGCATCGGCGCCAGGGCGGCGCGGCGCACCTGCTCCATCTTCCAAATGGTTGCCTGGGGATCGCCCGGAACTGGAGCCGTATCAATGCGCACCTCGCCGGCCACCGCATACTGGCGGCCATCGGGCCCACGTTCGTAGGAGTATACCGGACCACCGCGGGCGAGAGAACCCGCTGCGGCGAGGTGAGCCTGTTCGTGCTGACGCACCTCCAGATCGCGACGGCGCAACGCTTCAACCTGCTGTAGTTGCTCAGGGGTAAGCTGCTCATCGGCAAGCAAAGCCGCGCCGGCATTCGCCGCCGGACGTGACGGATCAGCCGCCGGATCTACATCTGCATCTCCCGAGGCTGGCGACGGGGATTCTTGCGACCGTGCCAACTCCCCCCCGCCAGCAGCCTGGGCACCCCCTCCCCGCGCCTGCTCCTCGGCCAAGGCGGCAAGGGCGGCGGTGCTTAAGCGCAAGCTTTCCCCCTGCGGCTGACGCAGACGCGGTATGGGATCCAGCGGCGCCTCACTAACGCGCCGCTGCCACCAGCCGGCACTAGCGGGAATTGCCGTTACGGGGATTGCAGCCTCAAGATACACCCCCTTATTCATAATCACCACCACCCCCAAGACAAGCAACATTAAGGGACACGCAAGCAACATTAAGGGACACGCAGTTTTTACAACATTAAGGGACACGCAGTTTTTACAACATTAAGCAACATTAAGGGACACGCAGTTTTTACAACATTAAAGAACGATTGGTGTCCAACTTATCCTGAAAATTAAGCGCTTATTGGCCCCACCAGGGTGGTTTCCTTGGCGCTAGGGGGTCGCATTTGCACGGGGTTCGCCAGTCTCCAAATGAG
>REDX01000142.1 GCA_007695355.1 Planctomycetota bacterium
CCCGCCCCCCCCCCCCCCCCCCGCCCCGGGACGGGCCCGCGCTCGGGCGCGCCGCGGGGGGGGGGCCGCGCCGCCGGCTCCGGGCAGTGGAAGCGGCACCGCCCGCCGGCGTGCCGCCATCCCTGAGTCCCCTCCCGCAGATCTGCCCGCAGAGTCAGATGAAGCATCGCAACCCTTGGATGACGATGGCCAAACTAGCGCATCCCCCGGGCGGGCCAGTCTTGGCCAGCGC
Source organism: Planctomycetota bacterium (assembly GCA_007695355.1). Classification (GTDB taxonomy): domain Bacteria; phylum Planctomycetota; class UBA11346; order UBA11346; family UBA11346; genus REDP01. Next base: position 233 of record REDX01000142.1, read on the forward strand.
TTAGCCGCCGGCAGCATCGATCTGCTGGTGCATGGACTTATTATTCTGCTGGCGTTTTTGCTGATCGGCCGCTTCGGCAATGCGGCTCAATCAGAGGCGCTTAGCCAACACCAGCAGCAACGGTCAGATGAAATGCGCAAATTGGCGGAGGCCAATCACGCCGCTGCCTTCCTGCGCATCCTGGATCGCGAGGCCTTTCCGCAGCATCCGGATGCGGATCAATTCCAATCATTTATCGCTGATCTCCGAGCCCTTGATGCTTCCTCGCCGCCGGAGATGGTCCTTGATGAGATCATTCATTTCTGGAGAGAGCGCCAGGCCAGTGCCGAGGCTCCCTTGGATCCTGAGGCCCGCGCGGCCCTGCGGGCGGCCCCGATTACCCCCGAGGAACGCGAGCAGGTGGTTTTGTGGCGACAGTACGAGGAATTTCAGGCCCATGTTGAACGGACGGAAATTGCCTATCGGCGCAATCTGCTCCAGATTGCTGGTGTCCTTGCCCAGATCGACCGGCGCATGAGCCAGGAACTCAGCCAAGCGGCGCAGCGCGATGCCCTGGGTCGCGTCCTGACCTGGCTTGCGGTGGGGCTGCTGCTGCTCTTGATTATGCCCGTAAGTGAGCGACTGCTGGGCGGCTCTTTGGGCAAGGTGCTCATGGGATTGCGCGTCGCCAATTTAGGACGCGTTCCGCCTTCCACTGCAGCCTTGATCATGCGCCAAGTTTATCGCCTGCCCCTGCTGACCTTTTTCGGCGTTTTCCGCGCCGAGGGCCAGGGCTTTCATGACGCCTTATCGCGCACCCAGGTGATAGCACGGGAAGCCCTTTTAGAGGCCCCGGCATCCCGCCGCGGCCCTGGGCGTCGCGCCCCTGGCCGGACACGTACGGCAAGGAAATAGTCGATTGGGCGGGTAACCCCCTGCACCTGCCCTGCAATCGGGCAATCCCCCAAAGTGAGCGGCATCGGCTGAACAGGGCAGCTTAGGTTTCGCGGGTCCAGCTGGATCCTTGGGGGCCGTCGGCGACGGTGATGCGTAAGGCCTTTAGACCATCGCGAATAGCGTCGGCGGTGGCGAAGTCCTTCTTTGCCCGGGCTTCGGCGCGCAGGCTTAAAATCAACTCCATTAACTGCCGACTAAGTTCATCGCCGTCGTTCTGGGCTTCGCCGCTCGCGCCCTGATCGCTGCCTGCTTGGTCGCCGGGTTGGAAGCAGCCAAGGAGTCGTCCGCAATCGCGCAGGGTTTGCAGTAGGAGCTGGGCCATCTGTCCGTCGGCCTTCTTGGCGAGACCAGCGATGGCGAAGAGGTGGCCGAAGGCAGCACCGGTATTAAAATCATCGTCCATGGCCGCGCAGAACTGCTGTACACGCTTGCCGGCTTCGCTTTCTAGTGGGCGCGCCAAGATTTCCTCAAGGCTGGCCTGCCCCGGTTCATCAAGCAGGGGCCCCAATTGCCGATGCAGGCGCTCGAGGGCAGCGCCGGCGGCGCGCAGGTGCTGGGGGGCAAAATCGAAGGGCCGGCGGTAATGGCCCTGAAGGAAGAAAAAACGCACCGTGGCTGGGCCGTAGGTATCAAGGAGGTGCTGCGCCTTGAATTGACCGGCGAAGGCGGGGTCGGCATTGCGTGGGTCGCTCTTGGAAATCTTTGCGCCTTCGTATTGAATTAAGCCATTGTGCATCCAAACGCGGGCGTATTCGCCGCCGTGGGCTTCGCCTTGGGCGATCTCGTTTTCGTGGTGGGGGAATTTGAGGTCATCGCCGCCGCCATGGATATCAAAGCTATCGCCAAGCAAGGCGTTGGTCATGACGCTGCATTCAATGTGCCAGCCCGGACGACCGGCGCCCCAGGGGCTTTCCCAGGATGGCTCGCCGGGCTTGGCGGCCTTCCACAGGGCAAAATCGCCGGGGTGATGAAGGCAGGATCCGCGTTCGATACGCGCTCCCGAGCGCATGTCGTCGGCCCGTCGGCCTGACAATTTGCCGTAACCATCTTTTTTGCTGACTTCAAAATAAACCCCATCATCGCCGGCGTAGGCCATGCCGCGATCTATAAGGTCTTGAATATAGGCGATCATGCCGGGAATGTGCTCGGTGGCCTTGGGGTGGTCCGTGATGGTGCTGACGCCGAGGCGCTGGAGGAAGTCGAAATACTGGGCGGTATAGCGCTCGGTAATGGCCTGCCAGGGCTCACCGCTCTCTAAAGAGCGGTTAATGATTTTGTCGTCGATATCCGTAATATTGTTGACGAAGCGCACCGCGAAACCGCGGGCGATGAACCAGCGGGCAATGGCGTCGAAAAGGATGGGGCCCATGAGGTGGCCAATGTGGCAATCGCTGTAGACGGTTGGCCCACAGACATACATGCCGATACGCCCAGGGCTTATCGGCTGGAGCGCTTCCTTTTGGCGGGTTAGGCTATTGTAGACTTGGATCGTCGTCATGGCATGCCTTGCAATCGTGGGCCGGGCTGGCTTGTACCGCTGCGCGCGGTCAACAGGGGACGGTAGGGGGGCGGGTGAAGAGGACAACTCCCTTCCCCTGCTCAGTCGCCAAAAGCAAAGCGGCGTAAGGATTTTTGCCCTCTGAATTGCCGGAGCCTGTCCTTTAGGGGAATTCGATCTCAAGCTTTAAGGGCAGCTGAAGGCGTTCTTTCGCCAGCGAAACAGTGAGGCGGATGGTGACCGGAAGTTGCTGATCGGCTGAGTAAAAAAAGGTAAAGGTCTGACTGCCGTCAGCGGACCAGCGCGAGCTTTGGCCCTGGGTTTCAATGCGTTGGCCGTGCTGATCTTCGAGTTGAAGATTGATCCCGCCTTGGCTTTGGCTATCCGCCGGAATGTTCATGGTGAGGCGATGTCGCCCTTGCTGGACGTGCTGCTCGGCGTGCAGGCTTATCCGCCAGGATTCTTCGGCAGCGGCATTGGGCAATTGGTGATCGCCGAATTCACTGATGGTGAACCGCGACTCATGGGCACGCACCAAAAGCGCCTGCAGCATCCCCTGCACATAGAGATCCTTGGCCTGCACCTGCTGACCCCGGGCACTGAGGTGAATAGAGGCTGGTGGCCCGCCGATCATCGCCCCCCGTAGCTGGCGGGTGCCTTGAGGCCGGCTGAGGAAGCTCGGTTCAGGGCCGAGCTCTGGCTGCCAGGATAGGTTTTCCTGCCCCAATTGTAAGGGCTCCCAGCGGAGTATCACGTGGTGTATCTGCTCACCGGGAAGGCGTGGCTCGGCCCTCAGGTAGTAAATGATATCCGCCTCCATGCTGCCGCTCATGGGACTGGAGGTGAGGGCTGCGGTGGGCACGGTAAAAAGAAAGGGGCCGATGGCGATTCTGGGGTGGGCAGTCTTATCGCCCCGCGGCACCAGGACCAAGGGCCCAAGGCCAACATTGGGGATGTCAAAGCCGGCGGCCCGGGTTTGGCCATGGATACGGAAGTGCTGGGGAGCTTCTTCAATACTGAGATCAAAGGCCTGGGTAATCGCGAGCACCGCCTGCCAGTAGGTTCCAGAGGCGAAGGAGAAAGGCTGCTGTTGCGGGCTGGCGTGTTTAATGGTGGTCGGATTGCCACTGGCGCTCAGCCAATCCTCGGCCTGCTGGCTGCTGATACTGGAGCCATCCCAACTGAGGATGCTCGGGTAGGCATGCTCTTCTGCCTCGAGCCCGCAGAGGACTAGAGAAAGAGTGAAGGCCAAGAGGAGGGCAATGGGTTTCATGGGGTCAGACTCAAGCGGAAGCGAAGGGGGATGACCTGGATGTGTTCGACCTCTTGAGAGCTGATGCGCAAGCTCAGGTTTTCTTCGCCAAATTGATGCATTGCCCCGGCGCGCCACTGGATGCGACGACTATCGCTGGAATTGCGGCCGCTATGGTGAACTCGATCCAGGCTTTGGCTGCGTTCACGCTCGTCATGAAGAATCAGCTGCCAGCGATCCCAGCTGGGCTCATCCGCCGTATCCTCCGCAGCTGTCACCATAATCACCCCTGGGGCCCGCACTAAGTGCTCCTCAAGGTCTAATTCGTCGGCTAAGCGAGCGGTCTGCTGGCGATCGCTAATAATGGCGATGTGGTAAAGGTCCTCGCCATGCATCCAGGGCAGCCAGGTATTGGCCGGGCCGACCAGCACCGCCTCCCAGGGGCGTAGGCCTTCTAGGATAAGCTGGGCCTGCAGCTCGACCGTCGCGGGCAAGGCGGCATCACTGGCTAAAAAGAGATTCGCCCCGGCGCTCAAGCTTTCTTCCTGGGTTGCCGACTGCTGTCGCCCGAGGACTAAACGGCCGCGCTGAGCGTTGGCGTGCGTCTCGCCCCGGCGCAGTTCCGGCGGACTGTGGGTAAGTCTCAGAGGCTGTTCGCTGGGCAAGCCTTGGTGATCCCAGCCGCTGGGCGTTTGCCAAATCAAGCTGGCATAAAGGTGGGGGCGGTCGCGCAGCCGCGGTTCACCAAGGACCCTTGAGCGTAGTTCAAGCCAGTTCTCTTCCTCGCCATTCAGATATCTGCGCTGGAATCGATTGAGGAGCTGTAATTCAATCCGCCATGGCCCATGGTGGGTATAGGATAGCGCATCGCGATTCCCGCCGCTGGTCAGGGCCATGGCTTCGCGGATGACGGGTTGGCGCAGGATCATATCAGTTTCGGCCTGCAGGCGGGCGATCTCTGGTCGCGAGCTGGCAAGATAAGCTTCTACACCCGGGCCGAGGCGGTGCGGCATCGAGATGCGGCGGGTCATCGATCCCGTATTCACCGGGGTGATGGCTAAGTGATGGTGCTGGGAAAGATCCTGGACCACATCCCACCAGCTTGCCGCTGCGCCCAGCGGCGCCCAGGGGATATCTCCCTGGGGAGCTGATCCGAGCTCGAGCATTAAGGGATTGTCATGTGCTCTCAGGCGCTGCAGGGCCTCGGCCAGGGCGAGGGCTTGGTCTCCCATTTCAGGTTGAAGCGCCTGGGTCCAATTTGGAGCGGCTTCTGGTTCCTGGCTGATCCCTGGAGATGAAGTGTAAACCAAAGTAAAAAATAGACTTAATATGATGGCCCCGGGGCGCCAAGGATGCGCCAGTCGGCATCGTAGGGGAACTCGTGGGGGGCCAAAAAGGAGCATCTTGAACCCCTTATACCAGTTGAGGCGCGAGAATGGAAGGGCGAAAGAATGGGGAAGCGAGCACGTCCAGGGGGAAAATCCAACCCCCACCATGTTTTTTTACGCTACGAGCTTCTCGCTGTTGGCGCTTAAGGCCTCGAGTATTCTCCATAATTCATTGCACAGCAGTTTCTTAAGCAGGGTCCTAGAGCTGCGTGGGGATGATTTGAGGAAGCCCCAAAAAAAGGCTCAAGTGAATCGCCCGCGAGTCGATAATGCCTTGGGGAAGGGTCTGCTTGGATGACTCTTTTCCGTAAACCCTGTGCCGAGTCTGCAGCTCGGCCGTGGATAACCCCTCCGCACATCCCAGGAGGTTCCCATGCAACGCATTGAGTCCAATATCGCAACCCAGTTTGCCGACATTACCCGCCCACGACAGACCGCTCAGGACTTGGTTAGCCAAGCCATTGAGGCAAATAAAGTCGAAAAGCGTGGAGATGCCATCAGTAGCCGCGATATCAGCGCTGAAGAACTGAGCTCCACCGTGGCGCAGATCCAAAAGGTGGTTCAGGCCGCCACCGGTCGCGCCCTCTCCTTCGAAGTCGATGAAGAGAAGAAGGGAATCATTGTCACCGTGAAAGACGATGAGGGAGAAATCATCCGCCAAATTCCCAGTGAAGAGGTGCTTGCCCTGCGCCGCCGCCTGGAAGATCTTGTCGGCGTTTTCCTCGACGACCAAGCTTAATCCCCCTTGCCAGTGACGCCGTCCTCCTCGCCATCAGGCATGTTATGTGCGTTGATCTAGCTGAAACGGTTCAAGCAGGAGATCGCGGCGAGGCGAGAGGGGCGTCGAGTCAAGGATTCGGGGTAAAATAGTTGGGCTGCTCTAAAGTTTTCCTTGAGTCATCACGGTTCACAGCCGTTACTGATGGAGAGCAGGTTAAAGTAGCGCGAGAAGCGAAGGGCGGGAAAGATTATGGCTGGAATCACCGGAGTTGATGGCTTGGCATCGGGCATTCAGACGACCCAGATCGTCGATGCTATGATCTCTGCCCAGCGCAATGCCACGACCGTACAAGAAAGCCGGAAAGCCCTCCTTGAGGCCCGTCTAGAGGCCGTTCGTGGATTTAATACGCGGATGCTTGGGGCCCAACTTGAGCTCAGTAATCTGCGCTCTGGGGCGGCTTTCAATACCAATACGGCGACGTCTTCCAATAGCGGGGTGCTCAGCGCCACCGCCAATAGTTCGGCGGTAGCCGGTTCCTATAATCTCAACGTTACGAAGATGGCCAGCGCCCATCAATTGGCCGCCGCTGGTCAGGCCAGCCGTTCGGCCAACCTGGGCTCGGGCACCATCACCCTGCAGATGGGCAATGGTGCCCCGGTGGAGTTAAGCGTATCCTCGGATAGCTCCTCCCTCGATGCCATTGCCCGGCAAATCTCTGATGCCGGCCTTGGCGTCACTGCCTATGTGGTGCAGCAGGATGGGGCCGATCCTTATCGATTGGTGCTACAGAGCCAACAGACGGGATTATCCTCGGCGATTACCATTAGCGCCGATGGCGATCTCGCCGGTCTTTTTAGCGGCATGGAAACCCTCTCTGCAGCTGATGATGCCCAAATCCAAATGGGTAGCGGCAGTCTCATCTTTAGTTCGAGCACCAATCAATTCACCAATGTCATTCCCGGGGTGACGATTAACGCTGCCAGTACCGGTAGCAGTACTTTGACCGTCGGACGCGATGTTTCCGGCGCGGCAGAGGCCATTACCTCGTTTATGGAAAGTATGAATCAGGCGATCGACTACTTAAGGGCGAATACCGAGGTGGATTTGGAGGGGGGTCAATCCGGCATCCTCCTCTCCGAGACGGATTTGCGCCGCGGCCTCGACTCGGTGATTCGGCAAATATTTACCGCTGTTCCCGGGCTGCCAACCTCGATGAACAATGTAACCAGTATTGGCATCGGAATCGATCGCACTACCGGCCAGCTCACCGTGGATCAGGGAGTGCTGAGTGCCAAGCTGACCAGCGATCCCAATGGGGTTGCGAAGTTATTCAATAATTCCGGCGTCAGCAGCGATCCCGGGATTGAATTTGCATCCATGGGCGCGGCCACCAAAGCAACCCAGCCCTTCACCGTCGACATTACCCAGGCGGCCCGGCGCGCTGAGACCACCGGGGCCAATTTGAGCAATGATCCGATTGTCATCGATGCCTCGAATCGCGCTTTTGGCCTCAGTGTGAATGGTCGTTCCTATGCCATGAACCTTGCCGAGGGCACCTACTCAAGCGCTCAGTTGGTGGCCCACCTACAAGCGGTCCTAGATGGCGAATTGGGCCCCCAGGATAAGGTGAATGTGGGGGTGAATGGCGACGGTCAGGTGCAATTGTCCACCCAGCGCTTTGGCAGCGCGGCTACCTTGAGGGTGGATGCCAGCTCGGCCAATGGTGTCTTTGGCTTTTCCACCGGCTTGACTGCGGGCGCCAATGTTGTCGGCACGATTAATGGGCAAGCGGCTACCGGCTCCGGCCAAATTCTTACGGGCACCAGTGGTGATGCCGAAGGCTTGGCCCTGATCGTGCGTTCGACGACACCGGTAAGCAACGCTACCCTAAGCGTTAATGTGGGCCTTGGCACCCGCTTGGGCAGCCGCTTTAGCGCCCTTACCGACTCCCAATCCGGCGCCATAACCGCCAAGGAAAACAGCCTCACCTCCTCAATTAGCAATATTCAAGAGCAGGTTCGTCGTGTCGACGAGCGCCTTGAACTGCGGCGCGAAGGTTTGCTGCGCCAGTTCCGCACCATGGAAACGCTTATCGGCCAATTTCAATCCCAGCAAAGCTTCCTTGAGGGGTCGATTGCTGCTTGGAATAATTTAGCTCGTAGCGTTGGCAGCAACCGCAGGAACTAGTTAAATACTACATAATGTGAGCGCGCCAATTTTTTTACTTAAGTCAGATTTATGCCAGCCGTTAATGGATGTGTTACGCAAGAAGGAGAATGATCATGGCCAGTGCCGCCGCCGCTTTCGCATCCTACCGCACCGCCGAGGCTGAAACCCTCTCCCAGCGCGATCTCTTAGTCCGCCTCTTCCAGGGTGCCGAGCGGTTTCTGGCTCAGGCTCGTATCGCCATGCTCAATAAGGAATGGTACCAAGCCAACGAAGGCTGCCAAAAGGCTAAGCGGATTTTTGTCGAGCTCTTGTCCACCCTCAATTTTGAATTGGGTGGCGAGATTGCCGAGCGTCTGCGCGATCTCTACCTTTTCCTGATTGGTGAAATCGTTGAGGCCAATGTCCACCACCAACCCGAGCGTCTTCTCGCTCTGGCGCCGGTAGTGGAAACCCTGCGCAGCGCCTGGCAGGATATTCCTGATGCGCAAGCCAACACGAGTTCTCTCAATCAAAATATTGCTGCCACCTTTAGCGTCCGCACCTGAGACGCGTCGAAGCTGTCATTGGCTTTAGGCAGGAGGACATAGGGAAAGCCAGGCGCTTTCCCTATGTCATTGAAACGGCGGATAGGCTCCGCCGGAATTCCAGTCCGCAGTAGTGATTCCGTGCAAGAAACAAGGCCGCCTAGGCGGCCTGCCCCACGCGCCTAGCGATTGCTCGGCCTGCCGTAATCCGCCCATAACAATTATTATGACAACAGAATTTAGTCCTCTGCTGCCTGCCAAATGGCTCGCCAGTGTAGCTCACCATCGCTGATAATCCCATTGCCAGTCCAGGGCGCAGTCGCAAAGGCGGGTTTGGGCATGGCTAGGCGCCGCTTACTGGGCAGGGCAAGCAGGCTATCTTGACCATCGTAAATAAAGAGTTCGCCGCCAAGGTTGAACCACCAGCGGGCAGGATATTCTAAGCCTATAGTCTCTGTGTTCGATGCATCGACCAGCGTGACCTGGCGATTGACCGAAATCGGATGGAGAATGGCGATGCGCCCCGCGGTAAGGAGCCGGGCCTGGGATACCATGGCGAGGCCATTGGGCACGCGCAGGGCCGCTAAGCGTTGGCCGCTGTGTGGGTCTATGGCGTGGAGTCGTGACTGCCCCTCGGCCACCATAAGCATATCGCCGGTGGCATCCACCGAGCGCCCTGGCAGATAATCCGGGGCCGCCCAGCGCTGGCGCCAGCGTAGCCGACCGTCGCTGGCCGGCCCGGCAAAACGGCTGAGTTGGGTGTGATCGGGGCCAAAGACTAAGGTGACTTCGTCGTCGCCGATGAGCAGACGGGTATCGGCGCCGGGCTGGCGATGGCGTTTTAGGCGCAGGGGCTCTGGGGGTTTGGCATGGTCATCATCGGCGACGAATGCGTGAATGCGCCGCTCTTGCGCCGCGGCGTGGTTTTGCTCATCGCTGACTAGGGTTTTCCAGGTCTCGGCCGAGATGAGATAGCGCCAGTCTTCACTGGGATGTACCGGGCGCACTACGGGCTCGCGGGAGATGGCGAGATGGGGATGGGCGGCGGCTAGGCTGGTGGCGATGGTGAGCAGGGAGGCATCCAGACCCTGGCGGCGATGGATTTCCGCCAGTAGGCGCAGGCGCCAGTGATCATCTTCAACCACGTTCAGGGCTTCTGTCAGCTCCAGCGGTGCCGGCTCGGCATTTTGATCGCCGAGGATAGCGAGAAGGGCTATGGCGAGTTCGCTTCCGGCCCTGTGGCGATTCTCCTCTGGTATGGTGCGCCACAGTTCTAGCGCCTCGCGGTGACGCAGGGCGCGATTGGCGTGATGCATGGCAGTTACCCTGTCCGCCGCCTCGGGATAGGGGCTGAGGCGCCAGTACTGGCGATCCTCCCCATCTCGCATGCGAAGGATGGGCTGCTGCTGCCCTGGCGGGCTTAGCCAGCGCAACTGTCCCGAAAGCCGCAGGCCATGGACGTAGCGGTGGCGAACCTCGGCGCCCTCCACCAGCACCACCTCATATTCGCTGAGCCAGAGGCTGGTATCGCCATTGACCAGGGGCGGTAGGAGAGGCACAGCCGGCAGGCTAAGCCGGCTATGATCCTGCTCGCGCAGGCGATAACGGTAAACTTGGCGTCCCTGGTAAAACCACGCCGCATCGCCATGCATGCCTAGGGGGCGGATGGCGGGCGGCAGGCTGAGGCTGCGTTCATCGCCCTCGGTATCGATGAGCAGGGTGCTCAAGGGGCTCCACACCAAGGCGTAAGATCCTGCCGCCCAGACCTGCGCCCGCCGCGGTAGGGGGCGCTGCCAACGCACCTGGCGGTAGGGATCGAGGGCCATGAGCCTGTCCGTATCCCAATGCCATAAGCCGGTCTCATCGCTAACTCCCTCAAGGCCCTTGGGATCGATGGGGACCAGGGGGCCAGGGGCCGGCAGGGGGACGGTCCAGGGCGATTGGGGATCACCGGCAAGGGCGCTTTGGGCAATTTGAAGGCGCCGTGCCTTGTCTGGACTGGCTTCAAGGGGATGGGGTTTAAGCACCGCCAATAAGCGATGCAGGGCGAGAAAGGTGCTAAAGTCACCGAGATCAAAGGCGCGATTGGCGTCACGGCGGAGGATGGCAACGGCGCTGGGCGCGGGCAGGAAATGGATGGCCGTGGCCCCATGGGCGGCGGCAGGCAGTTGCGTTAATTCCCGCTGCAGGCGTTGCTCTAGGGTATTTATGGCCTGCTGGCGGGGTGCATCGGGCAGGGCTAGGATGGCCCTTGGCAGGCGGGCGGTCCAGCGGACAACCATGCCTTCGCGGCCTGAATCCATGCCCAGGGGGTAAATAAAGAGACGGCTGTCGACGGTGGCCAAGTCGCTGGCCAGACCGCGTTGGAGATCCCGCCAAAGGGCCTGCAGGGCGCCTTGCTCACCGCTGGCGGTGCTAAGCCCCGTGGGCGGTTCTCTGTCGCTGCCATAAACCCGTGGCCCTGCCGCTGCTAGAGCGGCGAGCAGGATGAGCGGGCAGCATGCCCCCAGCAGGCTTCGTCCATTGCGCATGTCCGAAGGGTAGCCGAGAACGTGCCAGTCCAAGGTCGTTTATCTCGGCCCTGTGCGCCTTGCTCTGTAGCGCTCTGAGACAAGAATGCTTGGCCAGTTCCTGGAGGGTTGACATGTCACTGATCGCCGAAGCCGATGAGGACCGGTATGAGCCCTCTGAGCCCGAGCCAAGCCTTTCCCCCGACAGCCCCATCTCCTTTGAGGAAAGGGAGGAGGGCTTGGCCATTCTGGTGCCAGCTCGGGGTCTGCTGCGCGGTAGCCGGGGCTTATTTGTCATGGCCCTGGGCTGGCTTGCGGTCACCCTGCCCAGCTCCCTGGTGGTGATCATATCCCTGGTTAGCGAGCGTCGTGGCGAAGCAGCCAGTGCCGGCATCGATGAGATTATGGTGAGCCTGTTGTTTGCCCTTGTCTTCGTTGGCGCCGGTGTGGCCATGCTCCTAATCGCCATCTCCATGGGTCGTCGCAGCTATCAGATCCTGTTGGCAGCGGATGGTTTGACCCTCCGCACCATTGGCTGGCGCCGGCAGCGCACCGATCACCTGAGCCTAGAAGACTTGGATCAAATTAGCGTCGGCCATTCGGGTATGACCGTCAATAATAAACGCATTATGGAAGTTCAGGCCTTCGCCGCCGGCAATCAGCGCAAGGCCCTGGGCATGCTCACCACCTGTAGCGATGAGGATGTCGACTGGGCGGCGTGGAAGCTCGAGCAAACCCGCCGCCGCCTACGGGGAGAGGACTACTCAGCGGATTCAAGCGCTGGCTCAACCAGCCCTTCCAATGGTCGGCTGGTGGAGAATCCGGAGTAGGGAAAGGCCAGGGGAATGGCGTGCTTGGGAAAACCATACCAGCTCACCGCTTCCAGGGGCAGCATCACCGTTCCCTCTTCCAACTCGCCATCGGAATGGATATCAAGCGAGACTTGGCAGGTATCGAGATCCACCCCCAGTACCTTGCGCACGGCAAAGCAGTGGAAGCCCGGCACGGCGGCATAGAGAAAGCAGGATCCGGGCGGGAATTCTCCGCCCTCGCAGTCCTCTTGCAGGCTCATTAAGCGACCTAAGCGATTGACCTGCATCCACAGATCCGGGTGCTCCTCGCGAAAGCGTTGCATCATCACTTCCTGCTGCAGCTCGGCGGAAATGCGCGCCCGCATTTCCGCCTCGGGGTCTATGGCCCCATCCGTGGCTGCCGGCGTTGAGCGATCGGCATCGCTGTCATCGGCGTCTTGGTGCAGGTGGGCGTAGGGGTCGGAGGGCATGGATGCTCCAGGTGCGGAATTGCCGAGGCAGCTCCGCCGGTGTCACAGGCTTTGGCGGTTCTGGGTGGGTAATGCACGGCTTGCCTGAGAAAGCGAGTGCCCGCAATGGGGGCAAGCGTTGCGTCACCCTTGTGTTGGTGGGTAGAACTCTAGCATGCCCCGACCCCAGGAGACCGCAACCATGACCCAGCGCCTGTTCAATTTCTCGGCCGGCCCCGCCACCCTCAACGAGGAGGTGCTGCGCGCCTCCGCCGCCGCCCTGGTCGATTACCAAGGAGCCGGTGTGGGCATCGCCGAGGTATCCCACCGCGGCCCCGAATTCACCGCGGTAATTGAAGAGGCCGAAGCCCGCTGCCGGCAATTAATGGGCATTTCCGATGAATATGCGGTGCTCTTCCTGCAGGGTGGTGCCACTCAGCAGTTCGAACTCATTGCGATGAACCTGCTGCGCCAGCGCGCCCAGTACGTGGTGACCGGCGAGTGGGCAACCAAGGCCGCCAAGGCCGCCAAGCGCTATGGCCAGGTGGAGGTGGTGGCGGATACCAGCGCCGATAATTTCAACCACCTGCCCGTCGATTACCCCATCGATGAGAGTGCGGATTATCTGCATATTTGCACCAATAATACCATCTACGGCACCTGCTTCGCCGACTTCCCGCAGCATCCCTGCCTGGTTGCAGATATGTCTTCGGAAATCATGTCGCGGGTGGTGGATGTAAACCGCTTTGGCCTCATCTACGCTGGCGCCCAGAAAAATCTCGGCCCAGCTGGGGTGGTCCTGGTCATTATCCGCAAGCAACTCCTGGCCCAGATCCCCGCTGATCTCCCCCCGATCTTTAGCTACGCCGCCCATGCCAAGGCGGGCTCCTGCCTCAATACCCCGCCCACCTTTGGCATCTACATCCTCCTCGAAACCTTCCGTTGGTTAGAGCGGCAGGGCGGCATCGCCGCCGTTGAAGCCGTTAACCGCCGCAAGGCCGGGCTGATTTATCAGGCCATCGATGGATCCCAGGGCTTTTACACCGGCACCGTCACCAATCCCGCCGATCGCTCGCTGATGAACATTACCTTCACCCTGCCCAATGAGGATTTGACCAAGGTCTTCATTAAAGCCGCCGAAGCCCGCGGCATGGTTGCCCTCAAGGGCTATCGCACTGTTGGCGGCATCCGCGCCAGCACCTACAACGCCATGCCCGAAGCCGGCTGCCAAGCCCTCGCCAGCTTTATGGACGAATTCGCCGCCGCGCAAAAATAAGCCCTCGGCCGGCGTCGCTTGCCGCGATTGCCGACTGACCACCGACGAAAAGCGCCAGTCGCCCATCGTATCTCTCCCCTCGCCATTCCCCGTTGTGGGCCCGAGGGCGGCCAAGCGCCCACCGCTTTTGGCGGCGGGCGCATGGCAGCTTAGAGATCCAAGGCCTCGAGGAGAAAGCCGACTTCTTCCCGTTGCAGGTCCTTGGGGTATTCGACGTGGAGGACGAGATCGCCGCGTTCGCTGTCCACTTCCGAGCTCCAGGAGCGGGCGCGCAGATTGACCCGGCGTTGATGCTGGCCCTGGTGTTCGCGGCTATTGTCCTGGCGGATATTACTGGAATAGCCACGATCGGCTTTGGAGTAAGCTAGGCGCAGGCGCACATCGCCGACTTCGGGCCCGCTGCTGCGCAGCATGAGCTCCACCGTTTCCTCTCGGCCGTCTTCGCTACTGGCGCCGCGGCGCAGTTGGAGGACGAGATCTTCGTGCATATCGCTGAGGCGAATGGCTCCGCCGCTGTGCTCATCGATGACAATGGTGCGGGTCACCCATTCGCTGCAGGTGGTGATGAGGGCGCGGGCCTGCAGTTCCTCGATGGCTTCTAGCTCGTGCTCGGGCAGGGGCAGGCGCAGGGAAAAGCTGAGGGAGCTTTGCTCGGTTAAGGACTCCCCTCGATGGAAGCTTGAGGAGACATGTCGGCGCCCCTGGTCCTGGCGTGGAAAGAGGGCCATGGGCTTATCCGAATCGTCGATCGCCTTCACCACCCAGGCTTCTTCCAGCTCCACCAGGCGGCGGCCTTCGGGGGGAAAGAGCACGCCGCTAATGGCAATGTGTGAGCTATCGCCGTGGAAATGCCGGCCGCTTTGGCGCAGCATCTCGGTGGCTTCCGGGAAGTCGTGGACGATGGTGGTCACCAGCATACTGGCCTGGGCGATAAGGGTATGGCTGACTTCGGAGGCGGCGAGTTCGGCGCTCTCCTCGGGGCTAATAATGGCCGGTTCCTCAGGGCCAGAGGCCATGCGTTGGATCATTGGCGTTGCCTCATATTCCACCGGCAGTTGCGTGATATCCATATCGCCCGCGGCAAAGGTAATGACCTCAGATGCGGGATAAAAAGCGGCGAAATGCTGCAGGGGATTTTCGCCGCCGGTGTAAAATTCTCGGGAAATATGCCGGGGGTTCTCCGCATCAATGGTCCAGCCTGGGGCCTGACTCACCGCGCCGGGAAAGGTAAAGCGGGAGGTCATGCGCAATTCGGGGAATTGGGCCAGCATCATGGCGATATGATCTTCGTCATGCGGGCCCTCGCGGCCCAGTTCGAGACGGAGGAGGTTGGGCTGATTCTCATCGACGGCCAAATGCATACGAATGAGATCTTCAGCGTTATTGAGATCGGGCAGGGTGCGGAAAAGGGTTTTGAGATCGCTAAACTGTATGGTCCAGGCGACGGTGACCGAATCCTCATCGTAGTCGGTGACCAGTAAACTCATGGACTCAGGTGTTAGTTCAAATTGTTCCATTGGGTCCCGGGCGAGGATGGCCAGCAGTTCATTCCACTCTTGGCGGGGATCCTTGCTCTCGGCAGCGACGGCGGTTTCGGCGCCGTCTTCGGTATTGGCGGTGGCAGCGCCATCGCTGTCCTTCGCCGGCTCGGCTGGGGTTCCTTGATCATGGCCGCCGAAATCTTCAAAATCCGCAGCTGGGCCAGTCCCATGTCGGGGTTCGCTGGCGAATTGGCGCAATTGGCTATCGAAACTTTCGCGCTCCATGACCGCGGTCAGGATGAGGGTAGAGCTGCCATCGGCCTTGAGCTCCAAATGGCTATCAAGGCTGTGGTAGCAGCCATTGGCAAGGATCATTAGCAGGCCCAAGAGGCCGGCGTTTAGAACGTGGGGAATGGTGAAATGTGGCATGGAAATCAGTCCTCGCTCTCTTCGGAAGCGGCGACGGGGCGCAGGGGAAGGTCGGTAAAGGTGTGGCTGAGGGTGATCTTGGCGCCACCGCCATCGACCATGAGGGCGATGGAGAGGGGTGGCTGGGGATGACCGAGGGTGATATAATAGAGGGTGCTTGAGGAGTGCTGATAGGGGTTGACCATACTTGGCCACGGCCGTCCTTCGGCATCAAAGACCTGGAGGCCGATAATGCGACCGTTGCTATCAGCCAGGCGGGCTTCGATTTGATAACCGGTTTGCTGACGCTCCGCCCGCAGATAACGCAGACCGATGCCGTAATCATCGAGTCCCGGAAAGGCGACGCGGTCTTGGGACGACCAAGAGCGGCCGGCGCTATGATTGGCTTCGAGAATCTCGTCGGCGGGAATTAGATGTTCGGCTTTCACCACATGGGGCGCCCCGGGGAAGGTGAGGGTGGCCTCCACCTCAATGCTGGAAAGGCCATCGGCTCCACGGGGGACTACGCCGAAGCTGCTATGATATTGATGGTAGGCAAAGTTCTCCAAGGGCCCGCGGTTGCGGCCACCACCAAAGTAGGAGCTGTGGCCCCGGGAAAAATTGCGGTCAGCCACGGTGACATCGCTGCCGTCATTGGCCAGGGCTTGGTTAATGGTGAGCTCGCCCCAGGAGCTGGGTTCTAGTTGCGGTGGCAAGAGCAGCAGGGCATGAAATTGGGTGCCATCGCGGCGGTGCTGACGCTCGCCGCTATAGTTGAAGGAACGGGTAACTTCCAAGCGCTGGGGTAGCCAGCGGGCCTGGGCCTTTAACCCTTCCTCGTCCACCGCCTGGGCGGAACCGCCGGCGAGGCCGGTGGGGAGATCGGCAAAGGCACCTTGGCCGAGGCGGGTGGTGGGGCTGGGGATCTCCACCTCCAGGGCATCGCCCCGGGCCCGGCGCGGCATCAGGAAGCGATCTTTATCGAAGCTGCCATCCTCGGCATTGCCGGCGAGTTCCCAGCTGAGCACGCCATCGGCGGAACTGGCCCAGGCGTCGGGGCTTTGGCCTCCGGGCAGGATAACCCTTTGCGTGCTGCGCCAGTGCTGGCGATGTTTAATTGCGCCCTCTAAAAGTTCGCTGTACCAGCTCATGTGCTGGTCTTGCTCGGCCTCGGGATCGATGGCGAGGAGGCCGATAATTGTTTGCATAGGGTCTGTATAGGACAGCTCTGTGCCCGCTTCGGTGGCTTCCAGGCGCAATTGTCGCTGCTGGGCATAGGGGCTATCAAGGAGCTGGCTCAGCTGCTCGCCGCGAATGACAAAGCGGGCCTTGAGGTTGGCCTCGCTATGTTTGGGCGGCTGGGGGCTAATCTGCACCGCCTGATCGGGGAAGAGATTGCGCGCCTCCTGGGGGGTGAGGGGCGGATAAATGGGCAGGGTTTCGCCGCGGCGGAGGTGTCCGGCCGCCATCAGGGCCTGCTGGCGCTGATGCTGGCTCATTGGGCTGCCCACCTCCAATTCCACCGACCACGAACCATCGGCATGGATGGTGAGGGTGTCCTCGACGCTGGCGCAGCCGGCGAAGGTGAAAGCGAAGAGGGCACCGAGGGCGATCAGCCAGTGCCGCCGACGGCTCAGGCTTGGCCGGGTTTGGGATGGGGAGTGCTGCATGGGAGCCTTTCGAAAGTTCCGGTCGTGGGCGAATACAAAAAGGTGGTGGTTTAGCGACGGAGTTCGGCGAGACGATCATTAATCTGACGACGCAGCTGGCGCGCTTCGGCGCCACGAATGCCGCTGAGATAACCGAGGTAGGTAAGGAGTTCGCGCTCCGTGCTTTGCGGCGTTATGCGCCGCTCGAGGAGGGGAAGGTAGGCGCTGTCGCGGGTAATCATCAGTCCCGCCATCAGCAGATCGGGATCGTGGTCGACGCCATCTTGGAAGGCCTTAAGTTCCAACTCAATCATGCGCAGATCCCCGTGCTGGGCCAAGAGCATGGCGGTGGCCCGGCGCAGCTGCGGCCATTGCTTATGCTGGACCGCCTCGCTGAGGGGCGGGGTGGATAAAACCCGCTGCGCCAGGGCCTCGACCTCCGCCGGCACCGGTGGCTGCGGGGTGAAAGGGGGGAGGATTGCAGAACCGGAGCTGGACCGCCCGGCGCGTCCTGAGATCCAAATCGTAAGATCTTGGTAATAGAAGCGTTCGGGGCGCCAGTCAAGGTCCATGACCTCCTGCAGGCGACCATCGAGCAGGGCCCAGGCGGCGTAGCTTGCCACCTGCGGTTCGGGATCGGCCAGCAGCTGACGCAGGGAACCTTGATATTCCGGGTCATCCACCTGGCCGCGCAGCATGCCTTGGACGGCGCTAAAGCGGACCCATGGATTGGCATGCTGCAATGCCCAGATCAGTTGTTTTGGTTCGGGGCTGCTATGGGGCCTGAGGCGCCAAAAGGCATCAAGGCTTTGCGCCAGGGTATTATCGCTCTTGGCCAGGGCCTGCCATAATTCCTGGCCACCGTCGCGCCTTTCTTCCGGGTGCAGCGGCGAACCGGCCCTGGCATTGAGCAGCAAACGGCCGATTTCCGCAGCCATATCCCGGTTCTCGGCATGGTTGAGGAGGGCGAGGATGCGCTGCGGATCGACCAGCTGCCGACGATAGGGCTGGTGGCTTATCTCTTGGACATGGCTGAGGAGGACAACAAAGAGGTGATCATCGGCCACCATTTGGGCAAGCAGATCGTCGGCCCCAGCGGGCAGGCGTTTTGCCAGCATCAGGGCCAGGGTGTAGAGTTCTACCCCGTGCCAGTGGCGTTGCGGATGCTCGCCGGCGAAGGCCGCGCGCAGGCGCTCTAAGCTGCGTTGGGGCTGGGGGTCGCTGGCAAAGAGGGCGAGATCCAGGAGGTGATGTTCGTCATCGCCCCGTTGTCGCAGGAGCAGCTTATGCCACTGGTCTAATTGCATGGGGGGAAATTGCTGGGGATCGAGGACTTGGTCCCCGGCGCCGGCCGCGGCAGGCTTGGCCTGTGCTGCCGGTAATGCTGGGACGATTTGCGCAATCGCTTCCGCTGGCAGGTGATCCAGGGCTCCGGATTCATAGAGCTCTTGCAGCATCTGCTGTTGTTGTGCGTCGCTGGGGCTATGGGCCTCGCTGGGGCCGGCATCGCCCTCGGCACCGAGAAGGGCGGCGAGGCGGCTCAAGAGGCCCCCGCCGGAGAGTTTGCCGGCGTCGATGGGGGCTGGGGCTCGGCTGGCGCGCTGAATCACCACCGCCGCCGCGGCTTCAAGCACCTGCTGGGCGGGATCACGGAGGAAGGCGCCGAGGAGGCGATCGCCCAAATCCTGGGGCATGCGCAGGAGGGCGCGGGCAGCGGATTGGCGAACGCCGGCATCCTCGCTCTTCAGGGCCCAGGCGTAAAGCTGATGGAAGTGGCCATCGTGGCGGATTTGACCGCTGAGATCGGCAATGGCATTCCACACCGCCACCTGGGCGTGGACCGGGCTATCCTGGTAGATCTGGTGGAGGACTCGCTGATTCTCGCCATGGGCCCGGCGGTTGAGTTCCCGAATCAGTGGCGTCAGCACCGCCGGGGCGAGATCGGGCACGCGGGCGGCGACGGCGCTCAATTGCTCGGTGCTGGGCTGGGTGCGCAGTCGGGCGAGGGCATTGAGGGCTTCGCGGACAACGAAGTGATCGGGATCGTCGAGGGCGGCGATGAGGCTGGCGCTGGCATCCTGGGCGCGCATATCGCCGAGGGCCTTGGCCGCCGCCGCCCGCACCCGCCAGCGCGGATCGCTGAGGCGCTGTTGCAGGATATCGGCATGGGAATTGCCACGGGCTTCTTCGAGGGCGGCGATGGCGGCCACCGCCACCATTTCATCGGCGTCGCCGGTGGCCTCGCGTAGCAGGCGGGCGGCCTGGGGGTTGCGGGTTTGGCCCAGTTGCTGGGCGGCGACCATGCGCAGATTGGCATCCGTGCTATCCAAGAGGCTGGCGGTGGCGCGGATGCTTTCCAGGCCCCCCACTTCGGAGAGGGCGTGGAGGGCGCTCTCGCGGACTAAACTATCCTTATCGGCAAGCAGGGCGCGTAGGGCCGGCAGGGCCCGACTACCGCCAACCCCCAGGCGGCGGGCGGCCTCCTGGCGCTGTCGGCTGCTGCCGCGGATGAGATCGGCGCGCACGCTTAATTGAGATTCCAGGGCCTGGGGGACGAGAATGGCCCAACGCACGGCCTCAGCGGCGAGGGCGCTATCCTCATAGCCGGGTGGCCAGTCGAGGTCTAGGGAGCCTAAGACTCCTGGTCCGAGGAGGGCCAGGGTGGTCATGGCGCGGGTGCGGATGAGCGGTGATGGGCTGCGTAAATCGCGCAGCGCCGTATCGACTACGGGCAGGGCTTCGGGCTCTAGGGTCTGGTACTGCTCTGCCGCCGCAAACTCGCCATGCTGCTGCCACCACTGCTTGAGCTGCTGGGCCTCGGCCTGGCGCTGGGTGGCCTCGGCCCAGGCATCCACCCGCGGTGCCTGCGGCGGCAAGAGGCGACGCAGCAGGCGGGCGCAGGCAACGCGCACCGCCAAGAGTTCGTGGTTCAAGCCCGAGAGCACCTCCGCAACCGCCGCCGCGGGATCGTTCATCACTTCCTGACTGGCGATCATGCGCTGCAGGGGCTGGTGCGAGCCGAGGCGCTCGAGCAGGCTCAATTCTTGGCCCGGGGCCTGGCCCATGCCTTCCCAGGCGCCACTCTTATGGCTAGCATAGGCCTGGTTCAGCCAATCCTGCTGCGCTTCCACATCCATCCAGCCCTCGTGGCGGGCGATCACATAGCCCTGGGGGGCAATGAGGAAGCGCGCCGGCAACTGGCTTACGCCGAGGCGCATGCCATCGCCCAGTAGCACCAGATGGGGTTGATAGGGGCTTAAGGCTTCGGCGCTGAGGAAGGCGCGGCGGAATTGGCCATCCGTGCCGGGGGGGATAATCAGGGCGAAAATGGGCTGCTGATCCTCAGCCGCCGCCAGCCGGGCGCCATCCAGGGAGAGGTGGAGGCGCTGCAGCAGGCTTTGTGAATCCGGCAGCGCCCAGCCATCGCCACCGCCATTACTGCCATTGCCACCATTGCTGCCATTGCTGTCATTGCCTTCGGCCGCCGGGAGCGCCGCCAGGGCGAGGAGAGAGGGGGCCAGGAAGCGGCCCAGGCGCAGCCAAGTCACAGGGCGGCCTCCTCGGCATTGGCAATGATTTGGGCGGTGGCGGGCACCATAAGCATGCCCTCTACTGCCCCTTCAAGCTGCAGATAGAGGGAGACATTGTTGCTCGCCTCCAGGGCTACGGCGTGCAGGGTGACGGTAATCTCTAATTGGGCACCGGCGGCGATGTCCTGCTCTTCGATGCCCAGAACAAAGCATCCACAGGTGCTCAACACCCGGCTTAAGCGCACCAAGCCAGAACTATCATTGTGGATGGTGAGTTGGGCCTGGCGCTGCTCACCATCGGCGATGGGGCCAAAATCAATACGCTCGGGGCTCACCCGCAGGCCCTCGGGAATGTTCTGGATGGGCGCTGCACCGGCGCTTTGGCTGGTGAGTTCGGTGGCCTCGGTGCGGGCGCTCAGTCGCCGCTGGCCCTCCCAGGTAAGGGTGGTGTCGGCGATATAGCGATCGCCATAGATTGCCCCCACCACCGCCCGATTCACCGATTCGGGGAGGCGGGTATTATTGCGCGAGCGGTGCAAAATCAGATGCAACTCGGGGAAATCCCGGGCCAGGGCATCGGCCTGTTCGCGGTCGAGGTCGGCGAGCACCACCAGCACCTCTGCGGCTTCGCGCATCGCCGGCAGCAGGCGCGCCAGGGCTTCGTGGGGGGATTCGGCGCGCAGGTCTGGGGCCCGCACCAGGGCCTCATCGACGAGACCGGTAATGGCGCTGCGATAGCCGCCGCGGCGGCTCACGATAAAGGGCTGTGCCACCGGCTGGTCATCGGCGAGCCGCCGGACATTGGCATTGACCAGGGGCGGCCCCACCTTGGCCAAGCGGGCCAGTTCCGCGGCCCCGAGATTGGCTTCGTGTTCGCCAAGATTAACAGCATCGTAGACCATCTCCCCCAATTGCCTGAGGATTTCCTCGGCCCAGAGGGCGGCATCGGGGCCGGGCGTGGTTAGGCAGCCGGTGTCGAGAAGCAGAAAGGGCCGCCGCTGCTGGGCCAGGAAGCCGGCGCGAAACTCCAGGCCTCCGGCGGGGTAGCCCTCGCACATATTGGGCAATATGCGGCCCAGGCTTTCGCCGCTGAAGAGCACCCGCATTTCGCTGCCGGCCTCGGGGATGCGGTAGCGGGTGCCGCTGGCCATGGCCGCAGCAAGGGCGAGGAAAATCCCGAGGATGACCGTGGCTGCCACCGCCACCACCATAATACCTCCCCGTCGCCCTGGTTGGGCGAGGGCGCAGGAGGGGATGGCGGGAAACGGGTTAGCGATGGTCATTATAGGGATCTCACTGCATGAGGGCGTAGGCGAGAATATTAACATTCACCTGCTGGGCATTGCGGATCTCAGCGCCGCCACAGCAGCAGCAGCCGTGCATGGTGCCGGTGTCGTTGAGCCCATCCTTGGAATGGACGAGAACGATTTTATCGCCAATGCGCAGGCCTTCGAGGGTGGTATTGCCGAGGCGCGTTTCCAGGTTTTGGATGGTGAAAACGGTGCGAAAAATCTCGTGATCGGCGGCAATGGTTTCGAGGCTATATTCGGGGAAAATAAGCCGCAGTTCGCGGCGGAAGCTGGTGTCCCAGTCACGGCTTGAACAGCCGGCGCTGGTCAGCAGAAATCCACCCCGTTTCAGGTAGCGCCGCAGATTTTCCCGCTCAATCTCGGTGAGGCTGAAAGATCCCTCGCCGGTCATCATGGCGAAGGGGAATTCATAGACCTCCTCGTCGGCGAGGCGCACCGCCTGAAAGCGCCGGGCGGCATTGATGGTGCTGCGCTGGGCGGCCACGCTCAGGAAGCGGTCGCTAAAGCAGACCGAGGAGCGGGTGCCGGCATAGATCAGATTGGCGGCGGCGATGGAATCATCACCGCTCATGCCCGCGGCCGCCGAGCGACCCTGGTCAGCCCCATCGGAGGCCATAAAGACGAGGGCGAAGAAGACTAGGCCACAGCTTGCAAGGAAGGATCGCATAAATGTCTCCTAGGTACTCAGAATGGAGATTGGCCGCTTTGGGCCCCGGCCCCTTCGGCGATGGCGCGGAAATAATCGCCAACCAGGGAACGGTAGTGGAGGGGAAAGGGGAGATCGGGCTGGAGGCGCACTCCACCCAGGGATTCGTGGGCCTGTCGCTGGTCAGGATCAGCTGCGTCTTCGTTGCGGCGGGCCAGCTGGCGACCCTGATCCTGGCCGGATTCGGTATCGCCGCGGCCGCTCTGGCTGCCGCTGGTGTCCGGACCATAGACCGCCCGATTGCTGCTGAGACTGGAATAGCCGCTGCCCTCGCCGGGCCCGCCGGCACCGCGGCCGCGGCCATGGAGGAGATCCATCAGCGAGCCCAGGGCCTCCCCCGGCAGGTCGCTCAGGCCGGGGACCTGGCGCAGGCATTCGCCGGCGCCCTCGCAGAGCTGCTGCAGCAGATCATCGCCGTCGTCATTGTGCTTGGCCTGGGTCAGCAAGCGCCAGGCGCGCAGGGCCGCAAGATGGCCCTCGTCGCCGGCAAGGCTGCCGAAGTAGCCGGCGGCGGCGGCCTGTTCGGCTTGGACACCGGCATTGGCCAGCCGCTCGCGCAGTTCATGGGCCTGCATCAGCAGGGCATCGTAGGCGGGATTATCGGGCACCCCGTCGATGGCCCCCTGAAGATCCTCAAGCCAGGTTAGGAAGGCGTCGAGGAGGCGCTGCTGCTGATCGGCGAGGCTGGTGAGCTGCATGCGCGCCAAGCGCTCATCGTTCTGCTGATCCTCGAGAAAGCGACGGGACCACTGGGCGATGAGCAGCTGCTCTTCAATAATCCCATCGAGGGCACGGGCGGTTTGGGCGAGCTGATTGAGGCGATCGATGTGTCGGGCGGGTTCGGAGAGCTGCGCTTCGGCTTGGACGGCGAAATCGGCGAGGGCGGCGGCCAGCTTCTGGGCCTCCTCGGCACGATTCATGTCGGGGCCGGCATTGAGCAGGGCGGCAATCGCCTCGCCGGCGGCATCAAGGCCGGGCAGGAGCTCGGCCAGCCGCTGGTCGAGGGCGCTCAAGAGGGGGTTATCAATGGCGCGCTCGGCGAGGGTGTCAAGCTGCTGACTATAACGCTCGAAATCCTCGGCCAGGCCTTGGATCATGGCGCTTATGGCCGCTTCATCAGCTTCTCCGGCGAGGGCTTCGGCAAGGGCGCGGGCTCGCTCTTCCATGCGCTGGGCGGTTTGCGCGAGGTTGAGATAATCGTCCATCAGGCCGCCGCCCTCGTTGTCCTGCTGGCGCAGGGCGGCGCGGTAGGCCTCTTCGGAAATAATGTCGACGACATAGGGAATGCTGGTGGCGATTTGCGGGCCATCGGGATCGTTATCCACGGCCTCAAAAATGTACTCAATGCGATCCCCGGGGCGTAGGCCCAGGTCTTTGAGGTCGAAGGCGCTCAGGGATTGCACCCGCGCCGGGTCGTTATTGATGGCCTGGAGATCCATCACCCCGACATCGTGGATGCTGCCATTAATACTGCGCAGCCAGTGAATGGCCTCGATGCCATAATCATCCCGCGCCAGGACTTCGATGGGGATTGCCATCTGCGGGGTACTTACCGCATCCCGGCCCGGTTCCATAATATGGATGCGCGGCGGGCGATCGGCCTCCACCACCACCCGGCCGCGCTGGGGATGCTGGCTCGTCAGGCCCTCCTGATCGGTAATGCGCAGTTCATAGGCCATGGATTCAAGCAGGGTGAAGTGGGTGCTGGCGCTGTGCACCTGCTCGGCATGGGGGGCTAATGTCAACTCCACCGCCTCGCCGCCGGCGAGGGGCTGCAGCAGCAAACTGCCGCCGGCCAGGGGCCGATTGCTGGCCACCCGCAGGCGGATTTGGCTGCGCCGTGGCAGGCGCAGTTCCTGATCGTCAAGAACCCGGCTTTCGGCTTCGCGGCGGGTGTGCTCGGGGTAGCTGAGGTCCGCCTCCAAAAGGGTGATTTGTGGGCTGCGGCGAACCTCCACCAGGCGCCGCTGTGAGCGCGCCCGGCCATCGCCCACCCACACCTGCATCGCTTCGCGGATATTGGTCAGGGTTTGCACAAAACTGCCATCGGGACTGCGGAACATCACCGTCTGGCTGGCCTCTTCTCCGTCGGCGCCGCGGGCGAAGAGATAGAGGCGGTCCACCGCCCCACCGCGAACCTCGCCGCGGACTTCCAAGGCGCCGCCGTAGAGCACCTCGTCGCTGGCGGGCTGGATGCTGAGGCTGAGTCGGCTATAGGGCGGGTGGTCGCCGTGGGGATCGAGGAAGCGCGGCCATAGGGCGGCCATCATATCCTTGGCCAGCAGCGGCGAGAGCAGCCACCACAGCAGGAGCAGACCGGCGAGGGCGGCGGTGGCCAGCACACTGGGACGGGCCAGGGGCCAAATCTGGGCCCGGGCGGCCTGGGCGCGGCCATAGGCCACCGCTTGCTGACGCAGGTGCTCATTGAGGGCCGTGCTTCCGGCGGCCTGTTCGAGGGCCACCGCATTGCTCAGGGCCGAGCCGAGTTGGGATTGCTGGCGCTCCAGCTGGCTGGCCAAACGCCGGGCCTGGAGTTGGCGCAGGCCCAGTAGGCTGAGTGCCAGGGCGATGAGCCCGGCCAAGAGCAGGAGGACCCCGGCCTGGGCCCGCCAGGCCAGCGGCAGAATGAGGGTGGCATCGACGATAAAGAGGAGCAGCAGGAGGGCCGCCCCGGCGCTCCAAATGGCGGCCACGGCGCGCAGCAGCAGCAGCGGCATCAGGCGCCGACGGGGGGCGCTCAGGATGGCTGGCGACGGTGGCTTCACAGCAGTCCTCCTCGACGACGGAGCCACCACTCGGCGGCCAGCAGCCCCAGCATCAGCCCCAGGAGCCAGCTGCTGACCCACAGCGGTTCGCGGCGGTCGGCAATTTCCTGGCGTTGACGCCATTGCTGCACCAGCTGCGGCAGCCTCCCAAGGGATGCAAGGTCGAGACTAGCACCATCGCTCAATAGTGCCAGCGATTCCATGAGATCGGGGTCGGCGGAGAGATTGCGCAGCTCGCGGGAGGAGCTGACCACCGTAATCGCCTGTTCTAACAGCTCGGGATGGCCATGGGAGCTGTGCAGCTGCAGCTGATAGGCGCCGGGGGGGAAGGGGCCCATGGAGGCGCGGTAGCGACCGCCCTCAATGGCCGCCCCTTCAACCTCCTCCAGCACCGCGCCATCGCCGTCCACCAGGCGCAGTAGGGGGCGGTAGGGCAGCTCTGGCCCCAGCCGCGAGCGCACTTCCACCCGCAGCGCCTCCTCATCGCCAATCAGGCGGCGTTCGGCGCGCAGGGCGACATCATAGCCGGCGAGGAAATCGCCGCCGGCCTGCAGCCAGCGCAGCATGCCCGACCAGAAGCGATCATACACCACCTCGTCGAATTCATTGCGCTGGCCGTGGAAGCCCCAGCGCCACAGCCCACCGGCATTGACGGTGACCACCCGCCCCTGGCCGAAGGGCTGCCAGGCGACCACCACCGGGGCCTGCTCGGCATCGCCATCGCCGGCCCGGGCGAGGGCGGTGGCCAGGGGTTTCAAACCCCGGCTGCGCTCAACTCGATCGAGGGGCCGCATACGGGCCAGGGCTTCCTGGGGGCTCAGGCTGGGGTCGAGATCGAAGATCGGCGCCAGCTGGCCAGCGGCGCTCAGGCGCAGCGGGGTATTGCCCACAGAACCCTGGCCCCAGAGCAGGGGTTCGAGATTGGCCAGTTCCGGCGAGCGCCCATCGTAGGGCCGCCCGCGGTGGAATACCAGGCTGCCACCGTGGTCGGCGACAAAGTTGGTGAGCATCTGCAGCTGCTCGCTGGAGAGCAGGCCATCGCTGCCGCGGCCAAGCATAACCACATCGTAGGCGCTGAGGGCTTCGTAGCTCTCGGGGAAGCCCGGCTGCTGGGTGGCGGCGGGGTCCGAGCCCTCGATCAGGGTAAAGGTGCGCTCATCGCCCAGGCGATACCAGGCGTGCAGGCGCACCGTGGGGTGATTGGAGAGGCTCTGCACCAGGAACTTACTATCCCAATGGGGCTGTCCCTCCAGCAGCAGTACCCGCACCGGTCCGGGCACCGCCCGGAGGTGAATGCTGCGCTGATTATTACTGGTATCGGCCTCGCCGGCGAGGGGCGGCACCACCACCCGCAGGCTGCGCTCGCCCCGCTCGGGGGCGCTGACCCGGGCGGAGACGGTGGCCATGCCCGCGGCCCCTGGGGCGACTTCTAGGGATTCCAGCACCGTGCCGTCCTCATCCTGGATCTCCACCGGGATAATGCGGTGATCAAAGCCCACCTGATGCACGGTGGCGGCAATGGCCACGGTTTCGCCGGCAAAGGCCAGCACTTCGCTGCCCGAGGCCTCCACCCAAATATCCCGATGATCCACTTCGTCGCCGGTGGTCACGGTCCAGATCGGCACCCCGCGGGCGAGGGCCAGGCGCGCCGCCTCGGGGGCGCCGGGGTGGGTCTCCCGGCCGTCGCTTATGAGGAGAATGCCGGCCTGCTGGCTGCGATGGGCCTGCTCGTCGATAAGACTGCTGAGGGCGAGGCCGATATTGGTGCCCTGGCCCTGGGGCCGCTGCCCGTCGAGGCCCTCGAGGCTGAGGGGGCTGAGTTGGCGGTCAAAACCCCGCAGATCGAGCTGGAAGTGCTCGCTGAGCCGGGGCCAGGCCGCGCTCAGGGCCTGGGTGGCGGCGCTAAAACGGGATACCCCACCCACATCTTCTACCTCCATGCTTTGGGAGGTATCGAGGAGCACCGCGAGGGTGGGCTTGCCCACCGCCCGCTCGGCCCGCACCGCGGTGGGATTGAGGACGATAAAGCCGAGGCAGCAAATCACTCCCAGGCGCAGGGCTAAGCAGGCCAGGGCAATGGGCCGGGGCAGGCCCTGGCGTTCCCGCCAGGCGCGCAGAACCGCCAGGCCGGCGAGGCCGACCAGGGCCGCCGCAATCAGGCCCTGATCCCAGGGTGGCAACCACATCCAGTTCATCGCCGGCCCTCCCTTCCCGGCTGCCGCCGGCGCCAGCAGGCGGTGAGCAGCATCTCCAGGGCCAAGAAAGCCGCCGCCAGGGCCCATAGCCAGGGCCACAGCACCCTTGGCCGGCCGGCCAGAGCGAGGCGGCGATCATCCTCGTAGACGAAGACCGGGGTCTCGCCGTCGGGGTCGATGAGGTCGACGGCGGCAATGGGCCGGGTATCGCTCTCCCGGGGATCCAGGTTTACCACCCCATAGCCCACCAGCTCATCGCCAGCCTGCACCGCATACAGCCCCGGCTCGGCCACCGGTGGCAGGGCAAGGCGGGTTTGCCGGCCGCGGGCGAGAATCTGGCTTTCCACCGGGGCGCCACTGGGGGCCCGCACGCGAATGTCTTCCGTCCCCCCATGGTCCACCAGCAGCGACCAGCTGCGGCCGGGGAAGGCCTGGGGCGCTTCCCCCTGGCTGCGCAGATAGAGCAGGGATTCGTGGAGCAGGGCGGGGAAAAGGGGGGTGCCAACGAGATTGCTCAGTTCTGGTTCCACCGGCATATTCATCAGCACCAGGCCGCCCCGGCCAAACGGTTCCACCAGCAGCGCCGGGCTGGCATCGGCGTGGCGCAGATAGGTGGCCTCGGCATGGGCGGAGGCGGTTTGACCCTGGCGATAGCGGTGGATGCGCAGGGGCGCGAAGGGCTGTTCATCCAGGCCGGTAAAGGCGCGCAGCGGCCCCCGCGGCAGGCCCTGAATCAGTGGCGCCTGGCCCTCGGCGTGGCGCTGGGCCTCGCCGGGATGCCAGGGTAGATTGAGGGCACCTTCGCTGGCGCCGATGACCTGGGCCAGGGCCTGGTGGCCATCGCCGCGCTCGCGGCCATCGCAGACCACAAAGAGCACGATGCCATCGGCCAAGCGGCGGGCGAGCAGGGCGGCCACCTCGCCGGGCAGATGGAGCGGCGGCACCAGGGCGATGACCGCCGCCGTTTCCAGTTGTTGGCGATCCAGGGCCTGGGCCTGGGCGCGCTGGGCGCGGATGCCGCTGCGGCCATCGCTCAGGGGATCGAAGGCCCGGGCGACAAAGGCGGCGCCGCTGGCGGCCTCGTGCAAGGGGCTATCGCTGACCACCAGGGCTTCCAGCCGCGGCGCCACGCTCAGGACAAAGCGCCGGACATCATCGCTGGGCATGGCATCGCTGGGCTCTAGGCGAATCTCGCCGGGATGCACGCCTACCGCCGGCTGGCCGATGGAAAAGGAGACCTGACTTGAGGCATAAGCGCCCACCGCCACCTGCCGCCGTAAAGAGGCGCCGCTGGTTTCCAGTACCACGCTAAGCTCGCGGCCGCGGGGCGCGGCATTGAAGATGCTTACCTCGACGGTGGCGGTCTCGCCGGCCACCGGATGGCTGGGGCGCAGGGAAATATGGGTAATTCCGGCATTCTCCACCGCTTCGCTACTGACCGGTCGAATATCCACCTGCACCGAGCCGAGCTGGCTAAAATCCACCGCCCCCCAATTGCTGCGCTGGAGATCGCTAAACACCACAATCCGCCCCGAGCCCTCTAGCATCTGCGCAGCCAGGGAAAGGGCGGCGGCGGGATCAACGCCCTCGTAGGTCACGGTGGCCTCGCGCAGACCCTCGTGCAGGGCGGCGAGATTGGTTGAGAGGGCGGGAAGGATGGGCTGCGGCCGGGCGGCGGCGAGAATCACCGCCGCCGAACTTCCGCGCTCAAGCCGGGTGAGGTAATCGGCGGCCTGGGAGCGGGCCTGGGTAAAGAGGGGGATGCCGCCTTGGGTGGCTCCCATGCTGGCCGAGGCATCGACGATCACCACCGCCCGCTGGCTCTGCTCTGGGGCGGCCTGGCCCCCGCGCTGCCAGAGGGGCCAGGAAAAGGCCAGTACCAGGGCGATGAGGGCGAGGCAGCGCAGGCAGAGCAGGATAATGGTGCGCAGGCGGTCGAGGGCCTGCCGTCCGCCCCCGGCATCGAGCAGCAAACGAAAGGCGGGAAAGCGCAGGGCCACCGGCTTGGGCCGGGTCAGGAAGTGGATGAGCACCGGCAGGGCCGCTGCCAGGAGGCCAATGAGCATCAAGGGATAGACGACCAGGGGCATCAATGCGTCCTTTAACGAACCCGTCCCAATAGACAGCTCTTGAGGAAGGGATAGGGATCGAAGTCGGTGCGCGCGAGGTAGTATTCACAGCCGCGGGTGGCGGCGCCGGCCTGCACCAGATCGAGGTGGGCCTTGATCGCCGCGGCGTAGGACTGGCGCACCACATCCACCTCGGCGGTAAAGGAACCGCCGCTGCCCTCGCAGTCGATAAAGCGGGCAACGCTGAGCTCCGGCAGCTCTAACTCCTCAGGGTGCAGGACTTGGAAGAGCAGCACATCATTGTGGGTGCGCCGAAAGAGATCGACGCCGCGCCAAAAGCTCTCGTCGATACCCAGGAAATCGGAAAAAATAACCACCACCCCGCGCTTGCTGCTGCGGCTAAAGATCTCCCCCATGCAGTGGCCGAGATCCGTATCCCCGCTGGCCTTGGCCTGGCCCAGGCGCGCCACCAGGGCGGCGAGGTGGGTCCAGCCAGCCCCGGCGCGCAGATGATCCTGCAGGCGGTCGCTGCACAGGGAGAGGCCCACCTGATCGCCCTGGTCCACCACCAGATAGGCGAGGGCAGCGGCGAGGCGGCTGGCATAGGCCAGCTTGCTTTCGGTGCGGGTGACGGCGCCGGCGTATTCCATGGAACCCGAGCTATCGATGAGCAGATGGCTGAGCAGATTACGTTCAGCCTCGTAGAGCTTAATGTAATACTTATCCGCCCGCGCCACCACCTTCCAGTCGATAAGCCGAATATCATCGCCGGGGACGTACTGGCGATAATCGGCAAATTCGACGGCGGTGCCGCGGAAGCGCGAGCGATGGGGGCCGGCAAAGCTGCCCTCGGCGGTGCCGCGGGGCAAGAGCCGGCAGCGCCGCAGCATTTCCATGCGCGCCAGATCAAGATAGGGGTGATCGAATGCAGCCGGCATACTGAACCTTTCAGAGCCTTCAGACCGCGGCCGGTTGTCCCACCTGCTTAAGCAGGTGGGCGATAATATCCTTGCTCTCCAACCCTTCACCCAGGGCATTGTAATTGGGAACGATGCGATGGCGCATTACCGCCAGGGCGACGTCCTGCACATCCCGTACTTCCGGGCTGGGACGACCGTCAAGCAGGGCCACGGCGCGGGCGGCGGTAATCAAAAACTGGGAGCAGCGGGGACCGGCGCCCCAGTGGACATACTTGCGGACGAAGGCATCGGCACTGTCGTCGGCTGGCCGGGTGGCGGTGACCAGGGCCACCGCATAGGCGAGCACCGGTCGCGCCACCGGCACCTGATCGACGATATCGGCAAAGCCGAGGAAGTCATCGGCCCCGGCCACCGCGGGCAGCTCGGGAATCTTCATCCGCGTCGGCATGGCGGCGATATCGATCTCCTGCTCGCGGCTGGGATAATCAAGGTGGACGCTGAGTAAAAAGCGGTCGAGTTGGGCCTCGGGCAGGGGATAGGTGCCCTCTTGCTCGATCGGGTTTTGGGTGGCGACGACGACAAAGGGCGCCGGCAGCGGGTAGGTTTGACCGCTCACCGTCACCATGCGCTCTTGCATCGCTTCCAGCAGGGCGGCCTGGGTCTTGGGCGGGGTGCGATTAATCTCATCGGCGAGGACCAGGTTGGCAAAAATCGGGCCCTGGTGAAAGACCAGGCGGCGCTCACCATCGGGGGTGGTCTGCAGTAATTCGGTGCCGGTAATATCCGAAGGCATGAGATCGGGGGTGAACTGCACGCGATTGAACTGCCAGCCCAGGGATTTGGCCAAGGTTTTCACCATCAGGGTTTTGGCCAAACCGGGCACGCCCACCATAAGGACATGGCCGCCGCAGACCATGGCGGTGGCGAGGAGGCGCACGGCCTCATCCTGGCCCACCACGACCTTGGAAATATTGGCGCGCAGGGCCTCGTAGCATGCACGCAGGCGGGCGATGGCGGCCTCGGGGCTGGACGAATCTTGCATCGTGAACTGCTTTCCTGTTTGGAGGTGCATGGGCAGTGAGCGGGGAGCACGGGGGACGGATCCCCGCGAGGTCTTGATCTTAAGGTTTAAAGGCGGACGCGATCACCTTGGCGGGGGCTGGCTATGGTAGGCATAGATAAGGAAGTAAAGGGCTAAGATGATGCTGTCATCGAGTGACTCCGAGGGGCTCTGCAGCTGCGGAAGAACTTGCCCCAGCGCGATCCCCGGGTGGCCAGTTTAAGCCCTGCCACAGCCACCAGGCCATCAGCAGGAAGACCAGCGCCAGGAGAAACTTGGTCAGACCCCACCAGCGATTACCCCAGCCGGCCAGGGTCTGCGATCCCATTCCGAAGTAAGCGCCGATGACGATGAGGAGGATGGGCAGGATAAAGAGCAAATTGTACCACAGGAGTTTGATTAGGGCTTCGACATTGCCGCTGTGCACTAGGCCGGCGATCACCGGGAAGTAGACCGCCCCCGTGCACAGGCTCTCAATCAGGCTGACCAGGGCCCCGGCAACAAAGGCGCCGGCGCAGATCGAGCGCGCAGAGAGGCCCTGGCGCATCAGGCTGGTCATGCGGTGGCGCAGCCGCTTCGGCACCTTGAGCAGCATTTCGCCGGCCCGGCGCTGCCGCCAGGAAAGGGAGGCATCCCAGCAGCAAACCAGGGCCCCAACGATACAGATGGTGAAGGCAAGCCACGAAATCAGATCGGAGAGCAGATAGAGGTGGCGGAGTTGCTGAAGCACCCCGTACAGCAGCAGGCCAATGGCCAAATAGGCAACGAAGACGCCAGCGGCAAAGCCCAGCCCGCCGCTGAGCACCTCGCCCCGGGGCCGACCGCTGGCAACCAGCAGGCTTATCAGCATAACAATGGTGGCGAAGGCACAGGGATTAACGCTATCGGCGAGGGCGGCGAGGCTAATCGCCAGCCAGCCCAGGCGGCGGCTGGCGGCATCCTCTTCGCCGGCCCTGCGGCGCAGTGGTCCCAGGGCTTCAGGATTTTCCAGCTCTGCGCTAATCATCTCCTGCCAGCCGGCGATAATCGCCGGGCCCCCGGCTAAATGCTGGCGCGGGCTAAAGAGATTGAGGGGCTCAATAACCAGGCCTTCCCAGCCGTACTGGTCGAGCATGGCCATCATTCGGGCAGCGCCATCGCCACGGCTGGTATCAATGCGGGTGAGCGCAATGGCCTCGCCGAAATGGGCCTGTGCCGCCCGCATGGCGCGCAGGGCATCGACGCAGTGGCCGCAGCCAGGATGATAGAAAAACCACAGCGGCAGCCCATCCCCGCCCTCCTCGGCCCCAGCTCGGGGGACCAAGCAAAGCATGAGTATGAGGCCGCAGAACAGGGCTGCGGCGAAAAAACGCAGGCGGGCAAGGTGACGGATCACAGCCGCGACTATGCATCTCAGAAATTCAGATCAAGGGCAGATGAGGGGATACGCAAATCACCGCGCTGCAAGCCCAGGCCACGAAGCGCCAAGCGAAGCCATGGGATGTATGATCCCCGACGATGGGCTTTTCCCGGCCCCGCCATCTTTTTTGTCCTATAAACCATTGCTCGAGATAATTGTCCCTCTAGTATCGGCCGCCATGTCCCAACCGGTATTTTAGGAGCAGTATATGCGACGCTATCTATCCCTCCTTGCCGCCATGGTCTTAATCGGGCCTCTGGCCAGTGCTGAATTCGAGGAGCCCTTTAAGGTCATGATTGGCAATGAGCCGATCGATGTTCCCGTTGGCCATGCTGCGCCGTTTATGGCGGATATGACCGGCAATGGATTGCCCGATCTTTTGGTTGGCCAGTTTGGCCAGGGCCGGGTGCGGCTCTTTCCCAATGTCGGAGAGCCCGGTGCCCCGCGTTTTCGCGAGTGGAGCTACCTCGAAGCGGATGGTGCACCGGCGGCAGTACGCGCCGGTTGATGCGTCGGTTTTGTTCCACAGGTTGTGGACATCACCGGTAATGGACGCGGCGATCTCATTTCCGGTTCGTGGCCGGGACAGCTCTCCCTCTTCCCCCGCCTTGAGGACGGCAGCCTTGGTCCGGCCCAGCAATTATTACACGACGATGGCAGCCCGGTAAAGCCCGGCAGCGCGACCACCGTGTACGCCGTCGACTGGGATGGAGATGGACTCCTGGACTTGGTCTGCGGCAATATCCGCGGCGAGGTATGGTGGTATCGCAATGTCGGCAGTGCCAGCAAACCGCGCTTTGCCGAAGGCGAGCGGGTGCTCGCCGATGGTCATCCCTTTACCGTCCCCGGCGGCGACTCCGGGCCGGTGGTGGTGGATTGGAATGGCAATGGCCGTTTGGATCTGATCGTCGGCTGCGGCGATGGCAGCGTGCGCTGGTATGCCAACCAGGCCGAGCAGGGGCCGCCGGTATTGGCGGCTGGGGAGTTACTTATCCCTGCCCAGCGCGAAGGCCCCCGGGGAAGCCGGGTAAAAGTGCATGTGGTGGATTGGAATGGCAATGGCCATCAGGACCTTTTGCTCGGCGATTACCGCCGCCACCCACCGCAATCACCCAGCCCCGAGGATCTGGAGCGCTCTCCGGAATGGCAGCAGGAGCTTGCCCAGGTGCAAACCCGTCTGCGGGTTTTACGCCGGCAGGCCTTGCGCGAGCTGCGCAGCCAGGATGGGGGCCCGCCGGCGGATACGGACGCAGCCCTAGAGGCGGCCCTCGGTGAGAACGAGGAATACCAAGCCGCCCAGGCCCGCGAGGCCGCCCTCACCGGCAAGCTCAATGGCCTCAGACCCCGCGCCCGCACCAGCGGCCACGTGTGGGTCTTCCTGCGCCGGACCGATGCCGGCGAATAGGGCTTATCGACGGGCAAGGCTCATGCTGTGGTGGCGCGCTTGCCGCGATCAATGAAGACTGTCCTGCGCCCCTGCGCTATCGTCGCTCGTCTTTCGCGCGCTTGCGATTCCGCGAGCGACGAGAGACGGGCGGCGAATGAGCCCTCGGCCGGCGCTGGCCCCATCAATATTTCCCGCCGAGGCCGTTCAGCGATGGGCCTGGTAAAGGTCCACCGTCATCGGCAGGCGGTTGGGCGAGTGGCGCAGGGGGGAGAGGTCGATGGCATTATCTTCGACCAGCCAGGCGATAATGGCGCGGTCTAGTTCTGGAATGCCAGTGCTAGAGCCGCGGGCAAAGTCGGCGCTTACAATGCGGCTGCGGTCGTGCTCAATCCAGAGGACAAAGGTGCGCCGGGGCAGCCGGTCCCCATAGATCGGTTTCCAATCGCTGCGGTACTTGCGCAGCAGAAAGCCCATGAGGAAATAATTGGCTTCCTGCTCTTGGCGGAGTTGGGTTTCCCGCTGATCCATGCCGCCCCCGCGCGGGCCTTCCTCGGGCAGGGGCAGGGCCATGGCCGGTGGCAGCTGCACGCTTTCAATGGCCGAGCCCTCGCCACCGGCATCGCCGGCGCCGCGGCCAAGGCGATGGTCTTCGTCTAAAAGCGGGCGCAGGGCCGGGCCTTCATCGCTTGTTGGCGCCGGCAGATCGGGCAGGGCGGGGAGGAGGCCCGGCTCAATCGCCGCCACCGCTTCCTGGCTAAAGACAATGCGGGTGGGCGGGGCTTCATGTTTTTGCGAAGCGGGGAGGATAGTTGGCTCTCGCTGCAGCCAGGAGAGCAGGCTGTCCCAGCCGAGAATGAGGAGAATGGCGAGGAGATGGCCACCCAGGCTCAGCAATTGGCAGCGTCGCAGCAGGGCATCGCGAATGCCGAGGGCGGGCAGCTGCCAGGGGGCCACGGCCTGTCTATTCATGGGAGGTCCGCCAGCGCCCGTGGCGTTCAAAGTGGTCAAGGGCATCAAGGATCATGGAGACCGCGTTTTCTTCCACCGCAATCATCAGCCGGTCGGGATTGGCGACGAAAATACACACCCGCTCGGGCTCGTGCCAGCCAATGCTGGCGGTTGCCCGCTGAAGGCCGGCGCTGATCAGGGCGCCATCGTGGCTGGCGGTGAGCTGGGGGATGGGCAGAACGATTAAGCGCCGGCTCAGGAGGGGGTGGGCGCGGCGGGCGATGGCGGCCAAATCGACGCAGAGGACACCGTCCACCCATTCGGCGGTAAAGCCTTGCTGGCGCAGGTGGCGGGCGAAGGCGGCGACGCTGTGGACCTGGAGTTCAATCGCTCGCTCGGCCAGCGGCAGGGCGGCGACGCTGGGCGAGACGCTGAGGGAAACCTGCAGAGCCTGGGCCTGGTCGATCATCACCTGGGCCCAGCGGCGGCTGCGCACCGGCGGCAGATTGTGGTGCTGGTCCGCTTCGGCAAAGCTGGGGATATCGCGCAGGGGCCGGGGCGATGGCACCATCAACTGGCCCTGTTCGAGGGCGGCCAATACTTGGGTGAGCTGCTCATGGCCGGGTGGCGGCAGGGTTGCCGTCCATTGGCCGGTCCAGGGGATGGAGGCTAGGCCGCTGCCGCTGCGGCCCAGCCAGGGGGTCATAATCTGGCGCACCACCACTTCCAAATCGTGGCGGTTGCGCATGGATGAGGAATAAGAGCGGACGCTTAAGGTGCCGGCCCCCATGCCCGCATCGCGGGCAATGAGGTGGTAGCGCCAGGCCGCGGCTTCAAACCACCACCAGCGGTCGCTGGCATGGGCCATGGCTTGGAGGGCGGCGCCGATGGGGGCTTCGTGCAGGGTCAGCCACAGCCCCGGGCCCTCGAGGCTGCTGGCATCGGGCAGGATATCCAGGTCGAGGACGGTGCCGATGAGCCCGCTGACGCTGCCCATGCGCTCATTGGCGAAGTGGGTGCTGATACGATCGCCCTCGGCGGAAAATAGGTGCCAGCCTGGGGCCAGCACCAGCAGCAGCAGGCAGCATCGCAGGCACAGCGCCATAGCTTTAGCCTTCTCGGCTCCGGCGATGGGCTTCCACCGCTTCGTAGACCGCATCGATACTGGGCTTGAGGACCTGGGGCTGATTGGCGCGTTCGGGCTGCACATCGGCCAGCTTATTGCCGTGGTAAGCAGCTTTGGTTTCGGCAAACTTCAGGCCGTGGGCGGTGCTAATGACGACAATGCGATCGCTGGCGGCAAAGGCGCCGCGCGCCGCGTACTGCTCTACCGCCGCCAGGGTAACGCCGGTGTGCGGACAGGTGAAAAAGCCAGCGGCATCGGCCCGGGCGCAGGCTTCGGCCAGCTCGCTCTCCGAAGCATGGGCAACTTCGCCGCCGTGGGCAATGAGGCCCTTCATCGCTTTCGGCACCGATACCGGATCGCCAATACGAATGGCCGAGGCCTGGGTGGCAGCCGCCACCACCGGCTGGAAACCCCGCCAGCCATTCTGGAAGCAGCGATAGAGGGGATCGGCGGCGGCGGCCTGGCAGCACACCAGCTTGGGCATGTGCCCAATCACCCCCAGCTCTAAGAGCTCTTCCAGGCCCTTATAGATGGCGGCGGTATTGCCGAGGTTGCCGCCGGAAATAAAGATCCACTCCGGTACTTCCCAGCCCAGTTGCTGAATAATTTCTATGGCCACCGTTTTCTGGCCTTCGATGCGCAGGCTATTCATGGAGTTGGCCAAATAGAGGCGGCCATCATGGGTGAGCTCGCGCACCACCTTCATGCAGCCATCAAAATCCGTATCCAAAGCCAGGGTAAGGGCGCCATTGGCCAGGGGCTGCACTAACTGCGCCGGCGAGACCTTCGCGTTTGGCAAGAGCACCACCGCCGGAATCCCCGCTGCGGCGGCATAGGCCGCCAAGGCCGCTGAGGTGTCGCCGGAGGAGGCGCAGGCAACGCCCAAAAAGTCCTGTTTGCCGGAGCGGATGAGGTGATTGACCTGGCTCACCAATACCGTCATGCCCAGGTCCTTAAACGATCCGCTATGGCTATTGCCGCACTGCTTGATCAGCAGCTGCTCTCTGTCCAGGCCCAGCCCTTCGGCATAGCGGCCCATGGGCAGCAAGCTGCTATGGCCCTCATCTAATGTTACCACGTGCTCGTCGGGAATGTCCGGCAGCACCAGCTCTTTCTTGCCCCAAATCCCGGAATGGAAGGGCGTCGGCGTGCGCGGGCCCCAGCGGCTATCCCACAGTGCCTTGAGCTTGTCCGGGCCTTGGGCCTTGAGCGAGCTGAGATCGTGCACCACCTCTAGGAGATTCCCCGCTGGCGAGCGGTAGATCACCTCATCCAAAGACCAGTGACCTTCGCCGGTGATGGCATCGCGAAACCAAGAACGGGACATGGGCAGACCTCAGCAGGGAGACGGGTGGGAAGGGGGGGAGTTTACAGCTGGATCGCAAGGGGGAACCGCTGGCCTTAGTCGGGCAGCCAGCACAGGCCCTGATTATCCGCCTGACAGGCTTGGACCTGGGCGCTGGTGCCCTTGGCCCGTAGGTGTGCGCTGAGGGTCTCGGCGATGGCGGCGGCGCGGCTGTGCGGGCAGAGGCTGAGAATGGTGGAGCCCGAACCGGAAAGAAAGGTGCCCCAGGCCCCGGCGGCCCCGGCGGCGGCGCGCAGGCCCTCCAGTTCGGGATTGAGCTCGGCGCGGTAGTGCTCGTGCCAGGCCTGCTGAAAGCAGTCGACCAGGGCCGCTGGCTGACCCGAGGCGAGGGCGGCGCTAATCAGGCTGGCGCGCTGCCAACCGCGCACCGCTTCCTCGCGGCTCAGGCTTTCGGGCAGCACCCGCCGCGCCGCTGCGGTAACCACCTCGTAGTCGGGAATTACCACCACCACGCCCAGTTCCGCCGGTACCGGAAAGTGTAGACAGCGCAGGCCCGAGGCCAAATGGGCGGCAATGGTAAAGCCGCCCAGGGCCGCCGCCGCCACATTGTCCGGGTGGCCCTCGATGCCGTAGCCAATGCGCACCAATTCCTGGCGATCCTCATCGCGGCCGGCCAGGCGCTGGTAGGCCGCCGCCAGGGCGAGAATAATCGTGGCGCTGGAACCCAGGCCGCGGGCGATGGGCACGGTGCCGGTAATCTGCAGATGCACCTCCGGCAGGGCGGGCCCGCCAAAGACCTGCTGGCACTGCTCGCGCACCGCCCCGCAGAGGCGCTCTAGGCCCTCCTGGCGCAGCTCAGCCGGGGCCGGCCCCTCCAGCACCGTGATCTCATTGGCCAGGGTTAAGGCCATTCCCAGGCAGTCAAAGCCATGGCCTAGATTGGAGGTGGAGGCGGGTACCCGAATGCGCATGGCCGGCATGGTGGCCCTGGTTCCCAGCTGGCAATGCGGAGATTGTTTCGCTTGCGGCAATAACTGCAGTCTGCCCAATCGCTGCCATCGTCTCGCTAGTGCGTCCTGATCTTCCCTCGTTTTTTATGGTCTCTAACTGAGGGTTGCGGGGGTACCTTATGGCTAATGGGTGGCTAATGGGGGCATGCGGTTGTTCCAAGGGCGGGTGGTCAGGCCGCCTTCATCTTAAAATAAAGGCTTTTATTCCATCCTTTACATTGATCAAAGATTGAAATACTACTTTTATGAAGCAGCATCTGCCGCAGCCAGTTGTGGACGCCTTAGGTGGCTTAGGGGCGGATATCCGTCGTGCGCGCATTCTGCGCCGCTGGACGGTGGCCTCCTTGGCGCAGCGGGCTGGCATCTCGTTGTCCACCATGAAGGCCATTGAGGCAGGGGCGCCGGGTACGGGTATTGGGGCGGTGGCACGGGTGCTGCAATTATTGGGGCGGCTCGAAGGCCTGGCCCAGTTAATGGCGCCAGGAAGCGATCCGGCTGCCCGCATCTTTGAGGATCAACGCCTGCCCAAGCGGGTGCATCCGCGCAAGCCCCCTCAAAAGCCCTCGCCCAAGCCTAACCCCCCGGATGAGCTATGAAGTATACCGTTCGCTGGGGGGATGAGCACATGCCGGTGGCGGTGCTCACGGTAGAACCGGACAAGCCGGGCCGGCCCTGGTGGCTGGCCCCTGATGATGATTGGGTGGCCGGGGGCTGGGATGTGGTTCCCGGTATTGAGCGTGGTCTGGATGTGTATGGAAACGCCAAGCGCCCCCCTGGGGTGCCCCCAGTCTTGGCCGACTGCATTCCCGATGGCTTTGCCCGACAGGTGATTGTGCGTGAGCAGCGTAAGCGGCGCCAAGATAATCCGCAACTGCAGCCGCGCCTGGATCCCCTTGACCATATTTTGGCCATCGATGATGAAACGCGCCTGGGTGCTCTGCGCTTTCAGGGCCCCGATGGCAGCTTTTTGGCTCAGCGGGCCGAGGGTGTTCATCGGGTGCCACCCATTATTGATATCACCCTCACCGCCAACGCCATTCGCCGCATCGAAGAGGACAGCGAAACGGCCCAGGATCTGGCCTATTTGCGGGGCCACGGCAGCTCCCTGGGTGGGCTGCGCCCCAAGTGCAGCATGCGTGATGAACAGGGAACTTTGTGGCTGGCCAAATTCCCCAGTGTCAGCGATCAAGGGCCCATCTGCGCCTGGGAATTAGTGGCGCTGAGCCTGGCCCGGCAATGCGGCATTGAGGTGCCCGATTTCCGCGCCATCGCCGTGGATGACCAGCGCATCGCGGCGGTCATTCGCCGCTTTGATCGCGATGCGGACGGCGCCCGCCTGGGCTATTGCTCGGCAGCTGCTGCCTTGGGCGAGGGCGCCGGGCCAGATCCCACCTACGATGATCTGGTGGAAGTCCTCCGCCGCCATGGCGCCGATCCCTTTGCCAATCACGTCAGCGATTTATTCCGCCGACTCTTGTTTATGGCCGCCATCACCAATACCGATGACCACCTTCACAACCATGGTTTACTGCATGTGGAGGGGGGCTCCTGGCGGCTGGCCCCAGCCTTTGACCTCAATCCCGATCCCCATGGCCCACGCGAGTTCAAGACCGCCCTCA